>JAFAYE010000001.1:0-310277 GCA_019240525.1 Candidatus Eremiobacterota bacterium
GCAGTACCAGTGAAGATGCTGGTTACCCGCGGCAGGACGGAAAGACCCCATGAAGCTTTACTGTATCCTGATCTTGGGTTCTGAAGTTTTCTGTACAGGATAGGTGGGAGGCGTTGAGGCGCGGGCGCTAGCTCGTGCGGAGCCGACGTTGGGATACCACCCTGAAAATCTTGGGATTCTAACTAGCCGCCGTTATCCGGCGGTAGGACATGGTCAGGTGGGCAGTTTGACTGGGGCGGTCGCCTCCTAAAGAGTAACGGAGGCGCTCAAAGGTTCCCTCAGAACGGTCAGAAACCGTTCATTAGAGTGCATAGGCAAAAGGGAGCTTGACTGCGAGACGGACAGGTCGAGCAGGTGCGAAAGCAGGACTAAGTGATCCGGCGGTACCGAATGGAAGGGCCGTCGCTTATCGGATAAAAGCTACTCTGGGGATAACAGGCTTATCTCCCCCAAGAGTCCACATCGACGGGGAGGTTTGGCACCTCAACATCAGGGGTGTTGTGCTGGAAACAGCAACAAAAGTTCCGGCTTATAACGGTGAACTCCGAACGCGCTGACTGTAAGTGCGAGGACAATACCGTGGGAAGTCTGCGATCGAGCGATCATCGCATGACCCCGTAACGACTGATTCATCGAACAGATGATGAGATGGCGCTTCGTGCATGCGCTGCATGCAAATCTACGGACGCCATCATACGCCGGCCCTTAACTCGAGCGTTCGCTCGAGAAAGGTGAAGATATAGTCTGCGCCATCAGTGATGATGGAATGACGCGCGATGTCGGATCGTCGCATCCTGGGGCTGTAGTAGTTCCCAAGGGTTGGGCTGTTCGCCCATTAAAGCGGTACGCGATCTGGGTTCAGAACGTCGTGAGACAGTTCGGTCCCTATCCGCCGTGGGCGTAGGAGATTTGAGGAGTGTCGACCCTAGTACGAGAGGACCGGGTCGAACGAACCGCTGGTCAACCGGTTGTTCCGCCAGGAGCATAGCCGGGTAGCTATGTTCGGATCAGATAAACGCTGAAAGCATATAAGCGTGAAACTGACTCCAAGATGAGATCTCAATCCCGAAAGGGTGAAGAGTCGTGGTAGACTACCACGTTGATAGGCCGGAGGTAGAAGCGCCGCAAGGTGTGGAGCTGACCGGTACTAATCGCTCGGATATTTTTAACTAACGTGTGCGCGCGTGCGGCACTGGAAGTTCTTCTCTGTACAGCTTTGAAGCTTCCCGGCGCGATCGGCTCGAGCTCCGGCTCGCCATCGCGCTCGGGGACCAGATTTCTGGCGCCCATGGCGGCGGGGTCCCACCCGTTCCCATCCCGAACACGGCAGTTAAGCTCGCCAGCGCCGATGATAGTTTGGCCGCAGGGCCTCTCGAAAGTAGGACGGTGCCAGATTAGTAGAGCAGAGCCCGTCGCACTTAGTGCGACGGGCTCTTGCATGTGGTGAGCTCGTTGCGGTCAGCGCGCTATGGAAGCGCGACCTTCTCGAATTCGCGTCGAAATGTCTCCGGGGTCAGATTCGTCTGAGAGGAGAGTGCCGCGAGTTTTTCGGTATCGGTGAAATCTGCGGGCTCGAAGTAGACCATGTAGTCGCGCGCGACCCGATAGGCTTCAGTCGTTCGATCGACCTGACGCGTTCGAATTCGGCCCGTCGCGGGGTCGAGTAAATCGGCTAAATCAACCGGACGAACGTTGCCGCCTTCCAGGGCGATCAATGCCCCGCTGCCGCCGCCAACCAAGTACCGGACCGCGCCGTAGCCCAATGTCCGCGTATAGTCGACGTCGAACGCGACGGGCTTTGCGCATCGCAACTCGTAACCGATATCCTTCGAGTGGACCACGCAGTCGACGCCAATCTGATTGAGCCGGTCGCGCACGGCGTCGCGCAAAACGGTTCCAAGCGGCACCTCGGCGAGAGGGACATTGCCAAACGAGTCGCGACTAAGGTGCTCGTTGGTTGCGAAGAGGTCGTCCCACACGCGTTCGGCGATGCCCTCGGCGACAACGACGACGCCGTGCCGCCGCCCGACGGCGCGACGCTTGACGATCGCTCCAACGATGGTATCGCGCACCGCTGCCAGTGTCGCTTTTTCGGGGAACTCTTCGGGCAGCACGGCGAGGGTCGAGCCGGCGGCCTTGCACATTCCGAGGGCAAGCGATCCAGATTTTCGCCCCATGCAGACCACGACGTACCAACGCGAGGTCGTGCGCCCATCCTCCATCAAGCTCTCGAGGATGCCCGCCCCGATCGACCGCGCCGTTTCAAAACCAAAAGTTGGAGCGTTCTCAAGGAGCGGGAGGTCGTTGTCGATTGTTTTCGGCACCGTCGCCAGACCGATGCGGCCGTTCGTGCGCTCTGCGATCCTGGCTGCGCCGTAGGTCGTGTCGTCACCGCCGATGCAGACGAGGTAACGCGCACCGAGTTCAACGATCGAGTTGACGCATCGCTCCAAGGTGGCCTCGTCCTTTGCTGGATTGGTCCGCGAGGTCCGTAGGATCGAGCCGCCGCTGGTGTGGATTCGCGAAACGTCGTCAAATGTCAATTCTTTCGTCTGCGGTGGACGCCCGGCAGCTAGATCGCGATATCCGTCGTAGATGCCCATTGCGCGCAATCCGCACTTGAATGCCTCCATCGCTGCGGATGCAATCACGCCGTTGATGCCGGGGGCGGGGCCGCCTCCAACTAGGATGGCGACTCTATCAGCCATGGGTAGGGCGCACGCGGTAGATCGCGCCGGCAGTATCGTCGGCGACGAAAAGCGAACCGTGGGCGCCGATCGCGACGCCGGTCGGCCGGCCGATGCGCTCGGTGCAGCCACTCTGAAAACCGGTCGCGAAATCCGTCCACTGGCGCGTTGGATTGCTCCAATCGACGGATCGCGCAGGACGGTCGCCCTTCATTGCGATGAAGACGACGCGAGGCGGAGCCGCATAACAGCCGCTTCGGTCGCGATGCCAGGAACCGTGGACCGCGGCGAAGAGACCACCGCGGTACGATGGCGGAAAGGCATAGGGACCGGCTTGATGCAGCGGATAGAATGTCGCGCCGATGATCGTCGAGTAGGCCGGAAGCTCGACAAGCGGCTCGACCGTCTTGGAGCAATCCGATCCGGACACGTATGCATGGTGGTTCTCTTCGCACGCCGGCCAGCCGTAATCGGCATCGCCCGGATGCGCAAAAAGATCGTCGAGAAACTCGTAAGGGTGGCCGAATGGAAGATCGTCCTGACCGGCGTCACCGACCCACAACGAACCGGTTGCCGGATTCACGGCAAGCGCAATTGCGTTCCGAATGCGCGTCGCGCGTTGTTCAAAGTTTGACCCATCGGGTCTCATAACGGAAATAGCGGCGCGGGTCGGGTCGACCTCCACGCATGGGTGCCCGCCTTGCATTGTCGCGTTGCACGACGAGCCTGCCGAGATGTAAATCAGGCCCTTCGTATACGCGACCGAGGTTGTCGTGTGAACGTCGCCGTCGGATTCCGGCGCCTCGCTTCGCGCTCGCACGTCGGCGATGCGGTGAGGCGCTGGCGAGTTGCGCTGCGCAGGATATGCAATCGACCAAACGTGGTGCATCGTTCCCACGTAAACCTCGTGCCGCGAGGGCGCGTAGAAAACGCCGGCCGCCAGTTGGTCGTCGAAGGTCGCGAAGACCCGCGGCGCCGCGGCATTCCCTTCCGCCTGCGGCACGATGTAAACGTCGGAGCCTTTAGTGCCAACAAGCAGATCGCCATTGGGAAGCGCCGCGAGCTCGCGCGCGCCGGCGATCGTCGCTATCTTCTCAATAAGGAAACCGCCGGGCACATGAATGCCGACGGCGGGCGCTGCGGTGACGAGGGCGAGAATCGCTGCGCGCATGCGCACTCCTTCGAATGCGCACACGCGATTACCCGGCTAGGAGTCGTGCTCCCTAAACAGGCGGTGGACCTTGCTGATCTTGATCCGGCGGCGGGCCTTGCTGATATTGACCCGGCGGGGGTCCTTGCTGCTGATACTGTTGATCCGGCGGAGGGCCTTGCTGATATTGATCCGGCGGCGGACCTTGCTGATATTGACCCGGCGGCGGACCTTGCTGCTGATACTGTTGATCCGGACCGCCTTGCTGGTACCGCTCGTCGGGCGCTCCTTGCTGGTACTGCTGATCGGGCGCTTGTTGGTAGCGCTGGTCATCGCCCTGCTGTTGGTACTGCCCTTGCTGCTGATGCATTTGAGCGCGACGTGCGCGCATCTGCTGGCGGTATTGATTCTGCTGATCGCCATTGAGTTGGCCCATGATTTGCTGGCGCAACTCGCGATCGGCACCGCGATCGCGCGGGCTTCCTGCCGGATGCGTCTGCGAATACTGATGAATGAGCGATTGAATGCGCTGTTGCTGATCGCCCGAGAGATTGAGGTTTCCGAAGCGCTTTCCCCAGCGGTGCTGGAGGCGCGTTTCGCTTGGGGTGGTGCTGTGGCCGTTTGCGCGCTGCGCCGAGGGCTGAGCTTGCTGGGCGCCGGCACCGAGCGGCATCGCAAGCGCCAGGGCAAAAGCGCCCGCGGCCAGGAGGTTGATCTTCATGGCCTCGATAGTAGCCCGTTCCGGGGTAGGGCGCCTGAACGACGGATTAGGACCGAGCGAGCGGCCTAATCGCAACTGAACGTATGGCTGGTGAAACGTGTGCCTCGAATCGCGCAAAGTTATCGAAGAAAAGCTGCGCGAGCTTGCGCGCTTGTTCGTCGTACGCACTCCGATCCGGCCACGCGTTACGCGGATTGAGCACGTCACTTGGAACGTCGGGAACTTGCTTCGGAATCATCAGACCAAAGAACGGTTCGAGATCGTACTCGTCGCGAATCCGACCTTCGATTGCGGCATTGACCATTGCCCGAGTGTGCGCTATGGCCATCCGGTGCCCTACACCGTACGGGCCGCCGGTCCAGCCGGTATTGACGAGCCAGCATTCGACGTGGTGATCGTCGATTTTGCGGCCGAGAAGCTCGGCGTAGACGGTGGGATGGTGCACCATGAACGGCGCGCCAAAGCACGTCGAAAAGGTGGCCTGCGGCTCGCTGATGCCGCGTTCGGTGCCTGCTACCTTGGCCGTGTATCCGGAAAGAAAATGGTACATCGCCTGGTCGCGTGAGAGTTTTGCGATGGGCGGAAGCACGCCGAATGCATCCGCGGTCAGCATAACGATCGTTTTCGGATGGCCGGCTCGACTGCCGGTGACGATGTTCGGAATGAATTCTAGCGGATACGCCGAGCGAGTGTTCTCGGTTTTTGCATCCGAATCGACGTCCAGGCGGCGGCTGGATTCATCGTAGACGACATTCTCCAGTACGGTCGAGAAGTGGTGCGTTGCTGCCCAGATCTCGGGCTCGGCTTTGGCGGAGAGCCGAATAACCTTGGCGTAGCACCCTCCCTCGAAGTTGAAGACACCATCGGCCGACCAGCCGTGCTCGTCGTCACCGATGAGCGGTCGTCGCGAGTCGGACGACAGCGTCGTCTTCCCCGTGCCCGAAAGGCCGAAGAGAATCGCTACGTCGCCGGCCCGTCCGACGTTCGCCGAACAATGCATCGGCAACGTGTCTCGCAACGGCAAGAGGTAATTCATCACGGTGAAGATCGACTTCTTGATCTCCCCTGCATATCGCGTGCCGCCGACAAGGATGATGCGGCGTCCGAAGTTCACCAGGATAAACGTCCCCGTACGGGTTCCGTCACGCTGCGGATCGGCTGTAAAGAGCGCAGCATCGATGACGGTGAACTCGGGGACGAAATTCGGTTCGGATCGTTCGGGCGTTATGAACAGGTGCCGGGCGAAAAGGTTGTGCCAGGCAAGTTCCGTGTAGACGCGCAAGGGCATACGATAACGCTCGTCCGCGCCGACGTAACAATCGAGGCTGTAGGCCTCGCGTTCCGAAAAATGGGCGGCAACCCGATCGAAAAGGGCGTCGAATCGGTCTTCGTCGATCGCCTGATTGGACTCGCTCCAATCGATGTGCTCCTCGCTCGAAGGCTCACGCACGAAGAACTTGTCCTTCGGCGAGCGGCCGGTATGCGGACGAGTGTCGACAATGAGCTGTCCGTCAGCGCCGAGCACGCCTTCGCCGCGAGCAATTGCGTGCTCGATCAGCTCGGGAGCCGAAAGGTTCTCCCAGAGTTTGACGACCTTGAGTTTTTCCGGAAGCGAGAGAATACGTAACCTCCTATTCGAGCCTGGGGCCTACCCTGTTTTTCCGGGTCCGATATGCGAGCCTGCAGGCGGGCCCCGGCGCTGGTCCAATGCATCCGCAATGCGCTGGCTGCTCTTCGTCCTACCCTTTCATTTTGGATTCTTCGCATCCGGCCCCCTCGACGGTATTACCGACGTCGCCGGCGTTCGGGTCGCGCACGTGACCAAGATCGAAGGCAGCGCGGTCAGGACGGGCGCGACCGCGGTGCTCCCCAACGCCGATCCGTGGGATCACAAGGTCTCGGCCGCTTTCTTCGCTTTCAACGGCAACGGCGAGATGACCGGTACGCTTTGGATTGAGGAATCGGGCTATCTCGAAGAGCCCCTCGTTCTTACCGATACGCTCGACGTGGGGCGCGCCGCGGACGGCGTTGTGAGTTGGGTGATCGAGCACCATCCTCGGGTCGGTCGTGGCGATGACGTCCCGTTGCCAGTCGTTGGGGAGTGCGACGACGGCCTGCTCAACGACATTCAAGCGCGCGCGGTCATGCCCAACGACGTCGTGGCGCTCCTCGATTCGGCGAACTCCGGGCAGTTCGCGCGCGGCAGCGTGGGCGCCGGGACTGCCATGAACGCGTTCGGCTTTCGCGCCGGCGTCGGCTCGGCGTCGCGCCTTCTACCAAGCGATGCGGGAGGCTATCGCGTGGGGGTGCTCGTCAATGACAATACGGGCAGCAGCCGCCGCCAACTGACCATTTTGGGCGTACCCGTCGGCGAACGGTTGGGCAACGAATATCGTCCGGTCTTTCCGCACGGTTACGCATTCAAGGGACGGCTCGCGGAAGGCAGCATCATCATCGTCATCGCCACCGACGCCCCACTCGATAGCCGTCAGCTACGGGCGCTCGCGCTTCGTGCGGCGATGGGAATGGCACGGACTGGACTCACATCCTCGGTCGGTAGCGGCGATCTGATCGTCGCCTTCTCGACCTCGCGCGTCTTCGAAAGGGTCGCGGACTTCACCGTGGCGGCCCCAAAGGAGCCGATGGTCGAAGACGACGACGTGCTCGATGCCCTCTACACGGCGACGGCCGAGGCAACGCAAGCGGCCATTTACGACGCGCTTTTCGAGGCGACGACGATGACGGGGCGCGACGGCGCGACGCTGTACGCCCTGCCGGTCGATCGCGTGATGCAGATGCTGCGGGGAGCGGGGGCAATATGACGCCAGCTCGGTTGCACCGACTTCACGCTGGGTACAAACCCTGCGGAGGAGACCATGCAGACTGCCGAGCTTTGGATCCGGTTGAGCGACGGCCGGACGCTCCGAGAGCGATACAATCAAGTCGAGATGGCTGAGTTCGTACGCCAGGCTATGATGCGATGCCTCGATCGAGGAGCGCCGTTGCACTGCTTCGACGGGGAGCATCTTCGAATTCCTGCGGAGGAGGTTCGCGGCGTCGAGCTCATCGTCGCGCACGAAACCGTCCGCGCGCCGGCTATGAGTGCACGCTGACCATCCACTGAACTCCAAAGCGATCCGTTAGCGAACCAAACTTTCCGCCCCAGAACGCTTGCTCGAACGGCATCGTCACCGTACCGCCAGCCGCGAGCGCATTGAAGACGCGTTCGCCCTCGGCGTCGTCGGTCGTTGCCAGCGATAACGCCACATCGTCATTGCCGTCGGGTGGCGAACCCGCCTCGCCGTCCGACGCCATGAACTTTACGTCGCCGGCCACGAAGCTTGCGTGCATCACCTTATCGCGGTAATCCGGTGACACGTTCTGTTCCATGGGCGACCCGCTAAAGCGATTGATGCCGACGATCTCGCCATTCAAACACTCCTTGTAAAAATTGAGCGCCTCTTCGCAACGACCGTGGAAAAAGAGATACGGCTCGAGCTGCATGCGACACGAACTCCTTTCAGATTTAGAGGGCCACCCGCGTCGATTAGTGTAAACGTCTGCGTGTCCTTCAGGCGACGCGCTTGACCCAGTTCGTTCACCTCCACGTCCATTCGGAATACTCATTGCTCGACGGAGCGTGCCGCATCGAAGCGCTCTGTCGTCGCGCCGCCGAGGTCGGCGCGACCGCGGTCGCTCTAACCGATCACGGCGTAATGTACGGCGCGATGGAGTTCTACTACGCCGCGCGAGAGATGCGGCTCACGCCGATTCTCGGTTGCGAAGCGTACGTCGCTCCGCGCGGCCGGCTCGATCGCACGGCACGTGAGGAGGCCCACGTTACGTTGCTCGCCGGCGACCTCGTCGGTTATCGCAACCTCATCGCCTTGGTCTCCAAAGGCTTCCTCGAAGGCTATTACTACAAGCCCCGTATCGACCTCGAGCTGCTTGCCAAACATCACGACGGCCTCATCGCGCTCTCCGGCTGCATGTCGGGCTTGGTCGCGGCGCCGCTTCTGCGAGGAGACTACGACGCGGCGGCTCGGAACGCTAAAACCTACGTCGAGATCTTTGGGGATCGATTCTACATCGAAGTCATGCGCCACGGCATGCCGGAGCAGGACGCAATCAATGACGGCCTGGTCAGGATCGGCCGGGAACTGAACATACCTTTGGTCGCAACTAACGACTCGCATTATCTCGAGCAGAAAGACGCCGGCGCCCACGACGTTTTGCTCTGCATCGGTACCGGCAAGACCGTCTCCGATGAGAACCGCATGCGTTTTTACTCCGATCAGTTCTATCTCAAATCGCCGGCCGAAATGCACGAGCTTTGGAGCGATCTACCCGAAGCTTGCGAAAACACCGTGCGCATCGCCGAGCGCGTCGACATTCGTATTCCCGAGAAAATCTTTCACTTGCCGGAGTATCCCGTGCCTCAATCTGAGGGCGACCGCGAGCGCAGCGACGCCGAGTACCTCCGCGAACTTTGCGAATCGGGATTGCTCGAACGTTACGGAAGAGAGCGGATTGGAGCCGACGCTACTCTCCGGACGCGGCTCGACTACGAGTTGGCGGTCATTACGAAAATGGGTTTTTCGTCGTACTTTCTCATCGTCTGGGACTTTATCAAGTATGCGCGAGACCGCGGCATTCCCGTCGGCCCAGGGCGCGGATCGGCCGTAGGGTCGCTCGTTGCCTATTGCCTGAAGATCACCGATCTCGACCCGCTCCGATTTAACTTGATGTTCGAGCGATTTCTCAATCCGGAGCGCATCTCGATGCCCGACATCGATACCGATTTTTGCGTCGACCGCCGCGACGAAGTGATCGCTTACGTGACTGAAAAATACGGCAAGGAGCGTGTCGCGCAGATCGTAACCTTCGGTACAATGGCGGCGCGTGCTGCAATTCGCGACGCCGGCCGTGCGCTCGGGGTTCCGCTACCAGACGTCGATCGGATTGCCAAGCTCGTTCCGTCGGGTCCCGGTGGCTTCTCGATCAAACGCGCCATCGAACAGATCCCCGAATTGAAGAGCGTCTACGCGCTCCAACCCCAGATGCGCAAGCTGCTCGATACCGCCAAAGAGATCGAGGGACTCTCCCGCAACGCGGGGACGCACGCCGCCGGCGTCGTGATCTCGGCCGGGCCGCTGACCGAATATACGCCGCTCTGCCGCTTCGGGGATGGCGGCATTAACACTCAGTACGACATGGACTCGATCGAGCGCATTGGGTTGCTCAAAATGGATTTCCTTGGGCTTCGCAATCTCACCGTCATGGATAAGGCGGTGTCGGAGATACGAAGAACCGTGGCGCCGACGTTTGCGCTCTCCGAAATTTCGTTCGAAGACTCGCGAACCTATGAAATGCTCGGGCGCGGTGAAACCGTCGGCGTTTTCCAGCTCGAGTCGGAGGGGATGAAGCGCGTCTGCGCGGAGCTCCAGCCCTCGGGCTTCGACGACATCATGGCATTGGTTGCGCTCTACCGTCCTGGCCCCATGGAGCTCATTCCGCAGTACGTCGCGGCCAAGCACGGGCGGGCGAAGCCGCAGTACCTGCATCGGAGCTTGGAGCCAATCCTTTCGGAAACGTACGGCATTCCGATCTATCAAGAACAGGTCATGCGCATGGCGCGCGAGATCGCCGGCTTCACGTTGAGCGAGGTCGACGAATTGCGCAAAGTCATCAGCAAGAAACAGAAGGAGAAGATTCCGTTCTACCAAGAGAAATTCGTTGCCGGAGCCTTCGTTACGTCGCAGGTCGACCGGCTCCTTGGCGAGCGGCTTTTCCACTATATCGAACCGTTCGCAGGATACGCGTTCAACAAAGCGCACGCCGCCGCGTACGCGTGGATCGCCTATCAAACGGCGTACCTCAAAGCAAATCATCCGCTGCAATATTTAGCGGCGCTCATGACCTCGGTCAAAGACAAGACGGAAAAACTCGCAGAGTATATCGATGAGGCAAAGAGGATCGGCATCGAGGTGCTGCCGCCAGACATTAACGAATCGCTCGTCGACTTCACCGTCGTGGCTGGTGCGATTCGCTTCGGCTTGGCGGCGGTCAAGGGCGTCGGCGAGGCGGCGGTACGCAATACGATCGACGTCCGTACGCGCGACGGGCGTTTTGCCGACCTCTTCGATCTAGCCGAGCGCGTCGACGGTAAACAGGTGAACCGCCGCGTTTTCGAGGCGCTGGTCAAGTGCGGTGCGCTCGATGGTCTGCCCGGAAACCGCGCGCAAAAGCTCGCCGCGCTCGATACGGCACTCGAGCTCGCGGCCCGTGCCACGCGCGACGCAGAGCTTGGCCAGGCGTCGCTTTTCGGTGAAATGGACGCGCGAGCGTCGAGCCTAGCCCCGAAAATGCCCAGCGTAGCCGCGCCCACGACGCGAGAGATGCTCGCTTGGGAACGCGAAACTCTGGGGATCTTCGTTTCGGGACACCCGCTCGCGGAGATCGCTCCGCTTTTGCGGCGCGCCGGCGCGACGCCCATCAAAGCGCTGCAGGCGATGCAAGACGATGCACTGGTAACCATTGCCGGAACGGTGACCGGCGCGCGGCGCTCGCTAACGAAATCGGGTCAACAAATTTTGGTCGCTCAGCTGGAAGATACGAGCGGAGTCTGCGACGTCGTGCTTTTCTCAAAGACCTATCCACAAGCGCAGCATCTCTTCGAAAATGACGCGCTTCTGGTCGTCAAGGGAAGGATTCGCCTGCGCGAACGGCCGGCCGCCGTGCCGGGAGACGAGCCGCGCTTGGAGTTGTCGGTCGTCGCGAATGAAGTTGCGCCATTCGTGCCGCCGGCCATTGTCGCATATGGCGGCGCCGTTCGGGGCTGGCACGTCGATGTAACCCATCGCGATCAAATCGATCGGCTCGCGCGGCTCATCGACGACTGGCCCGGCGAAGTGCCGGTCGTGATGCACGTCCAAGGACGTGCTCAGCGCGTGGCTCGCGCGATTGCCCGCGATGTGCGCGTGCGCGCGGAGCTCGAGCGCATCTTCGCTCCGCAGGGTGTGCGCGAAGGTTCCTTGGATGGTTACGTGTGAACGCCTCGCCGCGCCTCGTCGCCTTTGACGTCGACGGGACGATTGTCGGGCGCGATTTGGCGGTCTCCGAGGGCGTTCGCGCCGCAATCGCTCGCATGTTTGCAGCCGGAGAGACGGGCTGTCTGGTGACGGGCCGCATGTACCGCGCCACCGTACCGTTCGCGCGTGACCTCGGTTTCAAGACGCCGCTCATCTGCTATCAAGGAGCTGCAATCGTCGATCCCACAACCGACGAAGTGCTCGCGCACACGGCGCTCGAGAACGAAATCGTCAAGGAGCTCATCGGTTTGAGCGAGCGCGACGGCATGCATCTACAGCTCTATCGCAACGATGAATACTATTGCGAGTCTCGCAACCGCTTTTCCGACCTTTACGCGCGGCTTGCGATGACGCAGCCCGTCTTGGTTCCGTCGCTTCGGGAAGCATTTGCGTATAGTTCGGCGACCAAAGCGCTAGTAATCGGTGACGAGCCGGTTGCGGCGCGATACGCGGAGAAGCTCGGTAAAATTTTTGCCGGACGCGCGAACGTAACGCGCAGCCTGCCGGAGTTCGTCGAGCTCTTCGATCGTACGGTTGACAAGGGCGCCGCGCTGCGTTTCGTTGCCGGGCGACTGGGCATTCCGATGGAGCGAACGATTGCAATCGGCGACTCGTGGAACGACGCACCGCTACTGAAGGCGGCAGGCTTTGGCGTGGCCATGGGCTCGTCACCGCCGGAGCTACGCGCTCTTGCCGACGCCGTCGTCGGCGACGTGGCGCACGACGGGGTCGCGGAAGCGATTGACAAGTACGTTCTGTCATGCGCGTGAGAACGCGCCGCAAACGTTCGCCGCTCGCTCGACTACGGGCCTTTTGGCTGCCGATCGCGCTCAGCTCACTCGCTCTGGTCGCCGTCCTCGTCCTCGCTGCGACGTGGCCGGGTTTTATTGCCAAGCACGTCACCGTGAGCGGCAATCACGAGGTTAGCCGAAGTGAGATCCTCGCGCGCGCCGCGGTTCGGCCGCACATCAGCATTTGGTTGCAAAACACGCGCGCGATGGTCGCGCGCATCGATGCCATTCCCTATATTGCGACGGCGAGGATTGTGCGCGTACCCCCCGCGACGATTCGCATCGACGTGACCGAACGCGCACCGTTCGCCCTGTTAAGAAGCGGCGGAAACGAGGCCCTTGTCGATCGAAGCTTGCGCGTACTCGAACCTGCGACCGGCGCGGAACCGTATCCGGTGCTTGCGATCGAGCCCGAGGTCGAGTTCGAGCCGGGCGAGTTCGTACGAACCCACGACGCAACGGAACTGCGCGACGCCTTGATGGTCATTGCCGCTCGGCAAATGGAGCCCGTGGAACTAGAACTCGACCGCTTCGGCGGACTGACCGTCACGATGCGCGGCGGCATTCGGCTGCTCTTGGGCGAGGATCAGGATCTCGCACAGAAACTCACCCTCGCCGCGGCGATTCGATCCCAGGTCGTGGTTCGCCGGCGGCGCGTCGCGGCGATCGATCTTCGGGCGCCGGCAACGCCCGTTCTCGTCTATCGCTGAGGGATGGCGGTTAGTGGCTGGTCAGGTCGAGATAGACGGCGACTTTTCCGTTGACAATCGACAGCTTCAACTGATCGTTCGTCTGCACTTTGGAGAAATCAACCGTCGAACGTGCCGCCGCAAGAATCGTGTCGCCTCCATTGTCCATCATCACCTCGATATGCTGCGGATCGACAACCTTCACGACTTTCACCGTGTAGGTTCCACTCGCAATGGTCGAAGGGTCGACTGTCGCCGGTCGGGCCACAAGCGGAAGCGATGCGAGCGAGACGGCAACGAGAACGGTCAAGCGATTCACAAGCGCGGGCTCCCTCGTGAGCAGATGTGATTGATCGTTACTGTTAAGAGGTCGGCGTACTTTTAGGGTGCGCCAACCCAATGTCAGCGCTTGATTTGAGGTTTTTTTGAGAAGCCCTTCGGGCGGAGCCGCGCCGCGACCATTCCCATGCACAATCCATCCACACCTTTTGCAAGTCTCTCCTCAAGGAAATGGCGGAACGCTCGCTAAGGTTTGCGAGGCTCACGGCGGAAAGCCATGAGTAGTAGGAATCCAGGGGACTGACCACAATATATCGTGGCGGCTCGGCAATTACTGAAGATAGGTGTTACGGAGCGGATGAAGCACGAGACCGTATGCGCCCTCGACATCGGCACGACCAAGACGTGTACGGTCGTCGCCGTCAACGGCTCCTCCGGTCTGGAGATCGTCGGCTTTGGCGAAGCGCCGTCGCTGGGGATGCGCAAAGGCGTCGTCGTCGATCTCGAGGAGACGATCAAATCAATCGAGGCCGCCACGGAGAGGGCCGAGCGAATGGCCGGCTTGCACTTCCACGAGGTCGTCGTCGGCATCACCGGCGACCACATTCGCAGCACGAACAATCGCGCCGTAGTAGCCGTCTCGGGAGGGGACCGCGAGGTGAGCTCCGGGGACGTTCGTCGGGTCGTTGACGCGAGTAAGATCATCAATCTGCCCAGCGATCGCCAGATCATTCACGCTCTGCCACGTTACTTCACCGTCGACGGACAGGAGGGCGTGAACGATCCGGTCGGTATGGCGGGCGGTCGTCTGGAAGTCGACACGCATATCGTAACCGGCAGCAACAGTTTCATTACGAACGTTGTCAAATGCGTTCACCGGGCGGGCTTGGAGGCTAGTGGGCTTGTCTTCGAGCCGTTGGCGAGTTCCGCCGCGACCTTGCTGCAGGAGGAAAAGCAGGTTGGCGTGGTGCTGCTCGATATCGGCGGCGGAACGACTGATATTGCCGTCTATTCGCTGGGGAGCGCCATCTATACGGCGACGATTCCGGTCGGCGGAAACGTCTTGACGAGCGACATCTCACTCGGCTTGAAAACAACGCTGGCAGAAGCCGAAGAAATCAAGAAACGCGTCGGCGCGACCGCCAAGGACGAACGATTCGAAGTGCGCACGCTCGACGGCCGGGCGACGCGAGAACATGCTATGGCCGAACTGCGACAAATAGTCGTTCCGCGCGTTCTCGAGACTTTACGCATGGCAAAGCAGAAGATCGTCGAAAACGTTCCGCGCGACTTGGTGCTGGGAGAAGTCGTACTCACCGGCGGCGGCGCGCAGCTCCCGGGCATCGAGCCTATCGCCGAGGAAGTTTTCGGCTTGCCCGTTCGCGTGGGAACGCCGAACACGATTGGAGGATTGACCGACGCGATGGGGTCGCCCCAATACGCAACGGCCGTTGGTTTGGTCCTCTTCGGCGCAAACGGTGGACGCGAGGACGCGCTGCGCGTCGGAAGGCGAGGCGGGGCAATGATTGGTAAGGTCCAGCGGTGGCTGGCGGATCTATGGACTTGAACTTACACTTAATTCTTGACGGAGGGACCCGAGGCAATGGCTGATGGACGACGTTCCACATTCGAACCCGAGCACGCGGCGGCGATCAAAGTAATCGGCGTCGGCGGCGGCGGCTGCAACGCCGTCAATCGCATGATCGCGGCCGGCTTGAGCGGCGTCGACTTTTTCGCGGTCAACTCAGACGTTCAAGCGCTTCGGGGCACGCTGACCGAAAACCGCGTTCACATCGGCGGGAGCCAAACGCGCGGACTCGGCGCCGGGGCGAATCCAACGTTGGGACGTGAGGCGGCCGAGGCCTCACGCGAGGACCTCGGGCTCGTTCTCGAGGGCGCCGATCTGGTCTTCTTAACGGCAGGCATGGGCGGTGGCACCGGAACTGGGGCAACGCCGGTGATCGCCGAGCTCGCGCGCGAATCGGGCGCGTTAACGATCGCGGTGATAACCAAGCCGTTTGCCTTCGAAGGCAAAAAGCGGATGCAGATCGCGGAGAACGGCATCGCCGAACTGGAGTCGAAAGTCGACACCCTTATCACGATTCCGAACGAGCGAATCCTACAAGTTATCGAGAAGAAGACGCCTCTCAACGAAGCCTTCTCGTACGCCGACGACGTGCTTCGCCAAGGGATCGCCGGGATCAGCGATCTGATAACGCAGCCCGGGCTGATCAATTTGGATTTTGCCGATGTCAAGACGGTCATGACCGATGCCGGTTCGGCAATGATGGGCATTGGCGAAGGTACGGGCGAGCATCGCGCTGCCGACGCCGCGCAAAAGGCGATCGCTTCGCCGCTGCTCGAGACGACGGTCGAAGGCGCACACGGCGTCATCTTCAACATCACCGGCGGCCCCGATATGGCGATGTACGAAGTAAACGAGGCAGCAGAGATGATCAGCCGCGCCGTCGATTCGGAAGCGCAGATTATCTTCGGCGCCTCAATCGACCCGGCAATGTCCGGAAAAGTTCGCGTGACGGTTCTCGCCGCCGGCTTCGGCTCGCGCCGGGGCTACCGCAACGCACAGAGCGGGTACGGGATGGATACCGGTCGCCTCGAAGCCGTCGCTCCCGTGTCGATGGACGACATCGACGTTCCCGCGTTCTTACGCTATCGCGGCTAGCCAATAGCCGCGACGGCGGTGGCCTATAGCGCGCGCGTGCTGCTGGACTCCGTTGCTCCCAATGGAGTCCGCCTGACCACGCTGGAGGTGACATTCCCCCGTTTCGTATTGGCCGAGTTCAATACGCATCGCCAGTTCTCGCGAAATTCGGCAAGCTCGCGTGCCGTGCCGACATCGAAAATGATCGAGCGTGCCGAGCGCGATCCCGTTCTGCCGCTCGAATGGGGATTAAACACTCCAGGGATGTCGGCGCGCGAGACCCTCGCCGCCGACGACGCCAACCTTGCTCGAACCGTCTGGCTGCAAGCGCGTGACGCCGCCGTCGGGCACGCTCGTCGGCTCGCCGAGCTCAAAGTCCACAAGCAGGAGCTCAATCGGATTTTGGAGCCGTTTCTCTGGCATACCGTGATCGTCACCGCGACCGAGTGGGAAAACTTCTTCGAGTTGCGATGCGCGGTCAACGCGCAACCGGAGATCCGCGAAGCCGCATTGCGAATGCGCGAGGCGATGCAAGTCAGCCGGCCGCACGCCCTCGAAGACGGCGGATGGCATACACCCTTAATCCAAGACGACGAACGCGTCCTGGATATTGAAACGCGCAAACGCGTTTCGGCGGCTCGCTGTGCGCGCGTTTCCTATCTCACGCACGAAGGTCAGCGAGAGATTGCCAAAGATCTGGAACTCTACGAACGCCTCAAGAGCGACCGGCACCTGAGCCCATTCGAACATATTGCAACGCCGGCGGCGGACGCCCGGTTCCATGCAAATTTTCGCGGCTGGGTTCAAATGCGGGCGAAGATTGAAAGGCCATTCGCCTGACCCTGCGCGATCGTTGACGACTATTCGTCGTCCACCGGCTTGTTCGACGGCCTTTCTCGTAAGAAGTAGGATCGCGAATATGGCGATTCGATCGGAACGAACTTACGCGGCTTCTGACTGAAGTCGAAGAAGTCCTTAACGAAGTCGGACGAGGTCACGTCGGTCGTTCCAAGGCTGCCCAAGTTCCAATTGTCTTCCACAAATCTGACGACGCTGCCGAACTCGTACTGAGCGTGCGAGACGTATCCCGCTCTCGCAAAAGGTGAAAGCACAATCAGCGGCACTCGAAAACCCGGGCCGCCGTCGCGGCGCCGGGCCGGCGGCGCGACGTGATCGTACCAGCCCC
Source organism: Candidatus Eremiobacterota bacterium (assembly GCA_019240525.1). Taxonomy (GTDB): domain Bacteria; phylum Vulcanimicrobiota; class Vulcanimicrobiia; order Vulcanimicrobiales; family Vulcanimicrobiaceae; genus Cybelea. The sequence continues at coordinate 17,257 of JAFAYE010000001.1, forward strand.
CCCAGTCGTCCCACAGGATCAATATCGCGGTCGTATTCCAAGCCGGGCTCTCGCCGATTGCATTGACCACCTGCGCCACCCAGGAAGGGCCCTTATCTGCCCCCTTGCCGGCATGGTCGGAGTTGTCGAAGTCCGGGATCACCCACGACACCCCGGGGAGCGTGCCGCGCTCGACGTCGGTGAAGACCTTTGTTTCGGGCGAGGCCTGGTTCGTCGCCCACTCGGGACCGTAGCGCACTGCTTTGATTGCGTCGAAAGCGTCCCAGACGTTCCCGCCAAAATTTTGACCGACGGTCGGAGAATAATACCGCCAAGAAACGTTCGCAGCGTCGAGCAGATCGCGCAAGGTGCGATACGAGAGGCACGGAAACGGACCGCCGTTGCGCTCGTACTGATTCGACGAAGTAATTAGCGACGTGACCGTTCCGGGGGGCGCGTCGCAGCCCCAGGGCGTCTGCGTCGGCGAGTCGATAAGACTTACCGACGAGTTGAGGTCGGTGGCTCCGCGAATTAGGTCTTGGTGCGCGGTAAAGCTGCCGCTGCCTTGCGTTTGAAAAAAATGATCCGAGAGCACGTATTGCTTGGCCATGTCCCAGTACGGTTTGATCTGGGATGGGTCGACGTATTGGTAGACGTAGGTGCCAGGTGTCGTTCCGATTCGAACGGTGTCGAAGCCGTTCATTTTGCATCGGCCGCTGTTCCCGCGGTTGCAGTCCTGAGTCCAATAAGCGTAACCGTTGTTTGGATTGATCGAGCTGAACAAGTTGCTTTTGCGCAAGTGTCTCGTACCGTTGTGCGTCTTGCCAACCGTCGTGCCGTCGGCACCTGGAAAGGTTGCAAAGAAGTTATCGAAGGTGCGATTCTCTTGAACGAGGATGACGATGTGCGTAACGTACGCACCATTCGGTGGTGAGGGGAGCGGCACGAGCGGGGCGGATCCCGGCGAGCTTGCGCCCCCGCAACCAACCAAAGCGGTGACAAGCACCAACGCCGGCAAGCAGCTTCGATCGCGCATGCCCATGTATCCACGAGCGTCGGCCGTCATCCCTCCCGGGTCAGTTCCACTCTACGAAGGTCCGATCGGGAGCGCCCTGTGCGTACGACGATTCCGAGCGCCGCGAGGAGTGCGGCCCACGCCGGGAGCTTGATGGCGAACCAGAGTGGATCCGCGCTGCTGCGTCCCTGCGCATAGTGCTTCCACTCGTCTTGCACGAGAGCGTTCGACGCGTAGGTGCCGCGAAAGGAAGGAACCGGCAAGTGGGGCGGATGCAGCTCGAAAATATAGATCAGAAGGCCGGTAAGGCAAAGGGATACGATCGCGAGCCGGCGTCCAACGCCGGCGCAGAACAGTATTACCGCGCAAACGAAAACGCTCGCGAGAAAGAGCTTCTTCGAACCCCAAACAAGAATCCATGGAATCGACAGCGCACAGAGCGCCAGCGCGAGAACGTTTCGCGTCCAACCGCGCGTAATCGTCGTCAGAACCAAGAGCGCGGGTAGACCGAAGCACAGCTCTTCTGCATGCAGATAGGTTCCGCCGATGACCGAACAAAGCGCGGGAACGAAGACGAGCAACTCCCGCCGTGCCAACCTCCGAGTGAGAGCCGGTGCCAGCACCAGACCGGTGACGAGCATCGCGGCGTAGGAAGCGGCCCCCGCGCCGATGGCAGCAGGCACCCGGAGACCCAGATGCGCGAGTGCGTACGTGAGGCTGTATTGAAACGGGAAGTGTACTTCCGAAGCGGCTTGCGCCGGAAGAACGACGGTAGTGTATTGGAAAAGCGTTTGCGGGCTCACCAACGTCAGCGCGACGACGGCAAGGAAGCCCGCCGTAACGACAGTGGCCAATCGAGCGCCGGGCACGAAGAGCAGCGTCGCGAGCACAACCGGTAGACCGACGGCCGGCTCGATCGCCGTCAAGACCGCGAGGACTCCCGCGAGTCGATCGTGGCGTCGCGCCAAGGCGAGCGCGCAAAGAACGAGCGCCAGAAGCGCAAAAGGGACGATTTGTCCCGTGTTCAGCTCCATATAGGCCGTCGACAGCACGAGCGCGGGCAGCGAAAGCTCGAAAGGCACGCAGACTTTCGACAGCGCGATGACGCAGAACGCTACCGCGGCCAGAATCGCGGCTGCGTCGATCGCGCGTGCCGCATGAAACGGCAACCGCGCTAAGCCCATGAACGGGACGAAATCGTACGGCGGTAGCGGAGCCGGGATGGCGATGGCTGGGTTCGCGGCGAAGAGCTGCGCTCGAAACGTATCGCCGGCGTTCACGCGGTGTTCGCACGTACGCAGCGGCTCGTAGGTGTACGGGCTCTTGCCCGCCTGAAGGACTGCGCCGGCGCAATAAAAATCGGGGAAGTCGTCCATCGTACGCCATGGCGACAATTCGCCAAGGTGAGCGAGATCGCGCAGTGCAGCGATACCGAGCAGCACCAAAACCGCGGCGATCGCGTAATTGGCTCGGCGTTCGCTCGATCTCATGGAGTGGCTGACAGGCGGCGATTTCGAAGTGCGCCCAAACATGCCGCGAGCAGCAGTGCCAGCGCGATCCAGCTCGGCAGTTTGACCGCTAACCACGTCGAACTGGCTTGCGGGAGTCGTTCAACGTATGCTGCCCACGCGCGCTGCGCGAGATCGGTTGCCGCGAACGTTGCCGGGGTGACGGCCACGAGCGGCGCCGGCGGCGCGAGCTCAAGAACGTAGATACAGGTCACAATTGCCGCGAAGGTCGCCAACGAGAAGCCGACCCCGGCGCGTAAGCGCACGAGCAATGCCGCGACGACAAAGGCCGATGCAAGAAAAAGCTTCTTGGCGATCCAGACGGGAATCCACGGCACTGCGAGCAGGCAAAGCGCGAGCGCTGTCGCCTGACGCCACGGGCCACGCAACGAAAACGTGAGCACGAGGGCAGCCGGAACCGCAAACGAGAGATCGACCATGTGGACGTACGCACCGGCGAGCACGCCGAACGCGGCTGGCAAATAGGCAAAAAGTTCGCGACGTTTCAGCTTCCGCGCGAGCGGGCGGCTCACCGCAACGCCGGCGACGAGCATTGCCACATAGGATGCATTACCGGCGATCAGTGCCGGCACGGGCCCCGCGCCGAGAGCCCGGAGCGCATACGTGAGACTGTACTGGTAGACGTAGCCGCTCTCGGCCAACGCCTGCGCCGGCAGAACGCGTCCTAAGAACTCGACGGTGCCGCTCAATCCGACGACGAGCACCGCGACGCCGGCCAAAGCTAGGCCGGTCGCGATCAAGCCGAGCCGGCTTCGTGGTACCCAGAGTAGCAAGGCGACTCCCACGGGCAGGCCGAGATGCGGCTCGACGGCGACGAGGGCGGCGAGAACTCCCGCAAGCCCGTCGCGTCCCTGCGAAAGCGCGACACCGCAAAAGACGAGCGCGACCAACGAAAAGGGCACGACCTGGCCTGCGTTAAGCAGCACGTATCCCGCAGAGAGAATCAAAGCGAGCGCGGCGACGTCAACCGGCACGAGCAAGCCGAGGCCGGCAATCGATGCAATCACGGCAAGGACGATCGCCGCCGTATCGATGGCACGTGCCGTCGCAAAATCGAAGCGCGCAAGAAGCATGAACGGAGGAAAAGCGTACGGCGGAAGGGGCGCAGGAACGATTCGCGCAGGATCGTTGCGATAGGCGGCGCTCGCGTTCACCGCGTGTTCGCAGCGATGGAGCGGCTCGTAGCGATACGGATCGGCGCGTAGGTCGAGGGCGGCGCCCGCGCAATAGAAGTCGGCGAAGTCGTAGAGCTGATGCCAGGGGAGCGCATTGCCCAAGCGCGAGAAATCACGTAGCGCCGCAATCGCCAAAAGCGCCAGCGCCACGAGCAACACGCCGCGCGACGCTTTCATGCGTTCCACTAGTCGGTGCCTGCAAACGACTCCTGCTAGGTATTGCGCTTTCGAAATGCGTGGTATATAACTGAGCAACGGATGACGCCTCGAGCGTCAGCCGACGGGTGTCAGAAGAAGAGGTTGGGTGTGGCTCTTCAATTCCGTGCAATGCCGTTGCGCCGGCTTGGGCGCGAGCGTCTCGTTACGGAGTACGCGTATCTGTGTCGCCGGGCTGCGCGGCGCTTCATGCGTCGCGGTCTTGACCCGGCGGATCTCGAACAAGTCGGTGCGATCGGCTTGATCAAAGCGGTCGATCGTTACGATCCCACGCAGCCGGCGCCATTCGAAGCCTACGCATGGCTTTTGATTGTCGGCGAACTGATGCATTACGTTCGCGATAGCGAGCGCGCGCTGCGCGCACCGCGCCGCGTTCGTGCCTTGGAACGCCAGTGGGCCGCGGCCGAGCAGGAGCTCTGGGCGCTTCTCGGGCGCGAGCCATCTGAAGAGGCGGTGCGCCGGTACGCAAAGGTTACACCCGATCAAGCGCGCGACGTTCAGGCGTATCGTGCCAGCAACCGCGTTCTCTCCGTGGAACGCTCGGGTCGCTGCGTGGCGCCGCCTCTTTTTGGAGGCATCGACGACCTGCTCGACCGATTGACGGTCGAAGGAATGCTTTCGGCGCTCCCGCCGCTCGAACGGCAAATCGTGGTTTCGATTCACGTGTGCGGCAGTACGGTGATCGAACTCGCCGCACGTCTGGGCTACTCGCGGCGTCACGTGACGCGCCTTCATCGCGCGGCGATGGAGCGTCTGCGAAACTCATGTGAAGTAGGCGCGGAAGGGCACGCCGAAGCCGGGCGTGATGTTTCGCTATCTCACCGCCGGTGAATCGCACGGTCCGGCGCTTGTCGGAATCCTCGACGGAATCCCATCGCATTTGCGGCTGGATGTCGGTGCAATCAACGAAACGCTAGCGCGCCGCCAAGGGGGCTACGGCCGAAGCCCCCGCATGAAGATCGAGCGCGACGAAATCGAGTTTCTCGCCGGCGTTCGCGGCGGCGAAACGCTGGGGTCGCCGATTGCCGCAGCGGTGCGCAATCGCGATTACCTCACCCCGAAGGTACGCGCACTCATGGATCCTTTGAGCGGTGCAGGCGATCCGCTCACGAATCCTCGGCCCGGACACGCCGATTATGCCGGCGCATTGAAGTATCGTCAGCGTGATTTGCGTAACGTGCTCGAGCGCGCGAGCGCCCGCGAAACCGCAATGCGGGTCTGTCTCGGTGCGATTTGCGCTCAGTTCCTTTCGGCGCTTGGCATTGGCACGCGCAGTTACGTAACGCAGATCGGCGACATCGAAGCGCCCGAACTCGACGACTGGAATCAAGCCGACGTCGAGAGCAGTGACGTGCGTTGCCCAGACCGTGAATCAGCGCAACGAATGATCGATGCGATCGACGCCGCAAAGTCAGCCGGCGATACGCTGGGCGGGCGCTTCGTCGTCCGTGTCGACGGGATGCCGGCGGGGGTCGGCAGCAATCGGCAGCCGCACGAGCGGCTCGACGGCGTCCTCGCCGGTGCGGTTATGGGGATGCAAACGGTTCGAGCTGTGGAGATCGGGCTCGGCACCGAAGTCGCGGCGACGCCGGGTTCGCGCGCGCACGACGTATTCGCGCTCGAGCAGGGAAACGTCGTTCGCGGCAGCAACCGCGCCGGCGGAATCGAGGGCGGAATGAGCAACGGCGAACCACTTTTTCTTCGAGTCTCCGTCAAGCCGATTCCAACCTTGATGAGGGCATTGCCGTCAGTCGATCTTCACGCCGGCAGTGATGCCCCCGCGACGATCGTGCGAAGTGACGTTTGCGTCGTGCCCGCGGCGGCGATTGTCGGCGAAGCGATGGTTCGGCTCGCTCTCATGGGCCCGTTGCTGGAAAAGTACGGCGGCGACTCCATGGAAGAGACGCTGGACAATTACGAGCGCAGTCGCACGGCGGCGGCAAGCCTTTTTCGCCGATGAAGCGCCACGTGGCGCTCGTCGGATTTATGGCCTCGGGAAAATCGACAATCGGACGAAAGCTCGCTAGAAATCTGAATCGGCACTTCGTCGATACCGACGCACTGATCGTTCGTGCGCACGGCCCAATTGCAAGGATCTTTTCCGAACAAGGGGAGGCGGCATTTCGCGACTTCGAGCACGCCGCGCTGCGGGAAGCACTCGATACGAGCGAAGCATGCGTGATCTCGCTCGGCGGCGGCGCGCTAACCAAACCCGAGAACCGCCGCTTGCTCGAAGAATACGCCGACCGGGTATTCATTAAAATGTCGCCGGAGCAGATTTTTTCGCGAGTCTTGCGAAGCCGCGAGGTCCGGCCGATGCTCGGAGCGAGCCCAACGCTCGCGCGAATTCAAGAGCTGTACGCCAAGCGAATGGCCGACTATGAAAGTGCCGATTTGATCGTCGACGCATCGCACCGCAGCGACGCGGACGTGATTCGCGGAATCGTTGGCTGGCTGCGCGCGCGCGATGACGGCGGCCGACGAGCGGAATCATGAGCGAGGCGCTGCGGAATGACGACTTAGGCTATCCAATTGTCGTGGGTGAAAATCTGCGCGGCGAGATCGCGGAAATTCTTGGCAAGCGAGGCGACGTGGCCGTTGTGCTGAGCGATGCGAACCGCCACGTTCGCGCGACGGCGAGCGAGGTCGCCCGGGCGTTGGGATCGCCGAAGGTGCTCGCATTCGCGCTCGGCGAGAAGCGAAAGCGCTTTTCAACCCTGGAACTCGTTCTCGACGCGATGGGTGAAGCCGGAGTCGAGCGAACCGGCCTCGTGCTCGGTGTGGGGGGCGGGGTTGCGAGCGACCTGTTCGGCTTTGCTTGCGCGATCTACATGCGCGGCGTTTCCTACGCGCACGTGGCGACCTCGCTTGTGGCAATGGCCGACGCGGCCATCGGCGGAAAGACCGGCGTAGATTTACGCGGCGGCAAGAATCTCGCCGGCGCCTTTCGCGACCCGGTCGGAGTTTTTTGCGACGTCGCGAGCCTGGGGACGCTGCCGCGGCGTGCGATGCGCGAAGGGCTCGCCGAAATCGTCAAAGCTGCGATCATCGAAGGCGGTGACTTCTTCGATGCGCTCGAGGAACTCGCGCCACATCCGTTAGCGCGCTGGCCATGGAGCAGCGTCCTGGAAGCAGCGATTAAAGTGAAGACGATGACGGTCGGCGATGACCGCCTCGAAGCGGGTGCGCGCGAAGTCCTGAATCTCGGCCACACGTTTGCGCATGCCATCGAGCGGGCGTCGCGATTTCGTGTCACCCACGGCGCGGCGGTCGCGATTGGTCTGCGCGCCGCGGGTCTGCTCGCGCTGCGAACGGGTCGCTTCACGCAGGCCGAGCATCTGCGGGTGCTCACCTTGCTGACCTTGCTCGGTCTTCCGTTGCAGACCGCGGAACATCCCGAAGACATCGTCGCGGCAATGGAGAGCGATAAGAAGAGGCGGTCGGGGCGGCTGCGTTTCGTGTTGCCGCGCGCGATCGGCGACGTGGAGTATGGAATGGAGTGCGACGGCCGCACGGTGCGCTCAGTCGTTGCGCGCCTTGCGGAGCCCCCGGAGCGATTTCGTGCGCGTCGTTGACGCGCTTGCGATAATTCGTTCCTCGCGGTTCGATCGTCCGCTCACGTATGATGCCGGCGATTTGCCGTTGCAAGTTGGCGACGTCGTGCGCGTTCCGTTGGGCAGCCGTGAGGCCGTGGCGTTCGTCCTATCGCCCGTCCGCGAGGTGCCGCTCACGGAGCCGCCGCTCAAACGGGTCATCGAACGGCTCCCCGTGCCGCGCGCTTTCGACGAGGTGGGGTTGCACTTGGCCACGTTTGTAGCCGAGCATTATCTCAGCACGCTCGGCGAAGCTCTTCGTGCGGTTGTGCTCGCCGACGCGGTGCCGCGCGTGCGCGACTCATTCCTTCGCGGAGCGCAACCGAATCCGCGCCGGCATCGTTCGGTGCCTGCGCGATTGATACGTCTCATCTGGGAGGATTTGGACGACGGCTTTGCGCTCGAAACTCTTCTGCGCCATCCCGAAGCTCGGCGGATCGGCGATCGCTCCGCGTTACTAGGATTCATTCGCTCGTTGGTTCGTGCCGGCGCGCTGCGGCGGGAACGGCGTTTCATCACGCCGCGCATTGGCGAGTATTCAGTACGAGTGCTCGACCTCGGTGAGGCTGCCATCCGAGGTAAGAAGGCTGAAGCGCTCGTCGAGTTCGTACGCGAGCGTCCCGGCGTTCCGCGCGCTGATGCCGTGCTCGCCGGCTTCAGCAATGCCGTCATCGCGCGGGCCTTGCGCGCAGGTGCAGTGCGCGAACGCGAAATCCGGCCGCTTGCCCGTCACCGTTACCACGCGCCGGCGCAGGAGGCGCTGCAGCCTACGCCCGAGCAGGCGCAGGCGTTGAGTTGGATCGAGACTGCACTCGATAAGCACGAATTTGCAGCCGCCTTGCTCTACGGCGTTACCGCAAGCGGGAAGACGATGGTCTACGTCGACGCGATCAAACGCGTCGTTCGTGATGGCGGCCGTGCGATCGTGCTCGTACCTGAAATCTCGCTGACCCCGCAGACGGCGCAACGATTCGAAGCCGAGTTCGGCGAGCGCGTTGCCGTGCTGCACTCAGCGCTCTCCGACCGGGAGCGCTTCGAAGCGTGGCAAGCCTGTGCCCGCGGGGAGATCGACGTCGTCGTCGGCGCCCGCAGCGCCGTATTTGCACCGTTGCCGCGCGTGCGACTGATCGTCGTCGACGAAGCACACGATCCTTCGTACAAACAAGACGTAGCGCCGCGCTACTACGCCGTCGCCGTCGCGCGAGAACGCATGTACTACGAGGGCGGCGTGCTCGTTCTCGGCAGCGCCACCCCCTCGTTGGAGAGCTTCGCCGCAGCGTTGGCAGGAAGGATCGCGTTGCTCCAGCTACGCCGGCGCGCGACGGCTCAACCGCTTCCAGACGTGCGGATCGTCGATATGCGTGAGGAATTTCAAAGCGGCAATCGCGGTATCTTTAGCAGCGCTCTGGTTCAAGCGATCGGCGAGCGGTTGCGCGATGGCGAAAAGAGCGTGCTTTTTGTGAATCGGCGCGGCAGCGCTGGGGCGCTGGTCTGCCGTAACTGTGGAGACTCCCCGCACTGCCCCCGCTGCAGCATCGCTCTGGCCGTTCACCGAAGCGAGAGATTGTTGCGCTGTCACTACTGTGACTATCGTGAGCCCCTTCCGCGCGCCTGTCCGAGATGCGGGTTAGAGAGTATACGCGAGCTCGGGATCGGCACCGAACGCGTCGTGGACGAGGTGCTTCGGCTCTTTCCGCAGGCGCGGGTATTGCGGATGGATTCGGATACGACGACGCGTGTCGGCGATCACGCGCGTATTCTTGCGGAGTTTGAAGCGCGAGGTGACGTCTTGGTGGGAACCCAGATGATTGCGAAGGGGCTCGATTATCCGACGGTAACGCTGAGCGGAGTGGTCGCGGCAGATCTCGGGCTTTGCGTTCCCGATTTCCGTGCCGTCGAGCGCAGCTTTGCGCTCATCGCCCAAGTATGCGGACGAAGCGGGCGGATGAAGCGCGGCGATGCGGTCGTGCAGACATACGCGCCGAGTCATCCGGCGATTCATTTCGCCGCAACTCACGACTACGACGGCTTCGCCGCGGTCGAACTTCAGGAACGCGCCGCCGCCGGCTTTCCGCCCGCCCAGCGCCTGATTTATCTCGGCATTATCGGGCGCGACCGTCGCCGAGTCGCGCAGACGGCGCAACGCTATGCTGCACTGTTGCGGGGCAGCGAGAACGTCGAAGTCCTTGGTCCCGCGCCCTATCCCGTGGCGCGAGTCAATAACGAATGGCGCTACCGATTAGCGCTGCGGACGCGCCGCCCGGCGCAGCTGAGGCAGATGATTCGCGAGCGGATATTGAAAGTCGCGCGCGCCGATCGTCAGACTCGATTGGCGGTCAACGCCGATCCCTAGCGTGCGACGGTTCCTAGGGCTCGGCTTATTTCTTGCGGCTAGAGCGCCCCTTGGACTTGGCGACCGTCGTGGCGCCGCGCCGCAGCGCTTGGGCCAGCCGCGCTTTCTTGCGCGCCGCCTTGTTGGGATGGATCACGCCTTTGGCCGCAGCCTTATCGAACGCGCTCTCGACCTGCGCCGCTGCTTGCGTCTCCTTTGAATCGGCAGCGCTTCGATAGAGCGTCTTGAGTCGGCTCTTAACCCCCTTATTACGAAGGGCGCGCTTTTCGGACTGAAGGACCCACTTTTCGGCGGCTTTGATGTTCGGCACGGCGAGTATCATAGCAGCCCCCTCCCGGGGTGTCCAGCACGAGTCGCCCTAGGTTGGTTCGAGGAGCATCTTGCGGTAACTGGCGTACCGGCTCGCCGCCATCGCGCCATCGGAGACGGCCTCCCGCACCGCACAGCCGGGCTCCTGGAGGTGCGTACAATCCGTGAAGCGACACCGAAGCCCCGTCTCGCGCGCTTCGGGAAAGCCTTGGGTCAGCGTTCGCGCGTCGATTTTTCCCAGGCCAAACTCGTTGATTCCGGGGCTGTCGATGAGAAAGCCCGTACCGAAACGGTACAGGCGCCCCGCCGTCGTGGTTTGACGGCCCAAGCCAAAACGCGAGACGTCGCCGATGACTGACTCTCCGCCGAGCGCGCGAAAGATCGTGCTCTTGCCGACGCCTGAGTTCCCGACGAGCAGTGCGCGGTGTCCGCTGATAAGCTCGCGCAAAGCCTCGAGATTTTCGGCTGTCTTGGGATTGACGACGATCGTGTCGTACTCGAGCTGCCGGTAGAGTCCGACGAGGGCTTCGCGCTCGCCGGCATCGCCAAGGTCCGGCTTGGTAAACACGACGGCGGCGGCAATGTTCGCACCTTCGGCAAAGACGAGGAGCTGATCGAGCGTCACGAGCCGAGGCGGCGGATTCGCAAGGGCCGTGACGGTGACAAGCAGGTCGACGTTCGCAGCCATCGTCTTCGCCCGCCCGCCCGCGCTGCGCCGCTGCAGGGTAAAGCCGCGATCTTCCAGACGCGTTACCAACGCTTGACCGTCTTCGAGAAGCCGAACCTCGGCGACGTCGCCGGGCACGGGCATGAAACGCTCGCCGGTCATTCGCGGCAGTTGCGCTACGCGTAAACCGCTTTCGCCATCAACCGAGATGAGAGCGGAGTTCTTTCCCGTCGAAATGACGAGCGCTCGATGCGTTTGCGCTATCCGCAAGATTGCACGGCTGAAACGGCCAACGATGCGACGAGCGTGATTTACTTGACCCTGAGGCTCATGGGAGAGATCGACGAGGCTCGCCGTGCGTCCGTTAACGAACGGCTGCGCGAAAAGAGTGGGTCCGCGATTTGGCGAGTCAACCAACGCGTTGGGCGGACGTATGCTTTATTGGAGCTTCCCGATCGGGAGAACCTCGACGCAATCGTCCAAGCCTCGGGCGGAACCTTATACGAGAAGCCGATCATCGCATTGGCACTTTTCCCTGCAGTGCCGGAAGCCTTGCCGTTGCTCCTCGAGGCCTTAGGGGGTGCCGGCCGGCCGGCGGGCGTGCTTGCATGCGATTCGGAGCGCGGGGGGCTGGTCGTGGAATGGGACCCGTCGCTGACCGGCGCGGACGTCGTAATGGCCGTCGCGGACGCGGAACTGGCGCGCTGGCAGAGCGGACGTACTGCGGAACTCCTCGCACCGTTGCCGCCGTCGCTGGTGGCAACAATCGCAGCGAGCAGTTTACAGGCGCCGCAAATAGAAGAACGGCGCATTTTAGAGCTGCGGATCGATCGTGGCTAGCCCCTTCGGCTACGTTAGCATCTCCGACGTCGTCGACGTTATCGCGACGAGCATTCTCATTTACTACGTCCTGCTGCTGATTCGCGGCACTCGAGCCGTGCAAATTCTCATCGGCATTCTGGTTTTGCTGGGATTGCTCGGCATCGCGACGCTCCTGCATCTGACATTGCTCGGAACCATTTTGCGCTTAGTGTTGGTCGGCGCCGCGGTAACGATTGCCATTGTATTTCAGCCGGAGTTGCGCCGCGCGCTCGAACAGATTGGCCGCGGCGGCCTCTTTCGCATGGAGACCGAACACGGCGCCGGCGGACGGACCGAAGATCGCGCAATTGCCGTTATTGCCGGAACCGCATTCGTCCTCGGACGCGCTCGCCGAGGGGCCTTAATCGTCATCGAACAACACAGCGGATTGAAGGATTATTGCGAAACCGGTACGATGCTCCACGCCGACCTCTCCGAAGAGTTGCTCGTGTCGATTTTTGCGGCGGGCTCGCCGCTGCATGACGGCGCGGTCGTCGTACGGGAAGGGCGCATCGAGGCCGCACGGTGTTTGCTGCCGCTTTCTGAGCAATCACCGGCGCGGAGCCGGCTCGGCACGCGCCACCGGGCGGCGATCGGGCTGACCGAGCAGACTGACGCCGTCGTGCTCGTCGTCTCGGAACAGACCGGGGCCATCACGATTGCGCGCGCCGGGCTCCTCTCGAGGCCAGTCGACGAAGAGCAACGACTGATCAAGATGCTGCTGGCCGTGACCCGGCCGCCGCGCGACCGGCGCCGACGCGGAGATCTCATTGCCACCCTCCGCTCGCGTCTGCGAACGCAACGCGGAGAACCCCAATCGCGGGTCTCCTGACGAGGGCTCTCCTTGCAGATCATTCGCAAGAACTTCGCGCTTAAAGTGCTCGCGCTCGTGCTCGCCATCGTCGGCTGGGCGTATTTCCGCCTCGCCGGCAACCCGATCGTCGCGACCCCGCAATTTCAACAGTTGTCGATTCCGATCGCCGGTGTCAACATGCCGTTGGGGTACGTCGCTCGTTTTAGCGATCATCAGGCAGTCGTGAACGTCGAGACCAAATCCGGGGAGCCCGCGGTCAAGCCGGAAGAAATCAAAGCCGTGCTGGATCTTTCGAACAAGACGAGCGGCGTGTATAACGTCCCCGTGCAACTCGTGGCGCCCAACGTCGTCGTACAGAGCTTGAGCCCGGCGTCCGTGACGTTGACCATCGAAAAGATCGAAGCGCGTTCGTTTCCGATCACGGTTCATTACGTCGGCGCACTTCCCACCGGGGTTGTCGTGAGCTATACGACGATCGGTCCCGACGCGGCGACGGTGCGAGCGCCCGCATCATTGCTCGGTCAGATCGCCGCACTTCATGCCGACGTCGCGCTTCCAAATCAACCCAAGACACTCGACGAAATGGTGCGCCCGATTCCTGTTGACGCCTCCGGGCTCGAGCTGAGCGATGCCGCCGTCTCACCGAATCTCGTGCGCGTGCAGATACGCGTCGTGGCGGCGGCCGGCGCGCCCCAGTGAGCCGGCTCTTCGGCACCGATGGAATCCGCGGCGTAGCGAATCGCGAGCTTACGCCCGAACTGGCGCTACGTGTCGGGCGTGCGGCCGCCGTGGTGCTCCTCGATGCAGCGGAGGCGAACCGGCCGATTCTCGTGGGACGCGATACTCGATTGTCGGGCACCATGCTCGAGGCGGGTTTGATCGCTGGAATCACATCGGCGGGAAGAGACGCAACCTCGCTGGGCATCGTGCCGACACCAGCCGTTGCGTGCGTGACCCGAGCCATCGGAGCTGCTGGAGGCGCCGTTATCAGCGCGTCGCACAATCCCATTGCCGACAACGGCATTAAATTCTTTGGCTCGGATGGTTTTAAACTTTCCGACGAGCTCGAGGACCGTATCGAAGCATTGCTCGGATCGAGCGATATTCCCAGGCCGACGGGTGCCGGGGTCGGAATCGCGCGTGTCGCGCAAAATCTCGCGCGGCATTACTATAGCGCGCTCTATGAGGGGGCCGCCGATCTCAACGGCTTGCACGTGGTCGTCGATTGCGGCCATGGTGCGGCATATGCCGTTGCGCCGTATGCGTTGCGCAAGCTGGGGGCGCGAGTGACCGAGATGAACTGCGATGCCGATGGCGGTCGCATCAATGTCGCATCCGGAGCAACCGACCTGCGCGGGCTCCAAGCGGCGGTTCGCCAAAGAATTGACGCTGGCGAGCGCCGCGTCATTGGTGTCGCCTTTGACGGGGACGCCGACCGGGCACTCTTCGTCGATGAAACCGGCACGGCAATCACCGGCGACCACGTACTCTTCGCTTTAGGGCGATCGATGCAACGCCGCGGTGAGTTGGCAGGCAACACGATCGTCGCAACGTTGATGAGTAACGTCGGATTCGAGCGCGCCTTGCGAAAGCACGGTCTCAATTTGATTCGGACTGCCGTCGGCGATCGCTACGTCCTCGAACGAATGCGGGCCGGTGGTTTCGTCCTGGGCGGCGAGCAATCGGGCCATGCCATCGACTTTCGCTACAATACCACCGGCGATGGCCCGCGCACGGCGATAACGCTACTCAGCATCGTTGCGCAGGAGCAGACGACCTTGCACGATTTGGTTCGGGAGATCGTCTATGCGCCGCAGATGCTGCTGAACGTCCGGAGCGAGCGACGCGACGTTCTCGAGTTGCCGGTGATTCGCGACGCGATCGCGTCGGCTCAAGCGCAGCTCGGCGAAGCGGCGCGACTCGTGGTTCGTGCGTCGGGAACCGAACCGCTGATCCGGGTGATGGCGGAGGGCGAAGACCGCGACGCCGTCGAGCAAACCGTCCGGCATCTTGTGTCGCAAATCGAGCAGGAGGTAGGGCGCTCGGTTTCAACGTAAGCCCAGGCATCGGAGATTAAATGTGTGTGAAGGGCGTCCCCGGTTTATGCCGAAGGCGCCTGACACCGAGGGACTCCGGGGGGCGACGATGCTCTTTGGAAGTTCCTCTACCTATACTAGGTCACTGAGTCGGAACCGAAGTTCCGAGCGGGGGATATCCCGGCAGGGGTGAATGGGCCGGTCGGCCCTAGGGCGATTCTTTCACGTCCGAACCCGTCAACTAACCCCGCAAGTGTCGTGAAAGAGGAGCGGTTTCTTGCGTTATGCGTTAGCTGTAGGGGCACTGGCCCTATCGATTGCCGGTTCCGGTGCAATTGCCCGAGCCGGCGGCAGCCCACCCCAAGTCGATTATTTTGGAGCTACCGAAAGCACCAATGCCCAAGCACTGAGCCCCGATGTCGCCGAATGGACGTCGCGGCTGATCGTTACCACCCAGCCGCGGCATCATAACGGGATCGAGCGTTTCGCCGGCGGAATTCTTGCCCGAACCTCGAGGATCGCTCAGCGCCTGACCAGCAGCGCGCTTCGCTTCCTCGGCGTCCCGTACGTTTTCGGCGGCACGACAGCCTCCGGCTTTGATTGCTCGGGCTTCGTTCAGCACGTCTTCGCTCTGCTCGGCGTCGAATTGCCGCGAACCGCCGACGCTCAATACGACGTTGGCCGGCCGGCGCTGGGCGGTCCACGGCCCGGCGACCTCGTTTTCTTCGATACTTATGGTGGCGTATCGCACGTCGGCATCTATCTCGGAGGGGGCCAGTTCGTCCACGCCAGCTCTTCCCATGGGGTCATGGTCAGCCGGCTATCGGAATCGTACTGGGCTTCGCGGTATGTCGGCGCGAAGCGCCTTCTCGCTTCACGGTAGCGCAACAACCGAACGTTCGCGCGAAAATGCGCCGCCGGTTCCGGCGGCGCTTATTCTTTGGCGGAGACCAAGACCTCAGCGGGCTGACCCGGGAAGTACGAGCGCGACCAGCTAAGCGTGGCTGCGTCGGCGCCATGCAATGGGGTGTAGCCAAGTGGTAAGGCAGCGGACTTTGACTCCGCCATTCGTTGGTTCGAATCCAGCCACCCCAGCTCTAAAGCACGAGCCGCCTTGTCATGCTGAGCTGCAGTAGAAGCGCGTTCTACTCCTGAAGACGCCGTGGTGCGAGGAGTTCCGTAGCGACGCGATCGGCAGCGACGCTGCACGTCACGAACGGTGACGGTGTGCTGTACCTTCTCAAGAAAGCGGGGATTCTTGGGACGCACGTTGCGTGGCGCGATGCGCTCAACGAAGGTCCGGTTCCGGCGGGACTAACATTGGAGGAGGTCAGCGCGCTGCGCGCGCGCTACTTGGCCGAGCGGGGATTCGGGCCTCCAATCAAAATGATCCACGATTTTGAACGGCGGGATGCTTTGATTCGGCGCGCCGCCGATTTTGACGAAGTCGTCCTATGGTTCGAGCACGATCTCTACGACCAACTCCAGCTGCTGCAAGTTCTGACTGCCCTGGACGAGCTCGATTTGGAGCCGGGGCGCGTTTCCGTCGTTCAAACCGATCATTATCTTGCGAGCATGACCGTTGACGAGATTTTCAGACTGCTTCCAAAGCGACGCACAGCGACCGCGGCGATATTCAAGTCGGCGGGGCGAATGTGGGAGCGATTTACATCGCCGGATCCGGTCGAACTCGCAAACGCTGCTGGCGCCGATGCCATCGGGATGCCTTTCGCGCGTGGGGCGATGCAACGGCTCTGCGAAGAGTATCCGTGGAAGCACGATGGCCTCTCCCGCTCGCAGCGACAGGCGCTCTACGCGGTCGCGCAAGGACCGGGACGTGCAGAGGAACTCTTTGCGCGCGCTCAAGCGCGCGAAGAGGCGCATTTCTTGGGGCAGCGGCTCTTCGAGAGGATCCTCGCCGACCTGGCGAGCGGCGCCGCTGCATTGACGGAGGGAGAAGAGCCGATGCTCGTCCCCACCGCACTTGGTCGCCGCGTACTTGCCGGTGATGCGGATTGGCTCGAAGCACACGTCATCGATCGCTGGGTCGGGGGCGTTCATTTGCGTCCCGATAATCTTACGCGTTGGGACGACGATGCCGGTCGTTTCGCCTGAGTAAGCTTGATTCAAGGCCCAGGGCCACCGTGACGCGAATGGACCGCGGCGAGATGACGCACGACGAGTTGAATATTGACCTCAAGAGCGAAGATGGCGGCACGCTTGTCTTTAGGCTGCGTGGAAGTCTCGATCTCGCCACGGCTCCGACCGTCAGGGCCGCCTTGGCCGATGCGACCGAGAAGGGCAATCAAGAACTGATCGTCGATCTCACGGCCCTCGAGTTTCTCGACTCGACCGGTCTGGGCGTGCTCATTGGCGCGCATCGCCGAGCGGCCGAACGCGGGGGCTCATTTCGTTTGATCGTGGCGGACGGACCGATCTCGCGTCTGCTCAATATCACGGGGTTGATCGCGGTGTTCGCCGTCTACCATTCGATCGAAGACGCGCGGAGCGATCGAAGCCGCGTGAACGCGACAATTTAGGAAATCTCGCGATAGGCCTCGTCGAGCAGCTCGACGACGTGCTTGACCGACGCGCGATAGCCGGCATCGCGCAGACCCGCAGCGACCTGAAGCGCGCACCCCGGATTCGCGGTTACGACGACCGTTGCGCCCGTTTGCACGATCGCCCCAACCTTGCGGCGTTGGAGGCGCGAGGCCATCTCGGGTTGGGTCAAGTTGTAAAGGCCCGCGCTTCCGCAGCAGACGGCACTCTCCCCCATCTCGATCAGGCGTAGCCCGGGAATGCGTGCCAGTAGCCGGCGCGGCGCGCCGCAGATGCGTTGTGCGTGCACCAAGTGACAGGGCTCCTGATAGGTCGCGTTTGCGTCGATCGGGCGCATAGGGTCGCCAAGATCGAGCGCGTCGAGTACTTCGGTTACGTCGCGCACGCGACTTGAAAAATTGGCCGCCCGTCGTGCCCACTGCTCGTCGCCAGCGAGAAGTTCGCCATACTCCTTGAGCGTGCTGCCGCAGCCCGCCGCATTGACGACATAGACGTCGGCGGCGCTGCGTTCGAAGGCGGCGATATTGCGCTTCGCGAGCTCGCGCGCGAACTCAATCTCGCCCGCGTGTAGCGCGATCGCTCCGCAACATCCCTGCCCGCTGCCGACGATCGTCGACAAGCCGCCGCGCCGCAACATTCGCACCGTCGCGCGGTGCACGTGAGCGAACGCAAACGGCATGATGCACCCCGCATGGAGAAATGCCACACCCTGCGCAGCGTCGGCCTCGAATCGCTGGTCGTGGGCCGTGAAAAAGTCGTCGGAAATTGTTGGTGCAAGCTCTGCGGTACGCCCCCATCCAAACAATTTGGCCACGGATATCAATCGCGTCCGTTGCGCAAAACGAAGTAGTACGGCGACGGCGCGCAGAGTCTCAATCCGCGCAAAGAGCGCGCGCAGGCCGAAGCGTTGCAGCCGCTCCCGCGGCGTGTCGGCGGGCCGCTGCGTTTGCCGAATTTGGACGCGGGCCTTTTCGACCAGCTGACCATAGCGAACGCCGGAGGGACAGATCGCCTCGCAGGCTCGGCAGTCCAGACATTGCCACATCTGCTCGACAAAACCGGCACTTCTCACGTCGAGCCGTGACTCGCCGACCGCTTTGATCAGACTAATGCGGCCGCGCGGTCCCGACGTTTCTGTCATAGTCTCCAAATAGGTTGGACACGACGGCAAGCAGAGACCGCAGCGAATGCAGGTGTCGTAGATCGATGCATCGGGCTGGTCGGCTCCGCTGAAGCCCAGTAGCGCATGCTCGGTCATCGGCGTGCGCCTTTCGCCTTGAATGAACGACACTTCTGCTGACGAACGGAGGCACCGTGAAAAAACGAGTGAGGGTAGCCGTCACCGGTGCGGCCGGACAGATCGGTTACGCATTGATCTTTCGAGTGGCTTCGGGGCAAATGTTCGGAACCGATACCGAGCTGGAACTCCGTTTGCTGGAGCTCGAAGGGGCCCTCGGCGCGCTACGGGGGGTCGCCATGGAACTGGAAGATTGCGCTTTCCCGCTGCTCAAAGACGTTTGGCACGGATCGGATGTGAACGAAGCGATGCAGGACGTCGATTGGGCGATTCTCGTGGGAGCGGTTCCACGCAAAGCCGGTATGGAACGCTCCGACCTGCTGCGCATCAATGGCGCTATATTTACCGAGCAAGGCCGCGCGATCAACGCGCACGCCGCCGATGACGTGGGCGTCTTCGTCGTCGGAAATCCCGCGAACACCAATTGCCTGATTGCAATGAACAATGCGCCTCGGATTTCAAACGATCGGTTCTTTGCGATGACCACGCTCGACGAGTTGCGGGCTCGCGCCCAACTCGCGCGCAAGGCCACTGCAGACGTCACCGACGTTTCCCGGCTGGTCGTGTGGGGAAATCATTCGACGACGCAATTTCCGCACTTCGAGCATGCGACGATCGGCGGTCGCGCGGCACGCGATGCGATTGGAGACCAGGGTTGGCTCGAAAGCGAGTTTCTTTCAACGGTGCAGAATCGCGGCGCCGAGGTGATTAAGACGCGCGGAGCCTCCTCGGCGGCGTCCGCTGCAAATGCCGCCATCGTCGGCGTACACAACCTCACCCACGATACGCCGCCACACGAGTACTACTCCGTCGGTCGTTGTTCGCACGGTGAGTACGGCGTCGATCCCGGATTGATCTTTTCGTTTCCCTCGCGGACCGAAAATGGAGTCTCGCGGATCGTCGAAGGACTCGAGCATAGCGAGTTCGCGCGTGCGAAGCTGGCGGCTACGCTTGAGGAGCTACGCAAGGAGCGCGACGCGGTCAAAGAACTCGGCCTGATCCCCGCGAACTAGGGAGCATGAGCGGTCCGGGACGCGAGCCCTCCGAACTCGACCTCATCCACGTGAACGTTGCTTCGCGGGCTGGCGCTTACACGGTGGGCAGTGCGTCGTTCTTTCATTACATCTTGCGTTTGGGCGAATTCGGCCTCCCGCTCTCGCTTGCCGATCAAGAGGCCGTCAACGTCCTTGCCGCCGTGCCCCATGCGCTCGGCGCCCACGAAGAGGTGTCGCTCGTATCGGGCCCCGGCTGGCGCGTGGTCCCTGCCCAAGGAGAACTCGATTGGCCGGTCCTCGAGGCGACGCCGGAGCGACTGCGCAGCGCACTGGAGCGCGCACGCAGCATCTTGTGGACGCATGCAGCGCGCTTCTACGTTACCGCCCGCGAGATCGCCGCGATCGAGCGCGAACTCGATGAAGTCTATGGGGTGCTCATGCGCGCCGCCGCGGCCGGGGTCGCCGTTAACGTTTCCTACGTAGCCTAAGCGTTCGCGGGTGAAAACTCTCTGCGAGCTGCCGCTGCGCGGTGCGGGCGGCGAGCCTATTTCGTTTCCGCGTACGATCTATTCGCATGGCTGCGCGGCGTTGCCGCCGGCAATCATCCAAGAGTCGCCTTTGGTCTACCGCCGTCGTCTTCGAATCGCAAATCGCGTCGTCGAGATCGAACTGCGCGAGCGCGATGGCATGCTCGTCGCCGAAACGGCATCTCGGTTGAATGCCAGAGGATCCGCTTGCGTCCAGGCAGCCATCGCGAAAATGTTTCGCCTGCATGACGACCTTTCGCCATTTTACGCGCTCATCGCCGCCGACGACGCGCTGGGCTGGGCGGCAGCGGGCGCCGGGCGAATTCTGGCGAGCCCGACCGTCTTCGAAGACGTCGTCAAGACGATCTGCACCACGAACTGCGCCTGGTCGGCGACCGTTCGCATGACTACCGCGCTCGCCGCCCTGGGCGGGGGCGCCTTCCCCGAACCGGACCGGCTCGCCGAAACACCCGAACGCTGGTATCGGGACGTCGCGCGAATGGGCTATCGCGGAAGCTATGTCAGTGCGATTGCACGCGCTGTGGCGATTGGCGACCTCGATCTGGAAGCGTTGCTCGAACCCAGGCAACACGACGATGCAACGGTTGAAGCGCTGCTGCTCGCACTTCCCGGAATCGGGCCCTACGGCGCGGCACATGTGATGCAGCTGTTGGGTCGCCACCGGCCGCTGGTCCTGGATTCGTGGACGCGCCCGAAATATCGGCGTTTAGCCGGCAGAAAGCAGGCGAAAGATTCGACGATTCGCCGGGCCTTTGCGCGATACGGCGCGTACGCCGGGCTCGCATTTTGGCTCTTTCTGACGCGCGACTGGCTCGAATAGGAAAACAGCATCTCCATCGAACAGGGCAGGCGCACGCTCGTGGGATAAGTTCCCCCGATGCGGTTGCTCAAATCGATTCTCGTTGCGGCGATGGTCGCCACATTACCAGTACCGGGCCCAGCCGGCACAACCGGAGGGATTACCGGACGGGTGGTTGAGGCGCGCTCGAACGCGCCCATCCAGGGCGTATTCGTCACTGCCACGTCCCCGTCGCAGAGCGCACGATCGGTGACCGATGCGACCGGCACGTTCCGCTTTCTTTCGCTTGCGCCCGACACGTACACGCTCTCGTTTAGCAAAGACGGCTTCGATCCGGTTACGCAGCCCGGGCTGACGGTTGTCGCCGACCAGGTGCAAACCTATAACGCGTCGCTCGTGCGCGCGTTGCGAACGATCGCGCGCGTTACCGCGCAATCTGCCGCTGCTCTCGTCAAACCAGGACAGACCAGCGACGTTTACTCGATCAATGCCGCGGGGCAACAGGCGCGCCAGGGCGTCGCTGGTCCCGGGAGCTTGAACAACGCCTACGGAGCAATTGCAACCGTGCCGGGAGTGCAGCTGGATCCGGGTGAGGTCGGATGGTGGCAGACTCTTCACGTCCGTGGCGGCGACATCGATCAGGTTGGCTACGAGTTCGACGGGATTCCAACCAATCGGGCGTACGACAACGCGCCGCAGACAATGCTTTCGACCTTGGGAAGTCAGGAAGTCCAGGTTTACACCGGCGGCGTCCCAGCGAGTTCCGACGCCCAGGGAATCTCCGGCTACGTCAACCAGGTGGTCAAAACCGGCACGTCGCCCGGATACGCCGACGTAAATCTCGGAGTCGGCTATCCCACCTTTTACCATCAGGCGTCGGTCGAAGCGGGAGGATCAACGCCCGACCGGCTCTTCAGTTACTACGTCGGCATCGGCGGCAGCGATCAGGCATTTCGCTACGTCAACAATAACAACGGCTCGAACATTCCCAACTCATTCTTCTATCCGACCAGCGCGGTCCCCGGATATACTTGCGGAACCTCGACCTGCAGCGCGCTGCCGTATTCAAACGGTTACGTGTACACTGGGGCGCCGTCACCCGTGCTCTTCACGACGGGTTTGGGATTCTCTCTGGCAACGCAGTCGCTACGCGACACCCTGCTCAACTTTCATTTTGGTATCCCGCAGCACAACGGTCTACGCGACGACGTCCAGGCTCTCTTTATGACGAGCGAGAATCTCAATCAATATTACAGCTCGATCGATGATTTCGGCGCGAACACGCTCTTCGCACTCTATGGCCCGCTCACGTGGGACGATTCGTATCAGTACAAGGGCGCGCCGTTCCAGCCGTTTCGGCCGCAAGACGTCTATAAGTACATGTTTCCATCGAGCCCCCCGCACGCATTTCAAGGCCTATTGCCCGACAATATTCGCGATCCCAACGATAACGGGGTCGCCATCGAAAAGCTGCAGTATCAGCACGAATTTTCGCCATCCTCGTATCTTCGGGCCTACGGCTATGTCGAATATTCCAACTGGGACATCAACGGGTATAACTCCGACGCGCAGCCGTACTACGGCTGGGAGCTCCCATATTTTCTGCCGGATCATACCCACGGCTTTGCCTTGAGTTACGTCAATCAACTCAACGATCAGCACCTGCTCAGCGTCACCGGATCGTATACGTATTCGAACATGCAGCGCTACTTCGTGACCTTTTTTCCTTCGGACTGGAACGTTACGAGTTACGTTGGTAAGAACGGCAAGTGCTACGATCCGTCGACGGGCGACCAAATCGGGTGTTACGATCAAACGCAGGGCACGCTGACCAATCCCGAACCTCCGGTGACGTACTCGTGCAAGACGAGCCCGAAGCTGCCGGCGTGCGCTCCCGGAATCAACCCGCAGTGGCTCGTCACCGATACCTTCGAACAGGGCAATCAGGGCCTCAATCAGGTCGCGGCAGCGCTCAGTGGCTACTCTGTAAACGACCAGTGGCGACCCGACGACAAGCTCGACGTCAATCTGGGTCTGCGCATCGAAAATTTCACGTATGATTTCGGAGATACGAGCCCCGACAATCCTGCGCGCCAGTTCTGGTTCAACGCTTATAACGCCGAGTTCTGTTTTGCGCCTGGGGTCAACAACAATAAACCGATCGATCGAACCAATAGCGGGATAGGCGCCTGTCCGGTCGTCGGCGGCGTCCAGACCGTTCCCTTAGCGAATTCGCCGTACGGGCCTCTGGTAAACTCCAGCGGCGGCTCGTACGCGACGGCTCGATTTCAACCTCGGTTAGGGCTAACGTACACCGTCGATCCCGGTGACGTGCTTCGAGGATCGTTCGGCGTGTACGCGCGGCCGCCAAACTCATCGTGGGTGCAGTACAATACGATCGACGAGAATTTGCCGGCGTTTCTAGGCAATCACTTCTACGGATACGGGTTCAACACGCCCGACCACCTGATTCGGCCCGACACCTCGTACAATTACGATCTCTCCTGGGAGCATCGCGTCAAAGGGACCGATTGGAGTTTCAAGCTGAGCCCGTTTTTCCGAGCGACGCGGGACCAGTTGCAAAACTTTTATATCGATCCGCAAGGCGGCCTCGAATCGGGCCTGAACGTCGGCAGCCAGCAGAGCAGCGGCGTCGAGTTCGCGCTGCAAAAGGGGGATCTGTCGCGCGATGGCTTGAGCGGGCAGCTGTCGTTCACATACATTCACAGTCAGATCAGGTATCAAAACTTTACGAATACCAACCAAAACGTCATCGATCAGCTCAATGGCTACATCCTCGCCTACGACGCGTTCTTGAAAGGCCACGGCGGCTTTCCGTGCTACTTTTACGAATCGTCAGGTGGAGCGGGAACGACGAACTGCAAACAGCGCGGCGTGGTTGCCAATCCATACTACAACCAGCCGTACCAAAACCCGCTCTCACCGATGGCGTGGTATACGACCTACGACGTCATTCCTGGTCCGGCCGCCGCTGCGAACGGCTATGCCGTGCCTTACGTCGCAACGTTGCTGTTGAACTATAAGCATCAGCGCTTGACGGTGACCAACTTTTGGAACTTCAACTCGGGTGCATCCTATGGCGCACCGACCGCGTGGCCCGGGTTTAATCCGCAGTCGTGCTACGCGCCCCCGGCGGCGTGGCTTGCGGCCCACGGCAGAGCGGCGGATCCGGCATCCTGCGATGACTTCGGAACCTTGCCACTCTTCATACCGGATCCCTACACCAATGGCTACGATAACCTGGGCGCCTTCAAGGAGCCGTGGCAGCTACAAATGGGGTTCAACTTCAATTACGAAGTCAGCCCGCGAATCACCGCGCGCCTCAACTTCAGCAACCTGCTGGACATTTGCGGACAGCGCGGGTATCAGTGGGATAATCCCTCGGTGTGCGTCTACGGTTCGCTGCCGACCAACTTCCTGTATCCCGCCGGCAACTTCTATCCCAACTCGGTCTCTTCGCGGCCGCCGCCGCAGTTGCAGTACCCGTATTCATTCTGGTTCAACGGCAACAACACGGGTTTTTTGGGCGTCGTGCAACCGCTGCAAGTGACCGGCTCGGTGACGTTCAAACTCTAGCGAAGAACATCGTTGGGGGCCGCGGCCGTTCTAGCCTACGGCCCACAGCCACAGTACGCTGACGCCGATCGTTGCGGGCACCACCAGTGCACCCAAACGCGCGTACTCGGCAAGCGTGATGCGAACGCCGTAACCGCGAACGATCGAGAGCCACAGAATCGTCGCAAGCGAACCGCTCGTAACCAGGTTCGGGCCAGCGTCGACGCCGACGATGAGAGGATAGGCGATTTGCGGCGAGCTCACGTGGGCGACGATCGTAGATGCGGCAACCGCGATCGGGAGATTGTTGAAGACGTTCGAAAGCAGCGCCGCGCCCGCGGCCGCAATGACGGTGACGACGAGGTCGCCATAGCGAAGAACCCCTCCGATTTCTGCGAGTACGAAGTTCACGAATCCGGCTCGAGTAACCGCGTCGAGCAGTACGAAGAGGGCGAGCAGCAGAGCGAGGTTTTTCCAGGAAACGTGCGAGCCCACGTCCCGCAGTTCGGTGCCGGATGCGGCAACGGTCAGCACCGCGCCGCACATGGCGACCGGGCCCAACGGCCAATGAAGAATCAAGGCAACAATATACGCTGCAGCAACGCCGCTCATCGCGTACAACGCCCGGCGTTGCCGCATATTGGGTGCGTTGAGGTCGACCGGGCCAAAATGGCCGCGTAACTCGCGGCGGAAGAAGAAGAGGAAGATCGCGAGCGTCAGCGCGATAGCGGCCAGTTCGGGCGGTCCGAGATGCCACAGATAGGGGATCAGTCGCGCATGCGGCAGGATCAGCACGTTGGCGGGATTCGAAAACGGCAACCCAAACGATGCCACGTTGGCCACGAAGACGCTCGCATACAAGAAGGGCTTCACGGCAACTCCCCGATCGGAGACGGCGCGATAGACGACTGGAGTGAGCGCGATTGCCGTCGCATCGTTCGAAAGCAAAATCGTTACGAGCGAACACGCGACGAAGAGCAAGGTGAAGAGCCGGCGGCGCGAACCGCGCGCTCGATGCAGCACAAGGTCCGCGATCCATTGAAAAGCACCGCTTCGATCGGCTGCCGCTGAGATGCCCATCAATCCAAAGATGAAGAGCACCACGTTCCACTGCCGGATCATCGCGCTCAGCGCGCCGTCGAGCGGCTCGTTCCCGATGGCGACGAGCAGCAACGCGCCGCAGACCGGCCAAATCCAGCCGGCGACGCGCCACGGACGCAGCGCGAGCAAGACGATCGCCCCCGCGGCGACCGCCAAGGCCAACCCGTGGTTAGCGATATTCTTCTATACGGTCGCGCGGATGGGCTTCGTCGTAAGCACGCCGTTTGTGTCCCATCGCCAACTGCAGATAGATGCCGGTTGTGGCGAGACTCTCGTGGCCGAGCAGTTCGCGCACGGTTTCGAGGTCGACTCCGTTTTCGACGAGGTGGGTCGCGAAGGAATGCCGCAGCGTGTGCGGCGTCGCATGCTTCGTAATTCCGCTGACGCGATACACGGCGCGAAAGATTCGCCAAACGTGCTTGGGGGTTAATCCTTTGCCTCCGCGCCCGAGGAAGAGTCGCGGATCGGCGCTGCGCGGTCTCACCCGAAGATAGGCCGCGATGGCGTCGGCGGCCGTGCGATTGATCACCACCATCCGCTCTTTATTGCCTTTGCCGGTGACGCAAATCGTTCGTTCCGTTAGATCGACCGCGGCCAGGCGTACGCCGGCGAGCTCGGCCCGCCGCATGCCGCTGGCATAGAAGAGCTCCATGATCGCCGTGTCCCGCAGGCGCGCCTCGTCGGTGCGGCCGGCGAGCGTCGTGCGCAGCAGGGCGATCACCTCGTCGACCTTGAGCGGCGCGGGCCGCTTCTTGGCAATCGAGGGCCCGGGAATCGCAGCCGCCGGGTCGTTCTCGAGGACGCCCGTAATTTTTAAGAACCGATAGAGCGCGCGGATCGACGAGAGCTTCCGGCAGACGGTCCGGCTGTCGTAGCCACGGGCATCGAACATGTGCGCGATGTACTGGCGGATCTGCGACGGCTTCACGGCCGCTAGTTCTGCGATATCCTGGGTGCGCCGCAGAAACGCGCTGAACTCCCCCAGATCGCGCTCGTAGGCGGCAACCGTCAGCGGGCTGCGCTTGCGCTCGCTCAGCAGATATCCGCGCAGATCCGCGACCAACGGATCGGAGGCCCCTGCGGCTGCCGGCTGGGGCGCCTTCTTTAGGCGGGGTGAATGCGACATAATAAATCTTTCATCGCATTCGAAAATGTTCCTTGAGCTGGGCCAGGCTCGCTCCCTTTTGCTTGCGATCGTGGCTTGGGCAATGGGGTGTGGGTGTCGAGGGCCGCTTTTGCGGCCCTATGGGGTACAGGGCTAGTGGGATGATTGACAGGTAACGATCCACGAGCCTAGGTTGAGCTTTTTGAGAATCGCCGTGTCGTGATTCGTCGCGGCTTCGGGGCAGGTTTCGGTTTGAAAGCGCTGTAGGGCGACGCCGTACTCGACGTCAACGACGAGTCGGTTTGAATTACTGTAGACGTTCATCTTTTGACACCAATGCTGGATCCAGCATTGCTCGTCGACCGCGAAATCGAAGTGCGAACTCAGGTCGTCGTTTTGTCCCGGATCGTTCTTTTGGCCGACAAGCATCCCGAGGCTGTGAATCTCGCTTGCGAACCACTGATCGTATGCGAGCTGATCCTTGGCCGTGAGGGGGAAGCCGGTCTTATTGGTGTAGCCGTCGATGTTGTCGGGATCGACGCCGTCGAAACCCTTCTGCTTGCACATTTCGAAACGTTTGGTCATGATCGGCTCGAGCACCGAAAGCTGACGAATGTCCAGCCATCGCTCGCCCGGCCAGTGCCCATCGTGATTCCCCAAAACGCCCTTGGGGAAATCTTTGGCATCGGGTCGCCAGTTCTCCCACGTGCCGACGTCGATGTAGCAGATCACATGGCGTCCCATCTTGTGCAGCGCAGCTACCGCCGATGCTTGCTGATCGAAGCCGTCGATGTCGTAGATGTCGGCAGAAACGCTGGTATCGATGGTTTTTCCGGTAATCTGATACTGGAACGTTTCGCCCGCGGTGGGTTTCCACTGCGAGCCCGCCGGCATAGCCGCATCGTTCGCGGGCGCGAGAGGTGTGGAAGCCGACGCGCCGGAGTTGGAAGCGGTGGCTGCGCTCGGCGCCGCAGGGAGTGTCTGCCCCGCGCACGCAGCCAAGAATACTGCAGGCAGAGCAAGCACGACGGAGTGGAGAAGGCGTAGATTCGTCATGCAGGTTAATTCGTGGAGCGCCTGCTCCTTCTTCTCATGGCGATCTCAGCTTTCGATTTCGCGTCAGGAGGCAATGCGCGGTGCACCAACATAGGATTTTCCTGAGAGCTGCGGGCCTTCTTCTACCGGCGGCGACATTGATCGGCTGCACCCCATCGTCGCCGCCCTTTGCCACGACCGTTGGAATCTTGCATCGCGGGATGACGATGTCGGTGCGAATCGAGTCGGGAACCGTGAACGCGTTTCAGCCCGCGAACGGGCAACGTCGCGATCTGTTTACGATTGCCGCAACTGCCGCGCGCGGGACGACGCCGCCTCCGCCACGCATGCGCGTCGCTCCATTGGGCATCGTCGTCCGCGCCGGAACACTCGCAGCCTTATTAGTGCGCGTCCCCGAAGGTGTGAATCTCGTCGTTGATTCGCGTCGTGGCAACGTCAACGTCACGGATATCACCGGAGACGTTCGGATCCTCGCCCAGCAAGGGAATGTCGACGTGAAGGTCCCCGGCTACGCGCAGGCGGCGGTCGGTACGGGCAGCCTAGCGGTCATGATGGGTGCGACGACGTGGCCGGGAACGCTGCATTTTTCGATTCAACATGGTGACGTCGAACTGTGGATCAGCGCAAAGGCCGCGTTCGCCGTGCACCTTCACACCGACGACGGCACCCTTTTCACCGATTTTGGATTGCGGGGAACGTCGGCCGGGAATGCGGAAACGATCGACGGCGCTGTCAATGGCGGTTCGCCCTCGCGCATCGACGTAGAAGCAGCGGCGGGTTCGATTCGACTCTTGCGGTTACAACCGCAGCCGTGACAGCAGCGCCGCTTTCGCTTTTACTAGCCATACCATCGCCTCGTTATACGGTGTCGGCGTCCCAGTGCGCCGCCCAGACGCCACCACCGCTCCGTTAATGTGATCGATCTCGCTAGGATGGCCGGACTCCAGATCGTAGGCCATCGAACTCTTCGCGTCGGCGCCCAGCGCGATAACTTCGGTCACGTACTGCCACGGATTGACGAAAGGCAAATTGATTTTCAATGCGGCGGCGACGCTCGCGGTCTCTTCGGCCAAAGCTTCGGCCAGGCGCGCGGCATTGGGATCGCGCGGTATTTCACCGGCGTCACAGTCGAGCAGCGCGGAGAGGGCGTTCACGGAGGCGTTGGCGATGAGTTTTCCCCAGAGGTGCGGCCGAATGTCGTAGACGACCGACGCGCGCAGTCCGCTGCGCGTGAGCAGTTCTGCTACCGTGCGCGCCGTCGTCGGAGAGGCGGTCGTGGTTCCGATAATCGTGTTGCCCTGTTGCGAACTGCGCACGTGGCCGGGCCCAACCGTCTGGGAAGATTCCGTCGTGATACCGACGATGACGGGAACCGCTCCCCCGAGCGCCGTTTTGATTGCGTCCTCGTTGCCGACCCCGTTCTGGAGCGAAATGACCGGCGCCGATGGGTCGAGCTCCCCGGCAAACGCCCGCAGCGCGCGCAACGTGTCGACCGCCTTAACGAAGAGAAAAAGCATCTTCGAACCATACAAGTCACGCGCCCGCCGGGCGATGCCGACGCGGCGCGGCGAACCATCATTAACGCGTAGACCATCGCGTTCGACCGTGGACGCGACGGTCGGATTATCGTCGAGCATGGTCACCTCGCAACACGAGGCCAAATGATAGCCGAAGAGGGTGCCCATCGCGCCGGCGCCGATAATGCCGATGCGCATTGCTAAAACTGGTACTGGAACCCGAAAGTGTTGCGACGCGAAGCATGCGTGACGTCGCGCTGGCCGAAAAAGAGTTCTGCGCTCGGCGAAAGGTGGAGGTTCCCGTAGAGGTCGACCATCGGGTAGGTCAGATCGTAGATGCGGGTTTCGAAACCAAGACCGTGCAGCGGTGCGTATTGACCGAGCACTCCGACCTGCGAGTAGAGAACGCCACCGCCAACGTGAAAGGATCCTTGGTTCTTCTCCAGCACGGCATTCCAGGTGGTATTGTTGCCGATCGCGTTTGCACCGACCATGACGCTGGTACTGCTATGCGGTAGCAGCAACAGATTGATATCGCCCAGCGGGCCGCGACTGCTGGTGAGCACCGGATTGAGACCGGGGTTTTGCTGTGGCGAGAGTCCGCTCAGACGTACCTGCACGGCAACCAAATTCTGCGCAAGCGTTGCGAGCTTGCCCTGCAGCCGCGAGCGCAGTTCAGGCGAGATGCCGTTAACCGCGGGTGAGGCATGGGTTTGCGGAACGCTTGGATAGGGGGAGCCGCTGGGCACGGTCATTGGCGCGGGCGTTGCGCCGGCGTCGACCCCGTAGACGCTGCTCTTGCCGCCGAGTTCACCAAGAAGCGAGTCCGCCCGTTGCATGACGGCGTCGAGGTTCGCGATCGTGCTGCGAAGCTGCGCTTGCGTTTGGGGATCCCCGGTTACCGTACGCAGGTCTTTCGCCAGAAGGGCCAGCGTTTGGGTTGTATCGGCGATGTTCTGCGTCGTCGCCATGATATTGGCCTTGAGACGGGGATCGGTTGCGAAGCTCTGAAGTGCCGTCATCGAGCGATTCAGCGCCGTCGCGGTCGATTGAAATTGATCGAGGAGCGCCCCAACCTTCTTCGAGTCGACCGTCGCCGAACTGTTGAGCGTCGCCGATAGCTGCACGATATTGGCGCTCGCCGCGCCAAGCGTACCTTGCAAATTGCCGCCGAGGGCGAGCAGCTCACCGGAGAGGCGATCGAGCGACGCTTTTGTCGAGAGCGTCAGGTCGTTGGCATTGTTGAGCGTCGTCTGCAAGGTATCGAGCAGTTTCGGCGTGCGTTTTTCGACCAGAGCCATGACCGTGTCGAAACGCTTGAGTTCACCTTGTCCTTGAACGAGTAGATCGGCGACCGATGCGCCGTTGATGCCTTGGGGCTGGTCGGCGATCGGCAAGACTTGCCGCGGAAGCAGCGCGAGCGGCGGCTTCTGCTGCGGCGGAAAGATGATGAGCGACGGCGAGCCGGTCAGCGACGATTGGATGAGGAATTTCGACGCGGCCGGAATGTCCACGTCGCGATTGACGGCCAAGATGACGTCGACGGTATTATCGGCGAGCAAAACGACCGAATCGACCGAGCCGACATCGACGCCGCTGAAATAGACCACGGCACCCGTGGTCAGCCCGGCCGCCGACTGAAAGTGCACGCCTATGCGATAACCGGTGTGCCGGGTGCCGAAATCCGTCACGACGTAAAAGATTCCAAAGAGCAGAAGCAGTGCGACGATCGCGAATGCGCCTACTTGTGCTTGCCTGGTCATGAACCATCCATTCTAGATCGGAATCGGACCCACTTCTGACCCCTGCAGAAACTGCGCGACGATGGGGTTTCGTGAGTTCTGGATGCGAGTGGCCGTATCGTAAGCGATAATCGCGCCCTCGAAGAGCATTGCAACGTAGTCGGCCATCGCAAAGATCGATGGCAGGTCGTGCGAGATGACTACGGCGGTTCCCTTGAGTTTCTGGCGCAGCTTGAGAATTGTATCCGTGATGAGATTGGTGACGATCGGGTCGAGCCCCGTGGTGGGCTCGTCGTAGAGAACGAGCTCGGGGCGCGTGACGATTGCCCGGGCGAATCCGGCGCGCTTGAGCATCCCACCGGAGAGTTCCGCGGGAAGATTATCGTACGCGTCAACCAGTCCGACGCTCTCGAGCGCATCCATGACCGCGCGGCGGATCTCCGCGTCCGATAGCGTGCTGTGTTCGCGCAACGGAAGCGCGACGTTCTCGCCGACCGTGAGGCTGTCGAGCAAGGCCGAAAATTGAAACGACAGGCTTATTTTCTGGCGCACGGTGTTGCGTTGCTCCTCGGTCATGTGGCAGATATCCTGACCGCGAACGTAGACGTGGCCGGCATTGGGGAGCAAAAGCCCGTCGAGCAAACGCAGAATCGTCGACTTACCGGCTCCCGAAAGACCGATGATACAGGTGATCGCCCCTTCGACCAGGTCGAGGTTGCAATTCTCCAGCACGACGCGCTCGCCAAACGAAAGGTTGACTCCCTCCATGCGAGCGATCAGGCGCGGCCCCGTGCGATCGATCATTCCTTGCAGCCTCTAGCCTCCTAGCCGAAGAACAGAAACGAGAGTACGAAGTTCGACGCGAAGATGAGAATGATCGCCAGCACGACGGCACCGGTTACCGCCTGACCGACGCCGGCCGCGCCGCCGCGGGTTGAAAGCCCCTGGTAGGCTCCAACGAGCGCGATGATCGCTGCAAAGACGAATGCTTTGACCAATCCTTTGATCACGTCGCTGAAATCGATCGTCTGCCGGACCGAGGAAATGAACGAGTCGTACGAGATGTGCGCGTAGGTCTGGGCAATCCACATTCCCCCGACAATCGAGACAACGTCGGCAAAAATCGTTAGAAGCGGCAGCATCAGGAGCAGCGCGAGGAGCCGCGGTACCACCAAAAATCGCGCGGGCTGCAGGCCCATCGAGCGCAAGGCCTCGATCTGCTCGGTCACGACCATCGATCCAAGTTCCGCAGCAATGGCTGAGCCGACGCGTCCGGCGACGACGACAGCGGTCAGCATCGGGCCAAGCTCGCGAACCGATCCGTAGGCGACCGCGCCGCCGACGAAGCTGCCGAAACCGTAGGCCACCGCCTGCTGTGCGGACTCGAGCGAGATGACCATGCCGGTGAACAATGCGGTAAGCATCACGATGACGACGGACTGCACGCCAAGGATCGCACACTGCGCCACGGTTTCGCCAACGCGGATGCGCAGGCGCGCCATGAAGCCAACGGACTCGGCGCCCAGGAGCGTCACGCCGCCGGCATATTCGAAGAAGTTTGTCGTGGCTCGTCCAAAACGATCGAGAATTCTCACGCCGAACCCTCTTCTGCGCCGGAGAGCGCCTCCAAAACGTCGCCTGTGCCTTCGATCCGCTTGACGGCGACGGCGCGTTCGGCCGTTAAGTTGAATTGAACCTGATTGACGCGATCGAGACGGCGATCGACGTCGCGGAGCTGCGCACGCGCCTCTCGATCGAAGCCCACGAAGTAACGCCGCACTTCATGAAGATAGGCTGTGCGCATCCCGTCGTCCAGGACGCCGGTCGAAATCGCGGTCTCGATTTCGCGCTGCGCGCGCTTCATTGCACGATCGGTGATGTGAAAGGTGCCGACGCGCTTAACCAACTCGAGGAGAGCGTAGTCAAACGGCATGAGCGGGCGCGTCGAGCGCGGCATGCTGCAAGGCGAAGAGCCCGCGGATTCCACCCTCGGCCAACGCGAGCAGTGCGTCGAGGTCTCGCCGGTCGAAGGGCGACGCTTCGGCGGTCCCTTGCAGCTCTACAAAACGACCCGCATCGGTCATGAACACGTTCATATCGACGAGGGCCCGACTATCCTCGTCGTACGCGAGATCGAGCAGTGGTTGATTGCCAACGATGCCGACGCTGATCGCCGCAACCGTCGCGCTCAGGGGCCATCGCAGTCGATCTGATGGGTCGAAGCGCGTGCGCAGTGCGAGCGCCAGCGCGACCCATGCGCCGGTGACCGCTGCGGTACGGGTCCCACCGTCGGCTTGAATGACGTCGCAATCGAGCCAGACCGTTCGTTCGCCAAGTTTGGCCATATCGGTCACGGCTCGCAATGCACGCCCGATGATGCGCTGAATCTCCTGGGTGCGGCCGCCCAAGCGTCCCTTGGCCGCTTCCCGCTGCGTGCGATCGTGGGTTGCGCGCGGCAGCATGGCGTACTCCGCGGTGACCCATCCGACCCCACGCCCCTTCATCCAGGCCGGGACCCGGTCTTCGAGCGATGCTGCGCAGATGCACTTCGTATTGCCGAGCGTGATAAGCGCGCTGCCTTCCGCATACTTGAGGAAGCCGGGCTCGATCGTTACCGGCCGAAGCTCGTCGGAACGCCGCCCGTCCGAACGGATCATAGGTCGTTATTCGACCGTAACCGTCTTCGCGAGATTCCGCGGCTGGTCGACGTCTTTGCCCTCGATATCGGCAATGTGATAGGCGAGCAGCTGCAGCGGAATGACGTTGACGATCGGTGAGAGCAGCTCGTCGACCTTCGGAACTTCAAAGACGTGATCGCTGACGCTGCGGAGTTCGTGATCGTCCCGATTGGCCACGACGATAACCGGCGCTTCGCGGGCCTTGGACTCCATCAAATTCGAGATCATCTTTTCGCGGACGCGATCCTCGGTGGCGATACCGATCACCGGAACCGTTGAATCGAGCAGCGCGATCGGGCCGTGCTTCATTTCCCCCGCCGGGTAGCCCTCGGCGTGAATGTACGAGATCTCCTTGAGTTTGAGCGCGCCCTCCAGCGCCGTCGGAAAGTTGACGTAGCGACCTATGAACAGGACACTTTGCGCTTTGCGAAGCTCGCGAGCGACCTTGCGAATTTCGTCGGAGGTGTTTAAGACAACGTCGACCGCGGCCGGCAGCAGCTTCGTACCGTCGGCAATCTCGCGCAATCGACGCTCATCGGTGCTCCCTCGCAGATGTGCGAGGTAAAGCGCGAAGAGCGTCATCGCGATGAGCTGCGAAACGTAGGTCTTGGTTGCGGCCACGCCGATCTCCGGGCCGCCGCGCGTGAAGAGCATTCCGTCGGCCAGACGGGTGAGATGCGACCCGAGCACGTTGGAGATGCCCAGCACTCCAGAGCCGGCCGCCTTGGCGATGCGAACGGCTTCGATCGTGTCGGCGGTTTCGCCCGACTGCGACATTGCGATGACCAGCGCTGTCGGATCGATCACCGGATCGCCGTAACGAAACTCGCTGGCCAGCTCCATTTCGACAGGCAGGCGCACGAGGGAGCGCAAGAGATACATCCCAACCATTCCCGCGTGGTAGGCGGTCCCGCATCCGGTGATCGCAATCTTGCTGATGCCCTGCAATCGCTCCCGCGTAATGGCGCCGAGTTCGTCCCCCAGGCGCACGCGGCCGGCGTCGTCGATGCGCCCGCGGAGCGTTTCCTTGATCACGTGCGGTTGTTCGAAGATTTCCTTGAGCATGAAATGCTTGAAGCCGGTCTTCTCAGCCGACGTCGCGTCCCAGGTGATGGCAATCGGGTCGCGCTCGATGCGCCCACCAACGTAATCGGAGAGCTGAAATCCATCGCGACCAACGACCGCGATCTCTCCTTCCTGCATGATAACCTCACGCCGCGTATAGGGCAGAATCGCCGGCGTGTCGGAGGCGACGTACATTTCGCCTTCGCCCAGGCCAAGCACGAGCGGACTCGCGCCGTTGCGGGCAAAAACGAGATGATCGGGATCGTCGCTGGAGATCACACCGAGTGCGTACGCGCCGCGTACCTCGTGAACCGTTCGGCGCACCGCTTCTGCGAGATCACCGTCGTAGTGCAGCTCGATCAGATGCGCGAGGACCTCCGTATCGGTCTCGCTCGTAAAGACGTGCCCTAGCTCGAGAAGCCGGGTCCGCAATGCCGCGTAGTTTTCGATGATGCCGTTGTGGACGACCGCGATGCGGCCGTGGCAATCGAGATGCGGATGGGCGTTAGCGTCGGAAGGCGGCCCGTGCGTCGCCCAGCGCGTATGACCGATGCCGACCGCTCCGGAGAGCGGGTGCCCGTTGCTCAGGCGCTCGGCGAGCCGTGAAAGCTTTCCCTCCGCCTTCGAACCGGCCAGCGCCCCACCCGGCTCGATGACCGCGATACCGGCGCTGTCGTACCCCCGGTACTCCAGACGCGCGAGCGCGTCCATGATGATCGGTACGCTATCGCGCTTGCCGATGTAGCCGACGATTCCGCACATACTCCGTTATTTGATGCCTTCGCGTGTCCGCCGGTAGTGAATTTTGCCCTCGGCGATCTCGTCGAGCGCAATCGAAACCGGCTTGTTCGGATTAATGGTATCGCTATCGACAAGCGGTTCGCTCGCGAAGTATTCGCGACGATCCGAGGCCGGTAACTGTTGCACGCGAATCCAATTATTCAACTGACGCGCGCGCTTCGTGACGACATTGACCAGGCTAAACTTCGAGTCGGCGTGCGTGAGAAGCGCATCGAGGTCGCCGAATACTGATTTGCTCATAACGTATCGATCATTCCCTATCGGTTGGCAGTGTTCTTTTACGACGACTCGACGCGCCAAATCGAGTCGTCCGGATAACGGTGGATGCGAAAACGCTCCGCCTGCAGGATGGCGTCCAGGTCGCGCGCTGCCTCCTGCGGGCGGTCCTGCGCGTTGACGACGATGTAATCGAATCTTCGGATGAACTTCAGCTCTTGCTGCGCGATCTCGAGTCGCCGCGCAATTTCCTCGTTCGTTTCCGTTCGGCGAGCGAGTAGCCGCTCGCGCAGATTTGAGAACCGGTCCGGCACCAAAAAAATCAGTACCGCGTCCCGATACGCCGCTTTCACGGCCAGTGCACCGTTGACCTCGGGCTTCATGACAAGGTCGTAGCCCTCGGTCAAGCTGCGCTCCACGTAATCGCGTGGCGTCCCGTAAAGGTTGCCGTTGTACTCGCGCCACTCGAGAAGGCCGCCTTCTTGCCGGAGACGGTCGAACTCGCGATCGGAGACGAAGAAGTAATGCTCTCCCTCTCGTTCCTCGGGCCGTCGCGGGCGCGTCGTCGTCGAGACCGAGTATCGAAGGGCCGGCCGCTGCGCTCGCAGGGCCTCCACGAGGGTATCTTTTCCCGCTCCCGAGGGCCCCGATACCACGAAGAGCAGGCCCGGCCCCGTGATCAACGCTTCTCAGGTTTCACGCGCGGGTTCTTTAGACCTCGAAAAGCAGGTAGGGGCCAGGTAGATCGAGCGGCAGATGGTTATGCCGGCGCAACGCACAGGGCGCTTTGCATAGCCGCAGTGACGTTTGCGTCGGCGGCGGCAGCGGCGGGGCGAATGTACGCCGTCCGCACCGACTCCCCATTGCTCACGCTAAAGCCTTCTTCAAGTATTTGCCCGCCCGGCAACGTGAATGTTGCGACGCCGGCCGCGCCCGGGCACGGCGCGAAAGGGACGCTTCCTCTAAGTCTGGCCGCGCGCTGATGAAGCAGCACGTTGATGGTGACTGCGGATGCGAGGTCCTGGAGCGTTCCGCCGAAGCGTACGCGGCGGTAGTAGTACTCCTGGGCGGCGCGCCCCGAACCGTTCGCCCACGCAGCGCTGGCGCCGGGCAGCGGCTGCCAGCCCTTCGGCGCCGCCGAAGCAGCGTGACCGCACGCGGCCAATACGACCGCCGAGATCACCGTCAAGGCTATTGCACATCTCACGATAAGAATGTTTTGATGCAAACGGACTGGGTCCTCATTGGCCGGCTCGCGCGCGAGCTCGAGGAAAGGCTGCGCGGTTCGAGGGTCGATGATGCGGGGCTGCTTGCCGACGGGCGGGTTGGGATCGCGTTACGTAGCCGCGGCGCGCGCTCGCTCTTGGCGATCGATCTTTTTGCATCAGCGCCCCTGGTGACACTCGAGGACGGCGAGCTGGGAATCGGGGCGGAGCCCGGCTTCGTGCGGACGCTCGCCCGTTCGCTGCGAAGCATGATCGTTGAAAACGCCTCGGCGCGCCGCAACGATCGCCTGCTGCGCCTGACTTTTACCGCGCGCTCGCGCTTCGGTGTCGGCGAGCATCTCGAGCTCTTTCTGGAACTCGTCCCGCGTTTCGGCAACATTGTGCTCGTTAAAGATTCAACGATCGTCGCGGCATATAAGGAGTTCGCGCCCTCCGAAAATTCTCGCCGGGCGGTGCAGGTCGGGTCTCCGTATCTCTTGCCGCCATTGCCGGAGCACCCACGAACTCTGGCGGTGCAGCCCGACGGGCCGGCGTTGGAGTACTTCGCGCGACTGCGCGCGGAGCAAACGGCGCAGACCGGAAGCCGGCGCGCGGCCCAACGCCGCGAAGGCATGCTCAAGCGGCTCGCGCAGCGCCAAGTAAAACTCGAAGGCGAACTCGCATCCTTGGCCTCGAAGCGCGAAGAGGCGCAGCGGCGCGAGATTCTGCGAAGCCAGGGTGACGAAATCTATGCGACACTTCATACACTCGACGCGAACGAACGCGAAGCCGCCAAAGAGCGCGCCGCCAAGCTCTTCGTTGATTACAAGAAGCTCGCCAAAAGCGTACCACACATTGACGAGCGAGAACGTGACGTTCGTGCCGGCTTAGAAGCGGTGGAGACCCTGCGCTGGGAGGCCGAACGCGCCAGCGACGACGATCTCGACGGTGTCGAGACGGCCGTCGCGGATCTCGGCCCGAGGCGCGGCAAACCTAGTGCGATACGTCCGCCCAAACGCAAACGCGCGTTGCTGGAGTTTCGAACGCTTCAGGGGTCGCGTATCGTCGTCGGACGCTCTCCGGTTGAAAACGCGGAGCTTACGTTTCGCCTCGCTCGCCCCGGCGACTTGTGGTTTCACGCGCAACGCGTCCCGGGAGCGCACGTGATCCTCGCGCGCGACGATCGTACCCCAGCCGGCGACGACGAGATTGTACTTGCTGCGTCGCTCGCCGCGTTTCACTCGCGAGCAAAAACCGCGGCGTCGGTGCCGGTTGACTACACGCTACGCAAGCACGTTCGAAAGCAACGCGCCGCTCCGCCGGGATTGGTGTGGTACACGCATGCAAAGACAATCGTCGTCGAGCCCTGGAGGGAGGCGCGCGCGGAGCGGGCAACCATCCGTTCATAGCACGGACTACATCGGAGGAGGCTGTACGTGAAAAATCCTTTGGACTCGCTCTCGGGAACCGTCATTTCCGGTTTCATCCTCACCGCCATCCTATGGTACATCGCCAAGATGATCGTTTCGCACGCGATCGGGACTGGCGCATAAGATGGCATACACCGACTGGATCTTTCGCTGGTTCCACATCATGGCCGGGATTATGTGGATCGGCCTGCTCTACTATTTTAATTTCGTCAACGTGCAAGCGGTCAAAGAGGCGACGGCGGCCGGCGAAGCCGCACCCATCTCGAAATACGTCGTCCCGCGCGCGCTGCTCTTCTTCCGCTGGGGCGCGGTGGTGACGTGGATTTTCGGCGCTGCACTCTTGGGAAATTTTCGCGGTCCCGACGGGAGCAACGGCTTGCTCGCGGCTATGACATTGCGCGGCGCAATGGCGCCGATCGGCATTGGCGCCTGGCTTGGCACGATCATGCTTTTGAACGTATGGGGCTTGATCTGGCCAAATCAAAAGAAGATACTGGGATTTGTTGCCGCGACCGATGCGGAGAAGGCGAAGGCTCGCCGAATCGCGTTTCTCGCCTCGCGAACGAACACGATGCTCTCGATTCCCATGCTCTTCTTCATGGCGACCGGCCCCACGTCAATGAGCCAAATTATCTATCACTAGCACGATTTTGCCGACGTGCGCGCTCGATTCCATACGGGCGTGCGCGTCGGCGACGCGCTCCAAGGGATAGACGGAATCTACGATCGGAACGATGCGGTCGCGTAATGGCAAGAGCGGCCAAATCGCGCGTTCGAGCTCCGCGGCGATCGAGGCCTTCTCAGGCGCGCTGCGCGGGCGAAGGCTCGACGCCATGATCGTGCCACGTCGGGCAAAGAGCCGGCGAAGGTCGAGCTCGACGCGGCTGCCGCGTTGCGTCGCGATGCAGACCAATCGGCCGTCGACGGCCAGGCACTCCAGATCCCGCGCAATGTAGTCACCGCCCACGACGTCGAGCACCACGTTGACTCCTCGTCCGTTCGTGATGCGTTCGATCGCGGTGACGAAGTCTTCCGTCCGGTAATCGATGGCGTCGGACGCGCCAAGTTTGATGCATGCGGCGCACTTCTCCGGCGTTCCGGCCGTTGCCACTGCGCGCGCACCGAGCGCGTGTGCGAACATGATTGCGGTTGTGCCGATTCCGCTCGTCCCACCGTGAACGAGGACACTTTCGCCGGCGCGCAACTTCGCGCGGGTGAAGAGATAATCGTAAACGGTAAAGGCGTTTTCGGGCAAGGTGGCTGCTTCGACCGCGCTCCAGCCATCAGGTATCGGCAACACTTGACCGGCGGGAACCGCGACGTACTCTGCGTAGCCGCCGCCATTCGTGAGTGCGCAGACCCGATCCCCGACTCTCCAGCGTGCTACATCGGCCCCGAGTGCGACGATGGTTCCGGCGGCGTCCAAGCCAAGAATCGGCGAGCCGTCCGGCGGCGCTGGATACTTTCCCTCACGTTGCAGTACGTCCGCACGGGAAACGCCGGCCGCCTCGACGCCGATGAGCACTTCGTTACGGCTTGGGCGCGGACGGTCCCCTCGGGCAATTCGCAGCACCTTGGCATCGCCCGGCCGGTCGAACGTGACGTAGCGCATCTTAGGCCAACCCTCCGGTGACGAACATCGCATCACCGAAGGAGTAAAACCGATAGCGCTGCGCAATCGCCTCGGCATACGCGCGCATGATGCGCTCGCGTCCCGCGAAGGCACTCACGAGCATGAGTAACGTGGAACGCGGCAGGTGAAAGTTGGTGATGAGACCGCCGACGATCCCAAAACGAAACCCCGGCGTGATAAAAAGATTCGTCACGCGCTCTCCGGCGACTATGCGCCCGTAGGCAGTAAAATTTGCCTCCAAGGCCCGCGCTACGGTGGTGCCGGCGGCCACGATGCGGCGACGGTCGATTCGGGCTTGCTCGATGGCGCGCGCGGCGCCCGGCTCGATGACGTATGCTTCCTCGTGCATAACGTGATCGTCGACGAACTCTACTGCGACCGGCCGAAATGTACCCAGACCGATATCGAGGGCGATGCGAACGATTTCTACCCCGCGGCGTTCGATTTCGGCCAAGAGTTCCGGCGTGAAG
This sequence comes from Candidatus Eremiobacterota bacterium, assembly GCA_019240525.1. Taxonomy (GTDB): domain Bacteria; phylum Vulcanimicrobiota; class Vulcanimicrobiia; order Vulcanimicrobiales; family Vulcanimicrobiaceae; genus Cybelea. The sequence goes on from JAFAYE010000001.1 coordinate 57,600, forward strand.
TGCAGCGACGCGGTCGGAGCGGCGATACTGCCCGCGATGCGGGCAAAGACGGTCTGATATCGTGCCTGGCTCTCCGGAGCATCGTCGCGAATGTATGGAGGAAGCGGCATTTGCCCGACATGCGACAGAAACTCCTCAAAGGGGCCGTGGAGGCGAAATTCGATTTCGCGGGCTCCGGCCTGAAGCTCGCTTCGTACGATCGCGTCGCCAAACGCGCCGAAGCGAACGATGCCGCCACGCCGCAGACGACGGGCCGGCTTCGCGAGCGCGACCCACGTGACAGCGTTGGCATCGTAACGGAGCGAGCCGGAGGGATGGAGCAACAGAAGCTCCACGCGACCGCCGCCCGGTCTTTCGCCAAAGAGCCGCGCCGCGATCACGCGCGTTTCGTTGAGCACGAGCAGATCTGCAGCGCGTAGGAGTTGCGGAAGCTCGCGAAATCGCAGGTGCCGTATCGCGCCGCCGTCGAGCACCATCAAACGGCTCTCGTCGCGAACCGTGGCCGGCCGTTGCGCGATGAGCTCCGCCGGGAGCGGGTAGTCAAAATCGCTGGTTTTATGTGAGATGCCGCAGATCCGTGCCGGGAAAATAGGACGCGAGAATATCAGACGCCGTTCGCCCGGCGATCGCCATGCCGCGTGCACCCCATTGGCATAAGCCAACTCCGTGTCCGAGCCCGGCGCCTGAAATTGAAACGCTCGCGTTATCCCCTGCACGCTGTACGCTCGAGAGCAGCAAGCTTGGCAGGACGCGCGTGCCGAGTCCGCGGCGAAACGCGCCTCCCGAGAGCGTCGTACTGCCGGTATCGGTAAGCAGTTCCAAGGTGCGCGCGCGGCCGCTCGCATCGCGGCTTCCGATTTGCACGTTCTCCAGCCGCCCGAATCCCGTGAGTTCGATTGCCAGGCGTGACTCGATCGCATCGAGCGCCAACGCGCGATTCCAGCGATAGTTCGGCGATTCGTCGCACGATGTACAGACGACGCCGGTCAAATACGAAATCGGCGCGCTTCCCCACGCCTCCGATGACGATTCCGTGTGGCCGCCGCAGCACGACGAATAGGCGATTTGCGCGAAGCCGCCGGCGAAGGCGAGCACTTCTTGGGCGGTCGCATCGACGGCGGAATTGCCTGAGGCCGTTTCGCCCATCATGCCCTCGTAGACCTGATCCAGCTCGGAGGGAACCAGATCGTAGCTTCGTCGCGGATCGCTCCGCTGCAAAACGTAGGTTCGCGCACAGATCGATTGCGCCTGGAGCGCCGCCGGTGGCCATCCGGCCGGCATCTCGCGCGGTACGACGCTGTAAAGGTACGATTCCAACTCGATAAGATTGACGATTTCACCATCCTCGGTGCGCTCGAAGCTTCCGCGATAGAGCTTCCCTTCAAAGCTAAAGCTTTGCCGCGATACCGCAATGGCATCGCCCCGACCGAGCAACACGCGTAAAGCTTGGCGCGCCCAGGTGCGAGCTGGATCCACGTCGTTCTGCGCAGCCGCTCGCGCGAAGGTCAGCGGTCCGACGATGCCCATAGCAATGAACCGCGCGCGGCGCATCCTTAGAGCAGCCGCTCCTGCGACGGCGCGCCGCGTGCGACGCCAAGATGGGCATATGCCAGGTGCGTGGCGCGCCGCCCGCTCGCCGTGCGAGTGACGAACCCTTCTTTGAGCAAATATGGTTCGACGACGTCTTCGAGCGTTTCCGCATCTTCCGTCAGCGTAGCAGCGATTGCAGCGATGCCGACGGGACCGCCACGGTACTGCTCGACGATCGTTCGCAAGAAGGCCCGGTCGAGCCGATCGAGGCCGAGCCGGTCGACGCCTTCGCGTTCCAGCGCTTCGTCAGCGATTTCGGAAGAAACGCGGCCATCGGCTCGGACCTCGGCGAAGTCGCGCACTCGGCGCAGCAACCGGTTTGCGATGCGAGGGGTTCCGCGGCTTCGCGCCGCAATCACGCTCGCGGCATCGGCGTCGATCGGCACGTTTAAGACTCCGGCCGACCTCAGTACGATGCGTTCGAGCTCCTTGGCCGAGTAATAGTCGAGATGGTGCACGATGCCGAAGCGCTCGCGCAACGGCGCGCTGAGCATTCCCGCCCGTGTCGTCGCACCAACGAGCGTGTAGCGCTGTAACGGCAGCTTGAGCGTCTTCGCGTAAGCGCCGCGGTCGACGACGAAGTCGATCTGAAAATCCTCCATCGCTGGATAGAGAAACTCTTCCACGATGCGCCCAAGCCGATGAATCTCGTCGACGAAAAAGACGTCACCCTTTTCCAACGAGGTGAGAATTCCAACGAGATCCTTGGGCTTCTCGAGGGTCGGCCCGCTCGTTGGTCGGAACTGCGCGTCGAGTTCGCGCGCAATCAACCCCGCGAGGGTCGTCTTGCCCAGCCCCGGCGGTCCGTAAAAGAGGACGTGCTCGAGCGGTTCTCCACGTTGCTTCGCCGCATCGATCGCGATGCGAAGATTCTCTACCACGCGCTCTTGACCGACGTACTCATCGAAGGAATGCGGCCTCAAACTCGCGCCGTAGACTTCGTCCTCGAGCGTGTCGCGCGTTTCGACGATTCGATCGTCGCTCTGCGGCGCGGCCACGTCGGCTGGCCCGAGCAGACGCCGTCGAGTCTCGCTCATGCGATTTCTTTCGCCTTGTGGCGATAGATTTCCGCGAGCAAACGCTCGGCGTTATCGATGCTCGCGTCGGCGTCGAGCGTACGATGGATCATCGCCTCACTCTCGCCGCGTTTGTATCCCAGCTGTAAAAGCACCGCGAGCGTTTCATCGGCGAAGTCGGGCATCGGTTTTGCCGTCGGCCGTGGAGCGTCGCGTATCAACAAGAACTTGGCCACCTTACCCTGCAGCTTGGCAACGATGTCGCGTGCCTTCTGCTGTCCAATGCCCGGTAGGCTCTTGAGGAAAGCGTAATCGCTGCGATCGATCGCGTCGGCGATGGCCGACATTGGAGCGCTAAAAGCGCGCGCCGCCGAACGTGGGCCGATGGATGCAACGGTCAGGAGCGATTCGAAGAATTCGCGCTCGACGGCATTCGTAAAACCGTAATACGTGAAGCGTCCGCTTTTACCATCGAGATTGACGACCGAGTAAATCTCGAGCGTTACCCGCTCCCCGGGTATTGACGGCACTTTGTCGGCGATGCAGGGCGGGAGAACGACCTCGTAGCCCAGACCTCCGGCCTCGATCACGACGCTCTCTCCGTTGCGCTCCAACAGGGCGCCCGAGATTCTAACGAACACGCAGCTGCGATCTTCGATCGACGACGTTGAGAAAGGCCAGCGCGAGCGCAAGCGCGTCGGAAACGTCGTTGGGTCTGGGAGGCTGACGCAACCCCAATAACTGCGTGACCATCGCGTTGACTTGATCCTTGCGCGCGCTGCCCGAGCCGACCAAGGCGCGTTTGACCCGCGCGTGCCCAAGGGAGTGCACCGCGACGCCGGCTTGCGCACCGGCTAGGCAGAGAACCCCGCGGGCATGACCCATGATGACGGCCGTGCGCGGATTCTTATAGCTGGTATAGAGTTCTTCGATGACGATGAGCTGGGGTTCAGTCTGCGCGATGACGTCGCAGATGCCGTCGTGGAGCTCGCGCAATCGGGCTTCGAAGGTGCCATCGGCACGCGGTACCAACAGGCCGGCTTCGATCAAGCGGACGCGGCCGTTGCAGCGTTCGATCGCGCCGTATCCGGTCGTGCGCAGTGCGGGATCGATGCCCAAAACGCGCAAGGTCGCAGGGTTCAGGGCGGCGGCGTTCCGTTGACGGTGACGGCTACCGACGATCCAGGCGTCAGCGGCGTTCCCGCGCTGGGGTCCGTACCGATGACTTTGCCGCCGGCGCCGACGCTCGTCGTATATTCCCAACGTGCCACGGAGTAGCCGTACGCGTGCAACGTCTTGATCGCGTCTTCAGCCGTCATGCCCACTGTATCCGGAACCTCACCGGAGACGGAGAGCATCACAATAACCGTCGCACCCTGCTCGACTTCGCCGGCGGGTGGCGTTTGCGAGACAATCGTGCCGTTATTCGCGCTCTGCTGCACGTAGCGCACGGCAAACTGAAATCCGGCTTGCGTCAGCATCTGCCGCGCCGAATCGTAGTCTTGACCCACGACGTTTGGCAACGTGGCGGTCGGGCCGGGATTGTTTTCCGAGGACGGTGCCGCATTGGGCATGCCGTTGTTGACGACCACGCGGACGATCGCGTTGCGATCGACCGTCGTTCCCTGCGTTACGTTCTGCGAAGCGACGGTGTCGGGCGGCATGCCCGGGACCGCCTGTGACGTATCCAGTGTAATGCCGCGCTGATTTGCCAGCGCCTTCGCCGCCTCGACCGACATTCCGATGAAGTTAGGAATTACTACCGGGGGCGGCCCGTTCGAAACCATGAGCGTGACCCGACTTCCGTCGGGAACCTTCGTGCCGGGCTTAGGCGACTGGTCGATCACGTTGTCGCGAATCGTATTATCGAAGCGCCGCGCGATCGTGAGCGCGTAACCCTCTTGCTGCAGCGTCCGCTCCGCGTCGTTCATGCTGTAGCCGCGGACGTCCTCAAGTCCGCGTAGCGGCTTGCCATTGCTGACGACCAGCTCGACGACCTGGTTTTTTTCGACCCTTGTGCCTACCGGAGGCGATTGCCGGATCACGTGATCCGGTGGGACCGTTTCGCTTGCACTTTTAGTGAAGCGAGTACGCAAACCGGCGTTGACGACCGCCTCTTGCGCGTCGGCCGTCGTCATGCCGGTGTAGTCGCCCACGGCGACGCCGCCGCCAAAGCTTGAAAATGGTTTGCCGAAGAGTAGGTAACCGATCGCCGTTGCCGCTAGAAGCGCAGCGACCAGTCCAAAGGCGATCCAGCCAGAGGCGCGCGGCGGCCGCTCGTCTTCTCGTGCAGTGTCGAGCCGATCGGGCAACGGCGAGCGTCGGGGCGGCAAACGGGTCGAGGCCATGGCGGTCGTGGGAGCATCGTCGGAGATGCGATAACCCGCAATGCTCGGCCGCTCGCGTGCCTCGCGTAGCGCCGTCGCGAGTTCGCTCGCCGATGAGAACCGATTTTCCGGCTTCTTCTGCAAGAGGCGGTTCACGATTGCGGCGAGGGCCGGACTTACTCCGGTCGCGCGCGTATCGATCGCTGGCACGGGATCGCCGATGTGCTTGAGCGCTACGGTCACGGGGGATTCGCCCGTATAGGGAAGCTTTCCGGTCAGCATTTGATATAGCACGACGCCGAGGCTGTAAAGATCGGATGTCTCGTGTACGTCATGCTCTTGCGCCTGCTCCGGCGAGATGTAGTAGACACTGCCCATGACGAGGCCAGGTTTCGTGAGCGCCATCGTCTGCTGTGAAACCGCGCGCGCAATGCCGAAATCGGAGAGTTTCACGACATCGTCTTTAGTGACGAGGACGTTTGCCGGTTTGATGTCGCGATGCAGTAGCCCTTGTCGATGAGCATAGGCAAGCCCGCTGGCAATTTGCGCGGCGTAGTCGATCGCAACTTGTTCGGGCAGCCGGCCGTCGGCGGCGATAATTTCGGCGAGCGACGGACCATCGACGAGCTCCATCACGATAAAATAGGTATCGTCCTGACGCCCGACGTCGTACGTGTTGACGATATTCGGATGCGAGAGCTTCGCCGCCGATTCGGCCTCCTGGTAAAAGCGGCGAACGAACTCGTCGTCGGCGGCGTACTGCTCGCGGAGCACCTTCACCGCGACGCGCCGCCGCAATAGGATGTCCGTTCCGCAGTAGACGAGCGCCATGCCGCCCTCCCCGAGCTTGCGGTCGAGGCGGTAACGGTTATTAAAGATCTTCTCTTCGATCAACGCTTACGAGCCGGACGTCTGTAGTGCCGTACGCATGACTTCGCGAGCGATCGGAGCGGCGTAGGTGGCGCCGTAACCGACGTTTTCAACGACGACGGCGACCACGACGCGAGGATGCGCGGCGGGGGCGAAAGCTACAAACCATGCATGGGAACGGCCGAGCGGATTCGTCGCCGTTCCGGTCTTACCCGCGACGGCAATTCGAGGCAATTGGGCCGGAGTTCCGGTTCCGCGCTCCACGACGGCAACCATCATGCCCGTTACCTTCGCGGCGGTCTGCGCCGATACCGGGCTTTCGAGCGTTCCAGGGCTCGATGCGCTTTGAGAGACGCCGTCACGCAGCACGTTGCGCACGATGTACGGCCGCGGCTCGTCGCCGCCGTTGGCGATGGTCGCTCCGATCATTGCCATTTGCAGCGGCGTCATCAAGAGCGCGCCCTGCCCGAAGCCCATTTGGGCGAGTTCACCCGGCACGATATCAGCCTTGGACGGTACGCGATTGCGCTGCGCTGGGAGCTGAAAGTCGAGGGAGTCGCCGATTCCCCAGCGGTTGAGATACTCGTAGAACGTATCCACGCCCATTTTCAATGCAATTTGCGCGAAGTCAACATTACTCGAGAGCGCAAATGCGGTCGTAAGATCGGCATAACCGGTGGCCTCGCTTTCGTTATCGTGCAGCGTGTAGTTGCCTACAACGAGATAGCCCGGATCCTCAAACTGCGAATCCAAGGTCACGGTATTGCTGTCGAGCGCCGCCGCTGCTGTGAAGATTTTAAACGTAGAACCGGGAGGATAGAGTCCATCGAGCGCGCGGTCGAGCAGCGGAGAGGCGGGATCCTCGCTGAGGGATGGGAAGTGCGAATCGAAATCATTAGGATCGTAGCTCGGCACGCTCGCCAGGGCGAGAACGGCGCCCGTGCGTGGATCCAGTGCGACCCCTGCGCCTCGCGCATGTTGCGAGAGCAACTCGAAAAGCTTGCTTTGAACGGCTGGGACGATGGTGGTGACGACATCGGCTCCCTGCGCTGCAACGCGGCTGCCGCGAAGCGTTGCCGCCAGCGCGCCAAGCTGCGCGAACGGATCGCCGCTCGAATCCGGCGACGTGAGGGCGCGATCGAACGCCCCCTCGATACCGCTGCTGCCGTATCGTACGGACCTATAGCCCACGGGCTGCGCGAGTTGCGGACCAAACGGGTAGACGCGCTTACCGTCGACCGTTTGGGCGAGTACCGTACCATCGCTGGCGAGAATACGCCCTCGTCCCCGGTCGAGCAAGGCGTGACGTGGATTCGCCGGCCGCGCGGCGATTTGCGGCGCTTCAAAGAGCTGGACGTAAATTTGACGTAATGCGATGACGCCGAAGAGCAGCACGAAGAACCCGGCGAGATCCCGAATCGCGCGGTTGGTCACTTTTCGCGCAGCACGACGACGCCGTCGCGCGTTCGAACCGCCATATGCGAACGGCTCCCGTCGTGCTCGAGCAGCGTGTTGACGACGGCCTGCATCGTTGACTCGTCAAGGCCCGCGACGTTCAGCAACGCTTCCACATTGAGATCCTCAAGAAGCTCGGGCGCGACGTACGCGCACGAGGCAAGCGTCTCAAAGTGACGCGACTCATAGGGCGTCTCGCGCCAAGGGCCGCGTTTGCCGAAGGCCTGTCCGTGATAGTCCCACGCGCACAACTGTTTTTCTTTCCATACAAAGTCGTCGCGGACGCAGAGCCGGCGGCATGCCGCACACTGGACGAGGGGCGCGGGCGTGCGTGCAAAGGCCTCGGCCATCTCGTCGGGCAGATCGTCTGCATTGAGAATGCTTTCCTCGTTGAGTTGCGCCGGAAACGCAGATTCCCAACCGGCTCGGGCGAGCAGCTCCAAATCGCGGACCGGGACGACGAACGCACGCTCGTCGTCGGGTGGAAACGTGCGATCCATCCAATCGACGAGACCAGACCGCGCGATGCTGACTTGTTGGCGGCCCTCGCCGATGACGATCCCCAGCGGCGTCCACGCGAGCGGTAGGAGCTGAGCGGAGATCGATTCGCCGTTCAGGCTATCGACGACGCCGAGCGTGCTGCTATTTGCTCCGATGACAAAGACCTGCGATACTCTTGCAGGCTCCGCGGCGGACCGGCTCGGCTTGCGAGCGCTTCCGCCAGCGCCCGCGCGGTATCGAGACTCGTCAAACACGCAATACTCGCTTCGACTGCCGCTCGGCGAATCTTGTAGTCATCGCTGATTTCGCGTGGTCCCTTTGCATCATTGATGACCAAATCTACCCCGCGCGAACTGATGAGGTCGAGCACGTGCGGCGATCCGTCGGCAATTTTGTTGATGCCCTCGGTTGCAATGCCGGCCTCCCGAAGCGTACCGCGCGTGCCTGGAGTTGCCACCAACGTGTGTCCCATTGCGGCGTATGCTCGCAGGACTGGGACGAAGTCGTCCTTCTCTTCGTCGGCGATGGAGACAAGTATGCGGCCTCCGCTCCCGGGTAGGCGAATGCCCGCCGCGACGAATCCCTTGCGAAGCGCACCGGCAAAACTCTCGTCGATGCCGAGCACTTCGCCGGTCGATTTCATTTCGGGCCCGAGGATGGTCTCGACGCCGCGCATCTTCGAGAACGAAAAAACCGGCACTTTCACCACGACGTATGGGATGTGCGGCCGCATTCCGAGACCGTACTCCATGTCGCGCAGCTTCTCGCCAAGGGCGATCCTCGTTGCGGCGGCAACGAGATTGATTCCCGTCGCCTTTTGGATGATGGGGACGGTCCGGCTGGCGCGAGGGTTGGCTTCAATAATAAAGAGCGTTCGGTCGTGCAATACAAACTGAATGTTGATGAGTCCCTTGATCCCCAGCTCCCTTGCGATGGCAATGGTAAGGTCGCCGATGCGCCGCTCCATCGCGTCGTCGATTGACTGCACGGGATAGACGCTAATCGAGTCGCCGGAATGAATCCCGGCGCGCTCGATGTGCTCGAAGACGCCGGGAATAAGGATGTCATCGCCATCAAAAACAGCGTCGACTTCGAGCTCGAGTCCACGCAAGTACTTATCGACGAGCAACGGCGCGTCGGGAAGAATTGGCGGAGCCGCCTCGGCATATGCCGCAAGCTGCGCTTCGTTGTACACGATCTCCATCGCTCGACCGCCTAACACAAACGAGGGACGCACCAGCACCGGGAAACCGAGCTCGCGCGCGATCGCGCGCGCTTCGCGAAAACTGCGGGCCGCTTTGCCTTCCGGGCGCGCGACGCCCAATCGCGAGAGCGCGGCGTCGAACTGTTCGCGGTTCTCGGCCATGTCGAGGGAGCGGCGGTCGCTGCCCACGATCGGGACCCCTCGGCGGCCGAGCTCCGCGGCCAGATTGATTGCCGTCTGTCCGCCGAAGGCCAGCATAACGCCTGACGCCCTTGTTGCACGATACGTGGCCTCGACTTCATCGGGGCCGGGCGGCTCGAAGACGAGCGTGTCGGAAATATCGAAATCGGTCGAGACCGTCTCGGGGTTATTATTGATCACGACCGGCGAACGCCCGGCGTTCTTGAGAGCCCATGCCGCGTGGACGCAGCTGTAGTCGAACTCAATTCCTTGGCCGATCCGAATCGGCCCACTGCCGACGACGACGACGGCGTCGCGCGGCGTCGGTCGCATTTCGTCGAGCTCCCCGCGCGAAAGATAATAGTACGGGGATTTCGCCGGAAACTCGGCGGCCGCGGTGTCCACCATGCGAAATGCGGGAGTTCCCGCCGCGCGGCCGTTACGATGCGCCGTCTGCTTCATCAGCCGCGCGACGCTGGTCGTCGAATAACCCGTTTGCAGCGCTTGCGCGATCTCGTCGTCAGATGGTGCGCCGCCAAGCCGCTCCTCGATTGCGACGAGCTCGGTAAGTTCTCGCAGCCAGAAGCGATCGATCGAGCACAGCGAATGTATGTGCTCGATCGTTTCGGCTCGAGCCTCGGGGGGAGCGCGGCGCAGAAGCTCGCAAATTCCGAACAACCGCTCGTGGGTCGGGCGTACGACGATCGCGTCCAGCTCCGCGTTGCTCCACTCGGCCAACGCACCGGTAAGGGTCTCCCGCTCCAAGTCGAGTCCACGCACTGCCTTCAGAAGTGCGGCGCGAAAGCTTCGCCCGATGCCCATTGCCTCGCCGGTCGACTTCATCTGCGTGCCGAGCGTGGTATCGGCGATCGGAAACTTATCGAAGGGCCAGCGAGGGATCTTGACGACAACGTAATCGAGCGTCGGCTCGTAGGCTGCCTTGGTGATGCCGGTGACCGGATTTGGAATTTCATCGAGCCGCTGACCCAACGCGATTCGCGTTGCGATCTTCGCAATTGGATAGCCTGTCGCTTTCGAGGCCAGCGCCGAACTCCGAGAAACGCGCGGATTCACTTCGATAATAGCGTACTCGCTGCGTTCCGGATGAAGTGCGAACTGGATGTTGCAGCCGCCTTGGACATCGAGCGCGCGGATGACGTTGATGCTGGCGCTGCGCAGCATCTGATACTCGAGGTCCGAGAGCGTCTGCGACGGCGCGACCACGATTGAGTCGCCGGTGTGCACGCCGACGGGATCGACGTTCTCCATATTGCAAACGACGATGCAGTTTCCCGCACCGTCGCGCAGGACTTCGTATTCGATCTCTTTCCAGCCGAGCAGCGACGTTTCCAAGAGAACCTGGTGGATGAGGCTCGCGTTCAGCCCCGCATTGAGCGTTTCACGCAACTGCGGTTCGTCGTAGACGATTCCGCCGCCGGTTCCGCCCAACGTATATGCCGGACGCACGACGAGCGGGTATCCGCTGCGTTGCGCGAACGCCAAACCCTGGTCGATCTCGGTAACGACCGCGCTCTCGGGAACGGGCTCACCGATTTCGAGCATCTTGAGCTTGAAGCGCTCGCGATCTTCGGCGAGACGAATCGTCTCGATGGGCGTCCCGAGAAGCTCCACGTTATAATCGCGAAGCACTCCGGCTTCATCCAACTCGACAGCGAGATTGAGGCCCGTCTGCCCGCCCAGCGTCGGTAGGAGCGCGTCCGGCCGCTCGCGGCCGATGATCTCGGCCACGGACGCAACGGTGAGGGGTTCGAGGTAGACGGCATCGGCGATTTCCGGATCGGTCATGATCGTCGCCGGATTCGAGTTGACGAGGACGACCCGGTGGCCTTCCTCGCGGAGCGCGCGGCACGCCTGAACTCCCGCGTAATCGAACTCTGCAGCCTGACCGATCACGATCGGTCCCGACCCAATAACCATTACGCTGCGACGCGGCACTAAAGCGGCTCCATTACCTAGCTCGCATCGAAGTCCCTGGCTCGGTCGCCGTGCGAACTACGGCTGCAGGCGCGTCATCTCCCAGAGGTTGCCCGACCGCGTATAGAGCATCCGCTCGTGCATTCGATTCGGCCGGCCTTGCCAAAATTCGATGCGCGACGGGGCAAGCAAATAGCCGCCCCAAGAATGCGGCCGCGGCACTTCTTCTCCTTCGAACCGCGCGTCGAAATGCGCGAATCGTTCTTCGAGTACCGCGTACGATTCGAGCGGCTCGCTCTGCTCGGAGGACCACGCCGCGAGGCGATGACCGCGCGGTCGCGAGCTGAAGTAAGCGTCTGACTCGTCCTCGCCGAGCATCGCGACCTCGCCTTCCACGCGAGCTTGGCGATGGAGCTGCGGCCAATAAAGAACCGCCGCCGCGCGAGGATTTTGTGCGAGTTCGCGCCCCTTGCGGCTGAGATACGACGTGAAGAAGCGAAGCCCGCGCTCGTCGAGACCGCGCAGCAGCACGATCCGCGCCGACGGCTCCCCGCGCCCATCGGCGGTCGCTAAGCACATTGCGATTGCTTCGATGCTCCCGGCGCCTCCGGCATCGTCGAGCCATTGAGCGAGCAGCAGGATCGGATCGATCACGGATAACGCCCTAAGCCAAAGCCTACAAGGAACGCCGCTAGCATCGAAACCGCTCCCGCGACCGCAAAGGGCAGTGAAGCATCGATTGGTTTAGGTTGCAGCGATGTAACACGCCCAAGGCGCGCAAGTGCGTCGCGAAGTTGCGTTGCATTCTCTGCGCGAGCGTAAGCGCCGCCGCTCGCTGCGGCATATCCGCGCAACGCCTCCTCGTCGATCGTGGCTTGCTCGTTCGTTCCCGGTATAAGACCGCCGTTCGGCGTACCGATCCCGACGGTATAGACGGGAATATGGTGAGCGCCCAGCCACTGCGCCATTTCCATCGGGTCGGTGCCGCTATTGTTGACGCCGTCGGTGATCAAGATTACGACGCGATGTCCGGTCACCGGAAGCAGTTGCGCAGACAACTTGAGTGCGTCGCCGATTGCCGTGGCGCCGTTGGGAAGAGGTACCTGGTCGAGCGCCGCGACGACCGATTGGTGATCGGCCGATAACGGCGACACCACGCCGGCCGCGCCGGCGAACGAAATGATGCCGATTTTTGTTCCCGCCGGGCTTTCACCAATGAAGGCTTGCGCCGCGGCTTTCGCCGCTTGCTCGCGCGTGGGAAGGACGTCGGACGATGCCATCGATCCTGACGTGTCGAGGCAAATGAAAACGGAACCGTCACGCACGGGCACCGGTATGGTCAAATGCGGCCCGGAAATCCCGAGAACCACGCCGGTCAGCGCCACGATCCAGAGCGCCTGCAGCGCGAACGGAATCCAACGTCGCGGTCTGATTGCTTCAACGAAGAAACCAACGTTCGAATAGGCCAAATCATTGGCGGTCTTCCGTCGCTGCAGGATCTGGTAGACTCCGGCAAAGAGCACGACCGCGACGACGCCCAGCAACAGCCGCGCCGGATGCTCGACGGTCACAGCCGGGGCAGACCGAACGCCGTGGCTAGCGACGCCACGCCGTCGGCTTCGCGGAGCACGCCAGTTCGCCAGTTCGCGCTTTCGAAGCGCCGGAGGAGCCCGGCCTCCCGCCGACGCACGGCCGCTTGAAAAGCCGTGCGTTCGCGGCGGCCAACGTACGCGCGCACCGCGCCGCCTTCGGCGCCGAGCATCCGTACCATACCTCGCAAAGGCAATGCGTCGTACCAAGGATCGCGTGCAACGAGCGCCGTGCAATCGAAACGCGCGCCGAGATCGGCGAGATCTCGATCGAGCGAAGGGTGCAGCTCCCACCAGTCGCCGATGGCGAGGAGCGCCGCGCCCCGAGGCAGCGCCGCGCGTGCCGTCCGCAGTATGCGAGGCAGATCGAAGTGCGGCGAACCGGCCCGAATTATCAGCGTGCGATGTGGGTTGCGTTGCAAGGCTGGCGGCGTGACGCCGTCGTCAGCCACGCGAATGCAGCGATCCTCGGAGCATGCGGCTCCAAACCATGCGGCTGACGCCTCGCGGCCGGCATCGAGCAGTGTGCGGCGACGTCCGATCCGCATCGAGTGCGATTCGTCGAGGATGACGGCAAGCGTGAGTGCGACATCTTCCAAGACGACGCGCGTCTGCAGCTCGCCGGATCGCGCCGTCGCTGCCCAATCGATGCGGCGCACGTCGTCACCCGCGACGTACGAGCGCAACTCGACAAACTCATAGCCATCGCCGCGATAGATTGTCGGCGAGCCTGCACCCAAATGGCGCGGCCGGCGCCGCGCGCGCAGCAGCGCTTCGCGTAATGTCACGGCGCCGGGACTGCGCCGATGATGGCGTCGATGACCGCGTCGGGGGCGATACCTTCGGCAGCAAGGCGATAGTTGAAGCCGATGCGGTGGCGCAGGGCGTGCGGCGCGATCGCTCGCACGTCGTCGGGCAGGGCAAAATCCCGCCGTGCAAGCAACGCGCGGGCTCTTGCAAGGAAGGCGAGCGCGAGCGTCGCGCGGGGGCTCGCGCCGTAGTCGATCAACTCCGACGCACGCAACGTAGCACCGGAGTTCGCACGAACCGTCACCCGTTCGCCTTGGCGGCTAATAGCAACGAGTTCGACGATGTAGCGCTTGAGTTTCTCGTCGATGTGTACGGCGTGGGCCCGGTCGCGCCAGGCGCGGACGTCGTCGAGCGTCGCAATTGCGCGTACGGGCTGCGTGTCGGCAACCGCAAAGCGATCGAGAATCCGCAACTCCTCCTCGCGCGACGGATAGCCAACGTTCACCTTCATCAGAAAGCGATCCATTTGCGCGATCGGCAACGCGTAGGTCCCTTCGGAGTCGAGCGGATTCATCGTTGCCATCACGATAAAAGGGTCGGGCAGCGCAAAAGATTGCGGCCCGATCGTCACTTGACGCTCCTGCATCGCTTCCAACAGCGCCGACTGCACCTTTGCTGGTGCGCGATTGATCTCGTCAGCCAGAACGACATTGGCAAAGATCGGTCCGAGCACCGTCGTAAACGCGCTTTCACGCTGGTCGAAGATGCGGGTTCCGACGATGTCGCTCGGCAGCAAATCGGGCGTAAATTGAATGCGTTTGAATTCGCTTTCGAGCGCGGCCGCCAGCGAACGGCAAGCGAGCGTCTTGGCAAGACCAGGCGGTCCTTCGAGCAGGACGTGCCCGTTGCAAAGCAACGCCAGGAGCAACGCTTCGATGACTCCCTCTTGGCCGACGATCGTTTGCGCCAGCGCAGCGCGAAGTTCGGCGGGTTCACGCGCGGCGATCATGGCACCGACTCGATAAAACGCTCCAGCGCGGAGCACGCGTCGTCCACGGCCGCGCTGAAATCCGCGTCGTAGGTAAACGCGCTACGCTCGAGCGCAATGAGGAGGGCGCGCGTTGTGGCGTCTCGAGCATCGGCCCGGCGTAACACGTCGGCGAGCGTTTCGCCCTCCGAGGCGCCGACCATTCGCCAGATGGCACCTCGTACCGCAATGGCGGCCGGTCGCGAACGCTCGGCGCGCAGTACCGTTAACGCATCGTGCGCCTGCTGACGCCGGGAACGCCGGAGCGCGGGCGCCGGCGGGGGTGCCGGCGGCACAGCCGGCGTGAGGTTGAGCGACTGAACCGCTCGGCGCCGGCGGCGGATCAGCAGCAGCAGGATCATGGCAGCGCAACCGATGCCGAGCACCCATGCCAACAGCCACGCCACGAATCGAAGGACGGCGAGCATCGCTGCAAGCAATGCGTGCCATCCCGCGTTCAAGGCGCGCGACGGCGCTCCCGTCACGTAGAGTGTCAGAGAGTTCGTGAACCACTCTTTGGCTTTGCCGTCGCGTGCGTCGATCGCTTGCAGCGTCGCCGGTGCCAATGCGATCGTGCCCGCGTCGTGCGCCACCACCGTGATGCTCTCGCGATACTGCGTTCCGCTAACTCCGGTTGTCATCTCGCGCTCGTCACCCAGTAGCTCGAGTTGCGCAAGCATCGGCAGGTTCAGATCGTCGATTCGCGATATGCGTTCGCGCACTCGCAAGGTCACGATCAGATGAAATGGGACATCGACTCGCGGCGACGTGGTGTCGCTGCTCAAATCGAACGATCGCACGGTCAGGCGGGCGAGCGTCTGAGCGTTCGCAACGCCAGCGACGCACGCCAGAATGAAAGCCGCGGCGGCTACGCGCGTGGCAGTTCTTCGAGCCACTGCGCGAAAAGCCGGCGAGCGTCGAACGGACCAGGCGACGCTTCAGGGTGAAACTGCACTCCGGCGATGGGAAGACTTCGGTGACGAAAGCCTTCATTCGTGCCGTCGTTGAGGTTGGTCATCGTCGCCTCGAGATCGTCGGGCAGCGATGTCGCATCGACGGCATATCCATGATTGTGCGCGGTGATCAAAACCTCGCCGGCGAGCACGTCCATGACCGGCTGATTGCCGCCGCGATGACCGTACGGGAGCTTATACGTACGCGCGCCGCATGCCAATGCGAGCAACTGATGGCCTAAACAGATGCCGTAAAGCGGTTTTCGCCCGAGCAGGGCGCGCAGGAGACCGATTGTCGCCCGAAGATCGGTCGGATCGCCCGGGCCGGGCGAGACAAAAATAGCCGCCGGGTCGCCGGCTAGCACTTGCGCCTCGGTCGCGTCGTACGGAAGCACTTGAACTCGTGCGCCCAGCGCTTCGAGGTGACGAAGAATCGCGCGTTTTACGCCGCAGTCGATCAACGCGACTCGAGTTCCATCTTCGCTACCCACGGTAAACCGCTCACGCGTCGCGACGCTCGGAACTAGCTCCGTCGTGCTCGCCGTGCGGACAAACTCGCTGAGGCGGCACTCCGCCTCGTCCACCGCGGCATCGCCAACGGCAAGCGCCGCCCAGATCGTTCCGTGTTCGCGCAACGAGATCGTAATGGCGCGCGTGTCCGCACCAATTAGCGCTGGAATGTTCTGTACGTCGAGCCACCTCGGCAAGGTCATTTTCGAAAGATGGTGCGACGGGTGGTAGGCGATCTGTTTGATGACGGTGGCGGCTACGCACGCGCGACGATATTGCGCTGCACTGCCGGAGATTCCATAGTTACCAACCATGGGATACGTGAAAGTAAGAATTTGCCCCGCATACGATGGGTCGGTCAGTGCCTCTTCGTAGCCGGTCATTCCGGTATAAAAAACCGCTTCGCCCAGCGCGATGCCTTCGAACTCCAACCCGTGCCCATCGAAGCGGCTACCGTCGGCGAGAAAGAGCGCGGCGCGTTTTGCCACTATGCCGCCAAATCGTCGGTGCGGTACTGCGCCAAGCCCTCGACAATCGTCGCTAAGACTTTGCGGGGCAATCGGCGCCCCGCAAACGGCGTGCATTTTCCCATCGAGGCGAAACGAGTCGGATCGACGGTCCATTCGCGATCGGCGAAAATGGTGATGTCGGCAAGCTCCCCCGTAGCCAAGCTGCCGCCGCGAATGCCGAGAATGCGCGCCGGATTGGTCGAAAGCATTTCGACGAACCGCGTCAGCGGCAGATCCGGCAATGCGGCCGCATAGGCCCCCACTGCGACTTCCAATCCAGAAAAGCCAGGCGCCGCGTCGCACACGCTGCGATCTTTCTCTTCGGCCGTGTGTGGTGCGTGGTCACTGGCGAAAGCGTCGATCGTTCCATCGCGTACGGCCCGTCGCAATGCGGCGACGTCGTCCTCGCTGCGCAAGGGCGGATTCACCCGCGCGGCGCCTCCGAGCTCACCTAGCAGATCGCGGGTGAAGTGCAGATGGTGCGGTGTCACCTCGCAGGTAACTTCCACCTCGCGCGAGCGGGCTTGGCGAATGAGCTCGAGTGCGGCGGCCGTCGAAACGTGCGCGACGTGCCAGGTTTTACCGCTTTGCCCGGCGATTTGAAGGTCGCGCGCCACGATCGACTCCTCGGGCTCGCAATGCGAAATGAAGGCTCCGGCGATATCGCGCGCGAGCAGCGCGGCCTCGCGCATCACCGCCGCGTTCTCGACGGTATCGCCGTCGTCGGAAAAGGCGACCGCGCCCACCTTCGCCAGCGAGGCGAAGTCGCATGGCGTGAAACCTTCGCGCCCCAGGGTCATCGCGGCAATCGGATGGACGCGGCAGGTCGCCTCCCGGGCGACGCGCTGCATCAAAGCGTTGATGACGCTGGGATCGTCGAGCGCGGGGTTCGTATTCGGCATGCAGGCGACAGCGGTGAAGCCGCCGCGAACAGCCGCTTGCGTTCCGCTCTCGATCGTCTCCTTTTGCGAATATCCCGGTTGGCGCAGGTGCACGTGCATGTCGATGAAGCCCGGTGCGACAATCGCGTTGGGCACGTCCAAAACATCCTCGTCGGCTGCGGCTTTCAAGTGTGCGCCGATCTCGGCGATTCGCCCGTCGCGCACTCGGAGATCGCGCAGCGAATCTAGGGAAGACGCTGGATCGACGACCCTTCCCCCTCGAATCAATAACGGCTTCACCGGGCGTTGACGAGGAGGTCGAGGACGGCCATGCGCACCGCAACGCCGTGCAGCACTTGGCGAGCATAGCGCCATCCCGCGAACTCGAGCACCGAATCGTCGAGCTCGACCCCTCGATTGTAGGGCCCTGGATGCATGACGATCGCCTCGTTTTGCACGAGCGCCAAACGCCGGTGGTCGAGGCGATATTGTTCGATATACTCCCGATCGGAGATCGGAATTTCGACGAAGCGCTCGCGCTGAATTCGCAGCAGTACGATCGCGTCGGCGCGCGGCAAGACGGCGTCGAAATCGCGCTCGACGGTGACGTGCTCGCTGGCGTAGCTGCTGGGAAGAAATGATTCCGGCCCAACCAGCACGACCGACGCGCCAAGGCGCGCGAGTCCCCGGATCGTCGAATGCGCGACCCGGCTGTGAAGAATGTCGCCGACGATCGCGATGGTGCGGCCCGACAGGTCGCCGAACTCCTCGATCATCGTATAGATGTCGAGCAGCGCCTGCGTCGGATGCGCGTGAATGCCGTCCCCGGCATTGACAACGTGTCCGTCGAATGCAAGGCCGATCCGCTGGGGAAAGCCGGCTTCGTGATGACGAACCACGAGCACGCTAATTCCAAGCGCTCCCAAGGTTAGCGCAGTATCTTCCAAGGTCTCGCCTTTGGTGGCGAGGCTGAGATTTTTCGGCGTCAGGTTCACGACGTCGGCACCCAGCCGCAATTCGGCGAGGTGGAACGAGGTGAACGTTCGCGTGCTCTCTTCGAAGAACATATTGACGCAGGCTTTGCCGGAGAGCAGCGGACCCGGGGCGGAGCGCTCGAACTCGGCGGTGCGCTCGAACACGTAGGAAAGCTCCTCGGGCGCGAGATCGTCGAGGTCGATCAGGCTACGGCGTATCCGCACGGGCACTTTCAGAAATGGTGATCTCATCGGCGGGGGCGGCCTTCGGCGACAGCGTGACTTTCACGCGTTCGCTCGCCGTCGTGGGCGTAAATCGGCCGACGAAGTCGGGCTGTATCGGAAGTTCGCGCAAGCCTCGATCGACGAGTACGCAGAGCCGAATGGCCGCGGGGCGTCCGAGATCCGTCACGGCATCCAATGCCGAGCGTATCGTACGACCGGTGTAGAGGACGTCGTCGACGATGACGATGACCCGGTTGGAGATGTCTCCGGGGATCTGCGACTCAGGCAGTTCGTGGCTCACGCGGTCGTCGCGATACAAGTTGATGTTCAGAAAGCCCAGGGCCGGCGCGCGCCCGCTGATACGCTCGATCTCAGCGGCAAGCCGCGTTGCAAGCGCTTCACCCCCGCGCCTCACGCCGAGCAAGACGAGGCCTTGTTCGGCTTCGCAGGGTTCCAGGATTTGATGAGCGAGCCGAGCGACGATGCGCTCGACCTCGGCACTGCGAACGATCACTCGGCCGACGGTAGCGCCGGTCACGCACTCTCCTTCAGCTCGGCAAGGGCGGTTTCGACGCGCGCGAGGTCGCTGCGGTAATTTTCCAGTTTTTCGCGTTCGCGAGAAACGACGGTCGGCTCCGCTTTCGCCACAAAGGCCTCATTGCTCAACTTCTTCTCGCCTCGTTCGATTTCGAAACGGAGCTGCTGCAGCTCTTTTCGATAGCGCTCGAGCAGCAGATCGTGTGGCGCGCGAATGCGAATCGCGGCAAGAGCGTCATCGACGTCCGAGCCGACGGCGGCAGACCGTTCGACCGAGGCCCCGGCGAAGAGAGCGAAGAGCTCGGTCATTGGGCTGGGAACGTTTGCGGGCAATTCGATGACGACGCGATCGCGCGGGCTCAATCCGATCTCCGCGCGCATGGTGCGGATGCGCTCGACCGAGCGCTGGAAGAGCGCGAAGATGCGTGCGTCCGTATCGAATGCCGGGACCTCGAGAGCATCGGGCCAGTTCGCCGTCACAATGGTTTCACCGTCGTGCGGCAACGCAAGCCAAACTTCCTCGGTGATAAAGGGCGCCATCGGGTGAAGCAACCGCATCGCAGCATTCCAAACATAGGAGAGCACGGGCGCGCGAGTCCCGCGGTTGGCCTCGGCTTTGGTCGCTTCCAGATACCAATCGCAGAACTCGTACCACACAAAGCGCCAAAGCGTTTCAGCCGCGTTGCCAAGATCGTATTCGCGCAGAAGGTCGCCGATTCGCGAGATAGTTTCGTGCAATCGCGTGAGAATCCAGCGGTCGGCAAGAGTCAGTTGTGCCTTCGGGGGCAGCATCATCGCCGGCGGCAAACCCTCGGGCAACGCCAGGATGTAACGCGTGGCATTCCAGATCTTGTTGTTGAAGTTGCGCGCCTCTTCGCAACGCGACTCTTGATAGCGCAGTTCTTGGCTATCGAGACGCATTTGGCGAAGAATCGAGAAGCGAAGCGCATCGGCACCGTATTTGTCTGCGAGCACGATCGGATCGATCACATTGCCGAGTGATTTCGACATCTTCCGGCCGGCGGAATCAAAGAGCAGCGGCGTGATGACGACGTCGCGAAACGGGATCTCGTCCATGAAATGAATGCCGAGCATCACCATCCTCGCCACCCAGAGAAAGATGATCTCACCGGCGGTCACCATTGTTTGGGAAGGGTACCAACGACGTAGTTCGTTCGTCTGTGCCGGCCATCCCAGAATGGAGAACGGCCATAAGCCGCTGGAGAACCAGGTATCGAGGGTGTCCGGATCGCGCGTAATCGCGCGCGTGCCGTGGATTCGCTCGGCGATCTCGAGCGCCGCTTCCTCGTTCTCCGCGATGATCTCAGCGCCGTTAGGCGCGTACCAGACGGGTAGTTGGTGGCCCCACCAAATCTGTCGCGAAACGTTCCAATCGCGAATGTTTTCGAGCCATTGCTCGTACGTGCGGCCATAGCGTTCGGGCACGAAGCGAATCTTGCCGCTTCGATACGCTTGTAGGGCAGGAGCCGCCAGTGGTCGAGCTTTGACGAACCATTGCAGCGAAAGGAGCGGTTCCACGATGTCCCCGCTGCGCTCGCTCGTTGCGACCGAATGACGGTGCGGCCGAGCCTCGACGAGCGATCCGAGCTCGCGAAGAGCCTCGACGATTTGCAATCGCGCCTCAAATCGGTCCATCCCGGCATAGCGCCCCACGCTGACCTCGCTGCCGGTGATGCGCGCGTCGAGTCCAATCACCGATGGCATCGCAAGCTCGTGACGGATTCCGATCTCGTAATCCGCCGGATCGTGAGCCGGCGTCACCTTGACCGCACCGGTTCCGAACTCCGGATCGACGGCCTCGTCGGCGATAATTGGAATCTCCCGATCCAGCAGCGGCGGAATGAAGACGCGGCGCCCAATGAGGGCCGTGTATCGCGGATCGTTTGGATGGACCGCGATCGCGACGTCGCCCAGCAAGGTTTCCGGTCGGGTCGTGGCGATCTCGATGCCCGAACTGAGGTCGTCGGGTGAAAACGGATAGCGGATATGCCAGAGCGTCCCGTCGCGCTCCACGTACTCGAGCTCGGCGTCGGAAACGGTCGATTTGGCCGTGGGATCCCAGTTGATCAGGCGCGTGCCGCGATAGATCAACCCCTCGCGATACAACTGCACGAAAACACGATTGACGGCTGCGGAGAGGCCTTCGTCCATCGTGAATCGCAAGCGGGCCCAGTCCGGCCCGAACCCGAGCCGGCGGAACTGCTCGTTGATCGCGCCACCGTACGTTCTTGACCACTCCCAAGCGCGTTCGACGAATCGTTCGCGCCCGAGATCTTCGCGGCGTACGCCGTTGCGAGCGAGCTCTCGCACGAGCACCGCTTCGGTAGCAATGGCGGCGTGATCGACACCGGGAAGCCAGTCGGCGTTTTCGCCGAGCATGCGATGGAAGCGCGTGAGAACGTCCATCGCCGTAAAGGTGGATGCATGGCCCAAATGCGCACGACCCGTAACGTTGGGCGGCGGCATGCAGATGATAAACGGCGGCCGCGCCGGGTCGGGCTCCTCGTGAAAGTACCCTTTACTCTCCCAAAGCGCGTAGAGACGCGGTTCCACCGTCTTCGGATCGTAGTGTTTTGGCAGCTCCATGCGCTCAGACATACGTAGGCCTCATCTTTGGCTCAAATCTAGGAGGCGAAAGCCGAAGTTTGCTATGGCAATCGAGGCTTTCGCCGACAACGAGTTGAGGCAAAGAGGGGTCCTAAGCGGGCATGTCCTTTTTATGTTCGTGATAGATGAGCGTCGGCGATTCTTTCTTCTCGATGACGTCCTTGTTGACGACGCACTTCTTGACGCCTTGAAGCGACGGCAGGTCGTACATGACCTCGAGCATCGTCTCTTCCAAGATAGAGCGCAGCCCGCGCGCGCCGGTCTTTCGACCCTGCGCCTTAGTTGCAATCGCAACGAGGGCTTCTTTGGTAAACTGCAGATCGACGCCGTCCATGTTGAGAATCTTCTGGAATTGGCGCACGAGCGCATTGCGAGGTTCGGTGAGGATGCGGCGTAGCGCAAGCTCGTCGAGAGCGTCGAGGGTTACGACGATCGGAAGACGTCCGATGAACTCAGGAATCAACCCGAATCGCAAGAGATCCTCGGGCATGAGCTGTTGGAGCAACTTTCCGACCCGCACGTCGCGCTTTCCCTCGGGCTTCGCGCGGAATCCCATATTGTTCGCGGCCACGCGGGACTCGATGATTCGCTCGAGGCCATCGAATGCGCCCCCGCAAATGAAGAGCACGTTGGTAGTGTCGATCTGGATGAACTCTTGGTGCGGATGCTTGCGCCCACCTTGCGGCGGAACATTTGCCGTGGTGCCTTCAAGAATCTTGAGCAGCGCTTGCTGCACGCCTTCGCCGGAGACGTCGCGCGTGATCGACGGGTTCTCGCTCTTGCGCGCGATTTTATCGATCTCGTCGATGTAGACGATGCCCTTTTCAGCGCGCTTGACGTCGTAGTCGGCCGCCTGAATGAGCTTGAGCAAGATATTCTCGACGTCTTCACCGACGTAGCCCGCCTCGGTTAGCGATGTCGCGTCGGCCATCGCCAGTGGCACATCGAGAATCTTGGCGAGCGTCTGCGCCAAATACGTTTTGCCCGAGCCAGTGGGGCCGACGAGCAGAATGTTCGATTTCTGCAGTTCGACATCGTCCGCGGTTCCGCCGACGTTGATGCGTTTATAGTGGTTGTAAACCGCGACCGCGAGCGACTTCTTGGCGCGCTCTTGACCGATCACGTATTGGTTGAGAATGTGGTTGATCTCTTTGGGCTTGGGGATGTTACGAAGCCGCAGGTTCTCGTCAACGTTCTTGTAGAGCTCCTCCTCAATGATCTCATTGCAGAGCTCGATACATTCGTCGCAAATGTAAACGCCGGGACCCGCAATCAGCTTGCGAACTTGCTCCTGCGATTTTCCGCAGAAGCTGCACTTGAGCTGACCCTTGTCGTCTCCGAAACGAAACATCGCGCGCCGAACTTCCCTCCGCTATGCCGGTGACGGCAAGCCTTGACGATTTTCGATAATCAGGTCGATTATCCCGTACTCCTTGGCCTCTTTGGCGGTCATATAGTAATCGCGCTCGATATCCCGCAGAATCTGATCGAGGGGCCGGCGCGTGGTCTCTTCGTAGATCCGTGCGACCGTCTGGCGGGTGGCCAGGAGGTCCCGTGCGGCGATCTCGACGTCCGTCGCTTGACCCCCGATCTGCGATACCCAGGGCTGATGAATGACGATCTTCGAATTGGGGAGGGCCATGCGTTTTCCGGGTGCGCCGCCCGTCAAAAGAATCGAACCCATCGAAGCCGCGAAGCCCATGCAAATCGTGGCGACGTCGGGCTTGATGAAGCGCATTGCATCGTACATCGCCAATCCCGCGGTGACGCTGCCGCCCGGACTATTGAGGTACATGTCGATGTCCTTTTCAGGGTCTTCTCGCTCCAGAAAGAGCAACTGGGCGATCACGAGATTCGCGAGGTGGTCGTCGATCGGACCACCGACGAAGACGATGCGGTCTTTGAGGAGGCGCGAGTAAATGTCGTACGCGCGTTCTCCGCGCGCGGTCTGCTCGACCACCATCGGCACTAAATGTCCCATGTTCTCTTCTAACTACGACGGCCGGTAGAGAGTTTCTTCGTCCACGGTGACGACGGCATTGTCGATCAGCAAGTCGAGCGTCTTATTGCGAACGATTCCGTCCATGAGCGCGAGCAGATTATTGCCCAGCGCCTTGCGGAGTCGGGCGACCGGCTGTCCGTAGCGTCGCGACAAAACCTCCAGTTCGGCGGCAAGGTCTGCGGGCGTCGCGGTGATGTTTTCAGCCTTCGCGATTGCTTGAATCAGCAGCGACGCCTTCACGCGCGATTCGGCCTCCTTACGATGAGCCTCCCGCAGTTCGGCTTCATCGGTTACCTCCGACGTTGACGCAGCCCGAACTTCCTCGACGATCGCATTGAGCTCGTTTTCAACGAGCGACGCCGGCAAGGGAAAGTCGTGTGTCGTCAAGAGCTGCCCAACGATGGCGTTGCCCGTCGCGCGACGGGCGCGTCCGGCGGCGACGGCTTCGAGGCGCCTGCGTACATCGCTACGAAGCTCCGCGATGGTCTCGCTCTGAGAGATTGCCTTCGCGAAATCGTCGTCGAGCGGGGGCAGCTCCATCTCTTTGACATCGTGGAGTTTCACGGTGAAATCTGCCGTTTTCCCAGCCAAGTTTGCCACTGGGTAATCCTCGGGGAAATGGGCTTGAAACTGCTTGGTCTGACCTGCAGGCATTCCCGCTATTCCGGTAACGAAACCGGGCACGAAACGCCCTTCAATCAATTCAATCACCTGATTCTCGCCGCTGCCGCCTTCAAACGCCGTGCCGTCCAACGAGCCTTCGTAGTCGATTGTCACGATGTCGCCCAATTGGGCGGGCCGGTTCACCGGGACGAGGGTCGCGCGCTCTTTCGCCAATGCCTCGAGGCTATGCTCGACCTCGGGTTCGGTTACGCCATACGGTGGGCGCGAAACGACGATTCCGCGATAGGTGCCAAGTTCGATCCGCGGCCTGACTTCGACAGTCGCCTTTAGCCGGGCGGGGCGGCCGCCGGCCTCTTCGACGATCTCGAACTGCGGCCGCTCGACGGGCTCCAAATCGTGCTCGCGCACCGCCTTTGCATAGATCTCCGGCAGCACTTCCTCGACCGCCTCGCTCGTGATCGCCTCGCGCCCGTAGGTTTGATCGAATATCCTGCGAGGCACTTTGCCCTTGCGAAACCCTGGCAGCCGCACGTTCTTGACGAGCCGGCGGAATACACGATCTTCGGCCGCGGCAAGTTCCGATTCCGAGACCGAAAACTCGAGCGCGACGATGGTGGGTGCGATCGTTGTTATTGTAGAGGTAGTCATAAGAAGAATCAGCGGAAGACGAGATTCGAACTCGCGACCCTCGCCTTGGCAAGGCGATGCTCTACCACTGAGCTACTTCCGCACGATGCCCCCGGTCGGCAAGCGTTTGGGCAAGCAGAGATTTGAACTCTGACGGGTTGCCCCACTGGATTCTAAGTCCAGCGCGTCTGCCAGTTCCGCCACTTGCCCGGCGACCCCCATAGATAGGCCGCACCAGGTGCTTTTCCTCTGTGGCGGGCCCTACGCACGGCGGGGGCGAAAAGGCGCCCGAACCGAACGGGCGCCCGACGAAGGGCCTCGTCCAGCCAGCTTCGAACATGCCTCGACGCCTCAGGTACCGCATTTCGTTCATCCATAACCAAAGGAGCTTTTTACCGTGAACGCCGTGTCACGATTCGACAGTAGTCGGTACAAGCGAATGCGATTGTGGCAGGACCTACCGAACTGGGCGCATTCGGTCCTCTATGGGGCCGGTGCACTCCTCGCGGCGATGTTCGTTTTTCAGTTCTTCTTCCGCTACCAATACCTGGAAAGCAACGGCGCGCTTTGGCGTGTCGATCGCCTAACCCAGCAATCGTGCCGAGTAGTACTCGGCGAGGTTCGTTGCAATCTCAAGCCAAGCGTCAGCACCAGTACCAGCCTGAGCACCAGCACCAGCCTGAGCTTGAAACCCGCACTACCGAAACCGAAACACTAACCTCTCCGCAAGCCCCAGATTGCGAAACCCTTGAAAGTGTTTTTCAGGGGTTTCGGTGTTTTCCAGCGCCTGTTTTAAAATCGCGTCCGCGGCGTCCGTTTCATCCGGATTTTCGGTGACGGGTGCGCGTTTACTACGCAGCCGAGGCTAGCGGTTCGGCGGTATGAGAAAGGTCCACACGATACCATTGGCCGCTGCCGCGAGAATCCACATGGTAAAGCATTGGCGCACGATTCGCGCCTGCCCCGCGCGCCGGGCGAGCAGCCCGCGCGCGAGCATAAGCGCCGAGAACACGATCACGGGGACGAATTCGAGAACCAGCCGTAAGATTTGCGCGTTCATTTGCATGTGCTCAGCATCTACATGAGGCTTTTTTCTTTTGCACCGCGAGGGACTTGAACCCCCAACCAAGTGATTAAGAGTCACCTGCTCTACCATTGAGCTAGCGGTGCATCAACGTGCGCCCTCCGGGACTCGAACCCGGGACCAACGGCTTAAAAGGCCGCTGCTCTACCGACTGAGCTAAAGGCGCTCGGGTCGCTTTGGTCGCCTCACTCTGTACGCAGTCTTTCTCTCCTCGTCCTTTGGACATCATGGGTGACTGAGGGGACTCGAACCCCCGGCCTTCGGTTCCACAGACCGACGCTCTAACCAGCTGAGCTACAGTCACCGCGAGAGCATTGTACCATTGCGCCCGGAGGGACTCGAACCCCCATCTTCGAGTTTAGAAGACTCGTGCCTTATCCCGTTAGACCACGGGCGCGAACCAAGCGCTAGAATACCATGGCAATCACTGTCGGGGCGAGACGATTCGAACGTCCGGCCTTCGCGTCCCAAACGCGACGCTCTAACCAAGCTGAGCTACGCCCCGATCGCAAGTCGTCGCAACGTGAGCTTACGCTTCGGGATTTCGGCAGCAAACCTCTGCCATGCGTTGCTACAACAGCAGTTGGTGATAGCCTACGTACGTTGAAAGATTGGCGATCGCCGTGTCTTGGGCGAGCAAAAAGCTTTGCTCGATTCGCAAGCCGGCGCGCAACGCGGCGCGCGCAATACGCCGGTTCGATCCCGGGACGAGCGCGCTACACCACGATGCCGAGTAGCTTCGCTGCAACGTGAGCAGCGCATAAGCAAATATTTGCACGAGATAGGCCTCCGACGCGCAGGCCAATGGGCCGATCGATCCGTCAGGCCATACGTACGTGTAACCGACGGACTCGCCATTCAGAAAAAAGGCAGCGCCCGTTGCCGACTGGGCAAATGCGGCGTGATCTGCGCCTCGCGATGTCCCGCGCGTCTGGCGATCGAGCTCGTCGATTGCAACTTCGTGCTCGCGGAGGTCAATCGGCGCGACGGCAAAGCGATAGTTGCCGGCCGCCATCTTCGCGAGCTCCTCCTCGTTTGGAATCACGCCTGCGAACCGCCAAATCGCCTCCGTTGGCGCCATTCGAAATCGCAATGCTAACGCTCCCCCGGCGGCGTCGTCAGGATCCACGAGCATGCTCCGCGCGACGTCCTCGCTCGCAAAGCACTGCTCGAGTAGCCGCCGTGCGATACCGAGCCGCCGATACGACGGCTCGACGAAGAGCTCGCCGACGTAGCGCGCTTCTACAGTGTCGTGAGCGACGGCTATTCCAATTGCTTCACCGTCGTCGCGCGCCAACCAAACGGTTGCGCACTGCGCCGCCTGCAGCGATAACCGCACCCAGCGGTCGTCGAGATTGCGGCGCCGGGCCATCGCGCGAACACCGTCCGGAGAGCCGGTCGCGATCTCTATTGCCGGCATCGGCGCGATGTTAGGGCAGACTACTGCTGCTGCGTGAACCCTGGTGGAATCGAGAAGAGCGCCTCGGCTTCCGGCCGATCCAGCCAGCGCACGTTTCCGGCCTCCACTAAGCTCTTGAAACTCCGACCGTCGGTCGCTCCAGCGCCCATCGACATGAGCCGGTACATCGCCAGCCGATCGCCGTTGTTCAGGGCTCCGACCCCGCTGCCATGCATCCGGGGAACGCATCCGCTGCCGCGAGTGACGTATTCCTGCGCTGAAATCGGCCCCCCGGTTCTGGGCAACGGACAATACGCGCGCGGTACGAGGATACTCGATATGTACTCGATGACGTTCATTGAGAAGTTGCTGTTCTTGCACGAGCCCGTGGCGTTCGTCATTGCCATGGTAAGGTTCGATGAATCGCCGTGCGTGGGGATCTCTTCGATCGTTTTGGGGCCCAGGTTTTCGCGCGTGGCGCCAATCGTCAGATCCATCGTGCCGGGTTCGGTAGCACCCGAGATCGGAGTTTGCGCGTGCGACATCGGGCCAGACATGGCTTGCGTTGCCGGAACGGAGCTCGAGATTCGATACGTGTGATGCGCGAGATCGAGCTGAATGTATTGGTGCAGGTTGCACTTGACGATGATCGCGGTTTGATTGACGATATCGTCGGTCCGCACCCAATTATTGTAGTACGTATACCGGCTAAGAAATCCGGCCTGTATCGAGCGCGCCGCCCTCATCGCTTGGCCGACGCCCGCGATATTGCCGAAGATTCCCGCATTGGGCGCGGGAGCGTTGGCCGCAGCGACGATAGCGGCGCGATCGTCCTGAAAGACGCCGGGCGGTGGCGGCGTCGCCGCGCCGATCAAAAAGCGGCTGATCTCTTCATATTGTAGTGCGACAGGTGTTGGAGTCGGCATAGCCGCGACCGCGGTTGCCCTCGAAGAATTTGCGCCCATAAAGGTAACGAACAGGGCGATTCCTACGGCAAGGGCCGAGACAATAACGCGTTGCATCCGTATCCTCCTGATTTAATCGAACAAATTCTTGGCCGTATCGTTCGACGCCTGCGAAAGGCCTGCCAACAACGCGTCGACCGCGCGGCGCCGATGGCTGACGGCATTCTTGTCTTTCTCGCTCATCGCGGCGAAGCTTCGCCCTTGCGGCGGATACAGAAAGACGGAATCGTAACCGAATCCGCCGTTTCCGCACTCCGCTTCGAGAATGTAGCCATTCACCTCGCCGCGCGCCGTGATCGGGTCGACATCGGGCTGCAACAAGGTCAACACGCAGACAAAGCGCGCCGTGCGCCGATACGGAGGAACGCCGCGCAGTTCCGCCAGCAGGGCCGCGCGTCGCGCCGGCCACTCCATCTCGGGTCCACCGTAACGAGCCGAATGAATACCCGGCCGCCCTCCGAGCGCGTCGATTTCCAAGCCGCTGTCGTCGGCGAGCACGGCGGCGGTTACGCGCCGTTCGCGCAACGCAGCGCTCAACGCGCGTGCTTTGAGAAGCGCGTTGCCCGCGTAGTCCTCGGCATCCTCCACGACGCCGAGCTCGACGCGCTTGCGGGGCGTTACGATCTGAATGGCCGAGCGCGCGAAAAGCGCTTTGAGCTCGCGCATCTTTCCGGCGTTACTCGTTGCGACGTAGGCTTTCACGATCCCAACCGGAGGACCGCCATGAAGGCCTCTTGCGGCAGCTCGACCTTGCCGACGCGCTTCATGCGCTCTTTGCCGACCTTCTGCTTCTCGAGCAGTTTGCGCTTACGCGTAATGTCGCCGCCATAACACTTCGAGAGCACGTTCTTTCGCATCGCGCTGACCGTCTCGCGCGCAACGATCTTGCCGCCGATCGCGGCTTGGATCGGCACCTCGAAAAGCTGGCGCGGAATCAGTTCCTTGAGCTTTTCAGCCATCGCTCGGCCACGCTGCGCCGCTTTGTCGCGGGCTACGATAAACGAAAGCGCATCGATCGGTTCGCCGTTAAGCAGGATGTCGAGTTTCGTGAGCTCGCCTTCGCGATAGCCGGTCACCTCGTAATCGAGCGACGCATAGCCCTTCGTACGTGACTTCAGGGCGTCGAAAAAGTCGACAATCACTTCGATCAGCGGCATTTCGTAGGTCAAAATGACGCGACCATCGTGCAAGTATTCCATGTTGGAGAGGCTGCCTCGCCGGCTCTGCGTGATCTCCATGATCGCGCCCACGTAGTCAGGCGGCGAAATAATCGTCGCTTTGACATAGGGTTCTTCGATCGAACGAATGACGCTTGGCGAGGGCAACTTCGAGGGATTGTCGATGGTCGTGGTCGTGCCGTCCGTGCGTACGACGCGAAAGACAACCGACGGGGACGTTGCGATAAGATCGAGTCCATAGTCGCGTTCGAGCCGTTCTTGCACGATCTCCATGTGCAACAACCCGAGAAAACCGCAGCGAAAGCCGAAGCCGAGAGCCATCGAACTCTCGGGCTCGTAAACGAGCGCGGCATCGTTGAGCTTGAGCTTTTCGAGTGCATCTCGCAGCCCGTCGTATTCGCCTTCGTTCGGATAAAGGCCGCAGTACACCATCGGCACCGCTTTGCGATACCCGGCGAGCGCGACGTGGGCGGGATCGGTTGCCGACGTGATCGTATCGCCGACGTCGATCTCGCCAAGCGACTTAATATTCGCGATCACATAGCCGACGTCGCCCGCCTGCAGCGCCTTGGTCGCACGCATCTGCGGCGCAAAAATCCCTACCTCGGTGCACTCGAAGACTCGTTCGTGCGCCATGGACATGAATCGCGTGCCCGGGGCGAGGGTGCCGTCGACTATGCGCACGTAGCTCACAACGCCCCGATAGGGGTCGAACTGAGCGTTGAAGACAAGCGCCCGCAAAAGGTCGTGGCGTCCTTTCGGCGGCGGAATGCGCTGCACGATAGCTTCGAGGGTCTCCTCGATGCCTACGCCGTTCTTGGCGCTGGCTAGAATGCATTCGCTCTTCTCCATCACCAGCAGCTCTTCGATCTCACCCATAACGCGCGCGGGATCGGCCGCAGGCAAGTCGATTTTGTTGATGACCGGAATGATCGTCAGATCGTGTTCGAGCGCCAAATGATAGTTCGCCAGCGTCTGCGCTTCGATGCCCTGCGCCGCATCAATGATCAAGATTGCGCCTTCGCAGGCGGCTAACGAGCGGGAAACCTCGTACGAGAAATCGACGTGGCCCGGTGTGTCGATCAAATTGAGGCGGTAAAGCGCGCCGTCTCGAGCCCGGTATTCCAAGGTGACCGGGTGCATGCGAATCGTGATGCCGCGCTCGCGCTCCAAGTCCATCGCATCGAGCGCCTGATCTTCGAGGTCGCGCGACGCGACGGTCCGAGTAATCTCCATCAGTCGATCGGAAAGCGTCGTCTTGCCATGGTCGATATGCGCGATGATGCAGAAGTTTCGAACGTTGCCGGCGATGTCGACGCGGTGCGGCCGCTCCGATTTTAACGTCACCGTCTATGCCTTAGAAGAGCGGGTAACAGGCGGTCAGCGCGAGGTGCGCCAGGGCGGGGCGGACGAGCATTTGCAGGACGAGCAAGAGTATGAGAAATGCGAGATCGAACCCGCCGAGCGGTGGGATAATCCGCCGAATGGGAATCAGCACGGGTTCGATGATCGACGCGAGATAATAGGCCCACCGCCCTCGCCGCAGGTCGGGAACCCACGAGAGCACGGCATAGACGAACAGCAAGATCGTATAGATATAGACGACGTAGATCAGCGCATTGGCAAGGTCGCAAAGCAGCAGGTTCACGGCGCGCCTCCTTGCGCTCCGTTAGAACGTGCCCGTTCGATCGCTTCCAACTCTTCCTCCGACGCTTGGACGGTCGGCTTGTAACGCGCGACCGGTTTGCCGAAGGTCCGCGAATCATCGCGTGAATAGATGCTGGTAATCACGACCCCATCACCTTGCCGGTTCAGCAGTGCGAGCGCGTAGGAAAGGCCGGCTCCGGTTCCGGCGAAGGCGTCATACCGAACGAAGCCCGCCTGGGAAAGATCGGCTGCGGCGAAGCTCTCGAGTTCGCCGATCCTTCCTTCAAGGCTGCCCCGCGCGGCCGTAGCTGCGCTTTGCGCCTCCTCGAGCGCACCGAGCCGGTCGGCGGCACTTCCCGATCCGCCCGAAAGCAGCGTGTCGTGCAGCTCCAGCAAAGTCCGCGCGCGCGCCAGCGCCGGGCGCACCACGGCGGCGTGATAGATGACCAGTGCCAGGAGCGCGCCGATAAACGCGCCGCCGGCTGCGTAAAAAGCTGCGAACTGCATCGTTAGAGCGATCGAGCCACGACGAGAGCCAGGGGGCTCACGGCACCCGTAAGGGCCCGTTTACCGTTGCTACCTTCCGGTTCTGGCGGGGTTCGCGGGGTTACGCCGCGTGAGGCCTAACTCCCATCATGGCCACGCCATGATACCATAGGTCCATGCGGGCCGTGGTGGCGCTCCTGGGCGTGCTTCTGGCGGCGCTCAACGGAACGATGCAGCTACGCAGCGCCGACTTCTCGGCCGGCGGCGTCATTCCAACGCGCTCGATGGCCGTGGATTGCGGCGGTGAAAATCGCTCGCCCGCGCTCTCGTGGAGCGACGCCCCGAAAGGCACGCGATCCTTCGCGCTGATCGTGCACGATCCGGATGCGCCCATCGCCGGCGGCTTTTACCACTGGGTTCTCTACAATCTGCCGGCGTCATCGACCGCCCTCCCCGCACAGGCGAAACTCGATGCCGCGCAACTCGGCCAGACTTCGCGCGGCCAGCCTGGCTATTATGGGCCCTGCCCGCCTCCGGGACCGCCGCATCATTATAACTTCACGCTTTACGCGCTCGACGTGGCGCATATTTCGGCGCAAACGCCGACGGCTTCCCAGCTCGAAGCTCGGTTCTCCGGCCACGTGCTCGCTCGGTCCGTGCTTACGGGTATCGAATCGAATCATTAGGAGCGTCCCCTCGCGCCGTCGAAGCCGAAGAGACAATGGATGAAGTAACGATCAAAGTCCGCGAGAGCGGCCCCTACTTGGTGCGCGGAAAATTTACGCTGACCGACGCTGAGGGAAACGTCTATACGATCGAAGGCGCAAACATCGCACTCTGCCGGTGCGGAGGCTCGCAGACCAAACCGTTCTGCGACGGAGCGCACCGAGAGAACGGCTTCTGCGCCACCGAGCGTGCCATCGCCGCGCAAGTTGAAAACACAATGGTCGGGCAGGCCGAAAGCGCCTGATGCCTTCATACGTTCGTCAGGGCTCGGTACCACCGAAGCGACACATTCAATTTCGCCGGCCTGACGGCGGACTCTATGCCGAGGAGCTTTTCTCCACCAAAGGATTCGAGAGCGTCTACTCGTTGCTCTATCATCTGCGTCCGCCGACCGCAACGCTCGACGTCCGGCCTTGGCAACGTGCCGCTATCGCATTGAGCCCGAACGAGCCACTGCGAAATCGTCATCTCAAGACTGCATCGTTGCCGCTGCAAGGCGGAGATCCGGTCGCGTCGCGGACGCCGTTGCTCGGAAAC
This sequence comes from Candidatus Eremiobacterota bacterium, assembly GCA_019240525.1. Classification (GTDB taxonomy): domain Bacteria; phylum Vulcanimicrobiota; class Vulcanimicrobiia; order Vulcanimicrobiales; family Vulcanimicrobiaceae; genus Cybelea. Next base: position 90,536 of record JAFAYE010000001.1, read on the forward strand.
GAGGACGTCGTGATCTCCGTAGCCGATGCCCGCGAAAGCATGGAATACTTTTACCGAAATACCGGCGGCGACGAGCTGCTGTTTATTCATCACGGCTCGGGGGTCGTGGAGACTCAGTTCGGAGAGCTGGCATATCGCGAACACGATTACCTGGTGATTCCCACCGGCACGATCTATCGAGTCGAGCCGGCCTCGCCGACCCGAATGCTCGTCTACGAGAGCACCGGCACGGTGACTATTCCGCGTCGATACCGTAACGAGTTCGGCCAACTCGAAGAACACGCGCCCTATTACGAGCGCGATTTTCGCGCGCCGGTGCTCAAAGCCCCGATCGAAGCGCAAGGTGAATACGAAATTCGAGTGCGCAGCGGCCAGCGCAACGCAATATATCTCGTGCAAAATCACCCATGCGACGTCGTCGGCTGGGACGGCCACTGCTATCCCTATGCATTCAACCTCGATGAGTTCGCGCCGATCACCGGCAAGCTGCATCAGCCGCCCCCCGCGCACGCGACGTTCGAAGCGCCCGGCGCGGCCTTCTGCGCGTTCGTCCCCCGCATGTTCGATTATCATCCGCTGGCGATTCCGGTTCCGTACAACCACTCCAGCGTGGATTGCGACGAAGTGCTCTATTACGTCAGCGGCAATTTTATGAGCCGCCGCGGCGTCGAAGAAGGCTCAATCACCCTGCACGCGGCCGGCGCGCCCCACGGACCCCAACCAGGGGCCGTGGAGCAAAGCCTCGGCAAGACCTCGACCGATGAGATTGCCGTGATGATCGACACTTTTAAGCCGCTGCAGCTCGCGCAGGCCGCGCACGATTGCGAAGACGCGCAGTACTTCCGCTCGTGGGTGCTAGAGCCGGCGAAAATCTAGCGCGGGTCGAGCGCGGGCTCGATCGTTCCGCGCGCCAAACCGAAGCCGATTCGGCGTGCCCCGGCCTTGTCGCACCAACCGCGCAAGGCAACCTCGTCACCGTCTTGCAGAAAGCCGCGATTTTCGCGATCAGGTAGCTCTAGCGGACGTTCGCCGTTCCACGTCAGCTCGATGAGGCTGCCTTGCGTTCCCGGCGCGGAGCCGCTGATGGTTCCCGATGCGAACAAGTCGCCGGGGCGCACCAGCGCGCCGTTCGCGGTTGCATGCGCAAGCTGCTGGGCGACGTTCCAGTACATATTGGCAAAATTCGTCGCCGAAATCTCTCGAGCCGGGATGCCGCGCTCGCGCATTTTCGAGGTTTGTAAATCGACGGCGAGCCGAACGTCGTACGCCCAAGGATCTTCGACGCGCAGATATGCAAGCGGTGCGGGCGCCTGCGGTGGCCCTTCGACCCGAAAGGGTTCGAGCGCATCGAGAGTGACGACCCATGGGGAGATTGTGGTCGCGAATGATTTACCTAGAAACGGCCCCAGCGGTTGATACTCCCAGGCTTGGATGTCGCGCGCGCTCCAATCGTTGACGAGAACCAATCCGAAAATATGGTCGCGCGCGCTGTTTACCGAAATCGGCTCACCGAACCGATTGCCCGGACCGGCGACAAAGCCCATTTCGAGCTCGATATCGAGCCGGCGCGTGGGTCCAAAGTCAGGCGCGGCGAGGTCGGGCGCCTTTCGCTGTCCCGACGGGCGGCGCACCGGCGTGCCGTCGATGACGATGCTGGCGGAACGACCGTGATAGCCGACCGGAAGCCATCGCCAGTTCGGGAGCAGCGCTTCCGCATTCGGTCGGAAGAGTCGTCCGAGATTCGTCGCGTGTTCGAGCGATGAATAGAAATCGACGTAATCGCCGATCTCCATTGGAACCCGCATTTCGACGGTTGCCGCAGCGACGAGAAAGTTGTCGGCGCCCGAGTCACGCAGACGCGGATCGCCGTCGACCCGCAATAACAACGAAAGCCGCTCGCGCAGCGGAGTCCACACGGAACGCCCCGCGGCGAGCAACGGATTGAGCAGCGGCGCCTGCAAGAGCTCGCGTTCGCAACAACCGTCCACCATGCCGCTCTCGGCCAACGTACGGCAGTCGAGAATGAGGTCGCCGATCGCTACACCGATCCGGGCTTCTCGTCCCGCAGGCTTAAACACGCCAAATGGAAGATTTTGAACCGGGAAATCACTCGCTGGTTCGACGCGTATCCACGACTCGAGCCGCGCATTAACGGTATCGCTCGGCGAAATCATTGCGCTTTGAGCATGTCGAGCGCGATGAGATCTTCCACCGGTTCGGCGAAGCTGCAACTCCCGTACGCCGCGAACGCTTCGTTTCGCATACGCTGCAGCTCGGCTGCCGCCACGCGGCGGTCGCGCCATGATAATCCCGTCTCGTTGAAAGCAAATGCCTCGGGCCGCTCTTCACCAACAATCTCTCGAAGCGTCCGCAGCTCGACATGCGGCGCGAGCGCGGTTGCCGCGATCAGATTCAAGAACCCATGCATCGTAAAGCCCGTAGCGAGGTCGATGTGGCGTACGGGGTGGTGCAGACCGGCCGTCGCCTTGAATGGCAGTCCGGCATCGCGAGCCGCGGCGATAAACCCGGCAACCTCCCCGACGCTCGGAAACGCCTGAGGCGTCAGGCCGCCGCAACGAATCTTACCGGCGAGGCCGAACCGCGCGAGCGCGTTCATCGTTTCGGCCAACACCGTGGACCATGGCGCGGTGCGCGGAACTTCCACGAACGCCGGCAGATCTCGTAACTCGGTAACGACGAGGTCGGCCTCGATCGCTCCGACGACGTCGAGCACTTCATCGGCGGAGAGCTGTTCGCGATAAACCGAAATACTTTTCTGCAGCGGGATTTCGAGCGCTTCGATTCGTGCACCGCGTTGCCGATGTTCCGCGACGTCTTCGAACGCCTCGGCATTGGGATCGACGATCACCGAAAGCGGCGCATCGAACGGCCGCGTGAGAGCCCCGAGGAGCTGCGCTGGGATGATGAAGCGTCCGAGCATCCAGGCGTAAGAGCCTTGACGTGCGGCACGATACTCGTCTTGCGCCTGCGCCAGCGGCAATTCGGCCGGCGGGAAGAGGCCCGCGTAGTCGACGAGCGCCGCGAATGCCGCTCGCAGCGAAGGAGTCATGGGCGTCGACGTGGTCATCGCCAGGTGGCTTCGACAGGGCGGGCCGTGAGGCTTCGCCAAGTCGACGCGCATGAGCATCGCCACCGAGGCGCGCAGCAATCCCTTGGCCCAGATCGACTGGGACTACGTCGAATTTTACGTCGGGAACGCGAAACAAGCGGCGCATTACTACATGTCTGCCTTTGGATTCGACCAGCTCGCTTACGCCGGGCCGGAGACCGGAGTCCGCGACCGTGCAAGCTATCTGCTCGAGCAGAACAAGCTGCGCTTCGTGCTCACGTCGAGCCTCGTTCCCGACGACGAAATCGCTCGTCACGTTATGCTCCACGGCGACGGAGTCAAGGACATCGCGATCCTCGTGGAAGATGCCCGAGCCGCCTTCGATATGGCGGTGCGCGGCGGCGCGCGCGTCGTCCTTGCTCCGACCTCGATCGAAGACGCAGACGGACGATTGATTAAAGCAACGATTGCCACGTACGGCGAAACCGTGCACTCCTTCATTCAGCGTGATGGTTACCGCGGCATCTTCGCGCCCGGTTTCGTCCAAACGCGTAAACGGCTCGCGCACGCGACCAAACCGGGCTTGCAGTTCATCGACCACTGCGTCGGCAACGTGGGATGGGGCGAGATGGATGCCTGGGGCGATTTCTACGGCCGCGTCTTCGGATTTTCGCAGTTGGTATCGTTCGACGACAAGGACATCTCGACCGAATACACCGCCCTGCGTTCCAAGGTGATGACCGACCCCCGCCATCGCGTCAAGTTTCCCATCAACGAGCCGGCCCAGGGAAAGAAAAAATCGCAGATCGAGGAGTACCTGGAGTTTTATCGGGGCGCCGGAATGCAGCACATGGCGATCCGCACCGACGACATCGCCGCTACGATCCGCGCGCTCAAAACAAATGGCGTCGAGTTTCTCGACACCCCCGACACCTATTACGATATGCTCGAGGAGCGCGTAGGGAAGATCGACGAGGCGATGGAGACATTGCGCGAACTGCGGATCCTCGTGGATCGTGACGATTTGGGATACATGTTGCAGATCTTTACTAAGCCGCTGCAAGATCGACCGACGGTCTTCTTCGAGATCATTCAGCGGAAAGGCAGTCTGTCGTTCGGTAAGGGGAACTTCAAGGCGCTGTTCGTTTCGATCGAGCGCGAGCAAGAAAGGCGAGGCACGCTGTAGTTACCGGAACCGCGATCGACCGCGTTCATCTGCTCGAGTGGTACCGAGGCAACCGGCGCAAAACGGCGGACCTTTTCGCGCTCGTTTCCGAAGAGGCGTTCACCGAGCGCCCCATACCGCTGCGCCATCCATTCGTCTTCTACGCGGGTCACATTCCGGCGTTCAGTTTCCTGACGCTCAATGAGCGCGGCTTAGGCGAAGAGCCAGTCGAGCCCGGCCTCGAGCGCTTGTTCGAGCGCGGCATCGATCCTGCGGACGTCGACCAAGCGCGGCGTCACGATCGGACCGACTGGCCGGATGCCGCGACGATCGCGAGCTTCGCCGCTGCCTGCGACGAGCGCGTTCTGCGCGCGCTCGAGTCTTCTCGGATCGACGATTCAAGTGTACCCCGCTTGCTCGGCGGGGAGGCGGCGTACACGATTCTCGAACACGAAAATATGCATCAGGAAACGCTGATGTACATCCTGCATCAACTCGCCTACCCACGAAAGCGGCGGCTTGCATTCGAGCATGAAGACCATGCACTCGCAGCGACGGAGATGCGCAGCATCCCCGCAGGCACTGCAACGCTCGGCGCCGATCCCGACGAAATTCCGTTTGCCTGGGATAACGAGCGCGGGCGCACGCAGGTTGACGTCGGCGCCTTCGACATTGCGGCGTATCCCGTGACCAACGGTGATTGGCAGCGGTTCGTAGCCGACGGGGGCCCGGTGCCGCACTTTTGGCACGAGCGCGACGGCCAATGGCGTCTGCGGTTACAGTTCGAAGAAATTCCCCTGCCGCGATCGTGGCCGGTCTACGTAACCCATCGTCAGGCGGAAGCCTACGCGCGTTGGGCACGAATGCGGCTGCCCACCGAGCCGGAGTACCATCGGGCGGCGTTTGGAACGGCGGCCGGCGCGGAGCGGCCATTTCCCTGGGGCGGCGATCAGCCGTCGTCGCGTCACGGGAACTTCGATTTCAACCGTTTCGATCCCGAGCCGGTCGACGCGCACCCGGACGGCAGCAGTGCCTGGGGGGTCGCCGATCTCGTCGGCAACGGCTGGGAGTGGACCGCCACGCCGTTTGCTCCGCTGCTCGGCTTCGAGCCGATGGCTTCGTACCCGCAATATTCGGCCGATTTCTTCGATGGCAAACACTTCGTGCTCAAAGGCGCGTCGCCGGTTACTCCTCGCGAGCTGATTCGTCGCTCGCTCCGTAACTGGTTCTACGACGACTATCCGTACATGTACGCCAAATTCCGCTGCGTAGCTGCGTAGCAACTTCATAGAATAGGAAATCAATGCAAACGACGCCCGTGACGGTCGCCTACGGCGACGGCATCGGACCCGAAATAATGAACGCCACGCTCAACATTTTGGAGGCCGCGGGGGCGCAGCTCGCGCTCGAACGGATCGAGATCGGCGAATCCATTTACAACAAAGGTATCAGCAACGGCATCGAGCCGGCCTCATGGGAATCGCTTCGGCGAACGAAGGTTTTCTTGAAGGCGCCGATTACGACGCCCCAAGGGGGCGGTTTCAAAAGCCTGAACGTGACGGTGCGCAAGACGCTCGGAATGTACGCCAACGTGCGGCCCTGCGCGTCGCTTCATCCGTATGTCGCCACCAAGCACCCCAACATGGACGTCGTCATCGTTCGTGAGAACGAGGAGGACGTCTATGGCGGCATCGAGCACCGCCAGACCAATCAAGTCGCACAATGTCTCAAGCTGATTTCGCGGCCCGGCAGCAAGCGCATCATCCGGTACGCGTTCGAATACGCGCGCGCCAACAAGCGAAAAAAAGTTACCTGCTTCACCAAAGACAACATCATGAAGATTACCGACGGGCTTTTTCACCGAACCTTCAACGAAATATCCGGCGAGTATCCTGAGATCGAAAGCGAGCATTGGATCGTGGACATCGGCGCTGCGAAAATGGCCGACACCCCGGAGGCTTTCGACGTGATGGTGATGCCGAATCTCTACGGCGACGTGCTCTCCGACGTCGCCGCGCAGATCACGGGATCGGTGGGCCTGGCGGGCTCGGCCAATATCGGCGATCACTGCTCGATGTTCGAAGCGATCCACGGATCGGCGCCCCGGCGCGCGGGACAGAACCTGGCGAACCCATCGGGGTTGCTGCATGGCGCCATCTTGATGCTCGTGCACATCGGGCAGGCCGACACTGCGGAACGGGTGTACAACGCATGGCTACGGACGATCGAGGATGGAATCCACACCTATGACATTTTCAAGGATGGAACCTCGCGGCAAAAGGTAGGCACGCGGGAGTTTGCCGATGCGGTGATCGAGCGGCTCGGTGAGAAGCCGCAGCATCTGAAAGTCATCGAATACAACAAAGATGCGCAGATGAACCTAGCGATTCGGCCTGCCGGGAAACCTCCGATGAAGCTGCGCGCCGGGGTCGACCTTTTCATCGACCGTCGTGATGGAAACCCGGACCAGATCGCCTCGGTGATGCAACAACTCAACGTGCCGGGCGTCAAACTGACCACGATCAGTAATCGAGGCACGAAGGTCTGGCCGCAGGGAAATCCGGACACCTATTGGAGCGATCATTGGTGCTGCCGGTTCGAGTCGAACGGGGAGCTCTTTACCGCCGATCATGTCGTTCGACTCCTGCAGGCCGCCGATCAAGCCGGCTTCGACGTCATCAAGAGCGAGGGGCTCTACACGTTCAACGGCGAGCGGGGCTTCTCGCTGGCGCAAGGCGAGTAGCTTCGCTTCAGTAAGCTATTTTCGCGGGCATGCGAATCGTCAGTTTGCTTCCAAGCGCGACCGAGATTCTTTTTGGCATCGGCGCCGGAGCCGAGGTCGTTGGCGTCACGCATGAGTGCGATTACCCGCCCGAGGCGCTTCATTTACCGCGGCTCACGGCGGCCTCCGCGCCACCTCTCCACGATGCGGGGGCAATCGATCGTCACGTTCGCGCCGCAGTGCATTCCGGGTCGAGCCTCTATTTTCTCAACAATGCGCTGCTCGAACGGCTCGATCCCGATCTGATCGTAACGCAAGAACTTTGCGCGGTCTGCGCCGTTTCGTATGAGCTAGTCCAGGCGGCCGCAAAGCGTTTGCGCTCCGACATTCGCGTCGTTTCACTGGAGCCCGCGTCATTGGGCGATGTCTTTTCGACGATCGGCTTCCTCGGCGAAATCACGGGCCATTCTCGCGACGCCGCGCGACTGGTGGCGAGCCTCGAGGCGCGTCTGGGCGCGTTCAGCGGCCGTACCGATTTTCGCACGCTGGTTCTCGAGTGGACCGATCCGCCGATGAGCGCCGGCCATTGGATTCCGGAGCTCGTCGAAATCGCCGGCGGAACGCCAGTTCTCGCCAATCCCGGCTCGCGCTCGCAGAGACTGGAATGGAGCGCGATCGTCAGGGCCGATCCCGATGCGATCGTCGTTGCGCCGTGTGGTTTCGATCTGCCAACCAGCGAGCGCGCCACGGCGGAACTCGACGCACTCCACGAATGGCGATCGTTGCGCGCAGTGAAGGAGCGGCGGGTTCTCGTGCTCGACGGCAATGCGTATCTGAGTCGGCCTGGCCCCCGTTTGGTCGATGCGACCGAGATCCTTGCGCAGTGGTATACTGGCCTGGCGGAGTACGCTGGATGACCGCTCTTCGCTCGCTCAAAAGCAAGCGAGGAGAGGAAAGTCCGGGCTTCATAGGGCTGGGTGCAGGATAACGTCCTGTCGAGGCGACTCGAAGGAAAGTGCCACAGAAACATACCGCCTCGCATGCGTAAGCGTTTGAGGTAAGGGTGAAATCGTGAGGTAAGAGCTCACGGAGCTCTGCGGTGACGCAGGCTCGGGTAAACCCCACCTGAAGCAAGACTGCTCGATCCAACGGACGGCCCGTCCGAACGAGCTACGTCGCACCGAGGCGTTCGGTAACGAGCGCCCCAGAGAGATGGTCATCGATCGCCAGGCGCGGGAACAGAATCCGGCTTATAGGCGTACTCCGCGTTCGATCGATGAAACCCGTGGGGCGTCGGCGGCGTTGTAGCGAAGGAAAACATCCGATGAACAAGCCGCAATTCACCCCCGATATGACCGTCGACGAGGCGTTCAAGCAGCATGCCGGCGCTCGCCGCGTCTTTGCCCGCTTTCATCTCGGCGGCTGCTCGAACTGCGCGATCAGCGAATCCCACACGATCGGCGCGATCAGCGAAGATTATGGAATTCCGCTTTCGATGCTGCTAGAGAATCTCAATGCGCTCTTCGACCAGGGCAGCCTCTCGATCGGCGATCGCGTTCGCATTCCCGACGAAATCCGCGCGCGCGTTCCGCAGTTGGCCAACGTGCCGGAAGTCGGCGAGATCACGGGGGTCGAGAGCGGGGCGTACACCGCCGATTTTGGTGACGTTCGCCTGCAAGGCCTCGCCGAAGACTTCGTGGCGGTCCCGGCCGGCTCCGCGTCGCAATAGAGGTCGCTAAAGCAGCGGCTTTCTGAAGCTAAAGCCTTCATCGAGGCCGTGCCAGTAGCCAACCTGCGGCTCACCGAGTTTCCAACAAAGATAGACCGGTTCGTCGCCGATCATCGACGGGAAGTCAACGAGCCCCAGGTCGATGTCCTTCACAACACATCCGAGCGCTTCGATCCGGTAGATCAAGCGGCCGATTTCGCGTTTGAGCTCCGCAAACTTCGGTTGAGGAAGCGCGGAACGCGCGGCCGCCAATCGAGGGCGGCTCGGGGGCAAGTGATGGAGCGCCGGATCGGATTCGAGCAACTTAATCGCAAGCTCCCGCCGCCGGCTGAGCAGCTCTTCGATGAGCGGCTCGAGCTTCGGGATGAGGGCGTTGGCGCGTTCGGGCGAAAAGAGCTTCATATGGGTGCGCTGCGCATCGTCTTCGTGACGGGCCTCTCGGGGGCGGGCTTAAGTCAGGCGATTAAATCTTTCGAAGATTTGGGCTTCTACTGCATCGAACACCTGCCTGCGGTCGTACTCGATTCAGTTATCGCCGCGCTGGAAAGCTCGGCGCCGCGAGACGTCGCCATCGCGCTCGACATGCGGAGCGGCGCCGAGTTGGGAGACGCGAAGCGAGCGATTGACGCCGTCGCGCGAAGCCACGACTCGCGGCTGCTCTTCTTGGAAGCGTCCGACGACCTGCTGGTGCGGCGATTTAGCGAAACCCGGCGCCGCCATCCCTTCGCTTCAGGCGGATCGATTCGCGAAGCGATCGAGGCCGATCGGCGGATGGCAGCGCCACTGCGCGAACGGGCCGATGTCGTCATCGACACGACGAACCTCACCGCCGGAGCGCTCAAGCAGCGAATCGCCGCCGCTTTTCTCGGGGATCGCCCGATTCGACTGACGATGACCGTTGTTTCGTTTGGTTTCAAGTATGGCGTGCCCGCCGATCTCGATCTGCTCTTCGACGTTCGTTTCTTGCGCAATCCAAACTACGATGAGGCGCTCGCACCGCTGACTGGGGAGGATGAAGCCGTTGCCGCCTTCATCGAACGCGATCCGTCACTTACACCGTTCTTCGCAAAAGTCTCGGACTTACTCGATTTCCTTGTGCCGCGCAACCAGGCCGAAGGCAAAACCCAACTGAGTGTCGGCATCGGCTGCACGGGCGGCCGGCACCGCTCGGTCTACGTCGCTCGCCGGCTGATGCGGCATTTCGCCGACGATCCGCGGCTCGACGTTGCCTTCGAGGCGCGCGATCTCGCGCGGGTTGCATAGTGCGTTCCCGGTTCTCCGGTTTCGTACAGTGGCTCGTACCGGGCGCCGGCATGAAACGTTGGATTTTCCTCGCGGCCCTCGGCATCGTCGTTCTGCTCGACGCCGCAACGCGATGGCTGATTGCCGAAGGCACCGGCATCCACGTCAACGAGATTCTCGACGGGATCGTCGTCGATTATTTTCCGCCCGGCTACCTCACGTGGATGTTGGCCATTGCCGGCGGGGCGCTCGTCGTGACCGGTCTGTGGATGTGGTTACGCGCGGTCGTCCGGATCGCGCGGGCGCGCAATCCCAAAGGTTTCCGCGAAGCGCTTGCCGGACGCCGGCTCCAACAAGGGTACAAAATCGTCGCCATCGGTGGCGGCACCGGTCTTTCGACCCTGCTGCGCGGCCTCAAACGACGAACCAGCAATCTAACCGCCGTCGTTACCGTGAGCGATGACGGCGGCTCTTCGGGCCGTCTCCTCAAGGAGCTCGGCGTCTTGCCGCCGGGTGACATTCGCAACTGTCTGGTCGCGCTGGCCGACGACGAAGCTCTGGTGACCGATCTTTTTCGCTATCGGTTCACCGAAGGTGAGGGATTAAGCGGTCACTCCTTCGGCAATCTTTTCTTGGCCGCGATGTGCGGCATTACCGGAAACTTCGATCAGGCGGTCAAGGAATCGAGCCGCGTGCTCAATGTCGTGGGCCGCGTTTTGCCCGCGACGCTTGGCATCGTCCGCCTTTGCGCCGAGCTCGAGGACGGAACGATTGTCGAGGGGGAGTCGAACATTCCCAGGGCGCATGGCCGGATCGCGCGAGTCTTTTTCGATCCGCCCGTTGCGTCGCCGCTGGAAGAAGTCATTGCCGCGATTCGCGATGCCGATGCGATCGTGCTCGGACCCGGTTCGCTCTACACCTCGGTGATACCGAACTTTCTCATCAGTCGCGTCGCGCGTGAAGTCGCGCACGCGCACGCCGTTAAAATGTACGTCTGCAACGTCATGACACAACCGGGTGAGACCGATGGCATGAGCGCGGCCGATCATGTCGCGGCGTTGCTCGCGAATGCCGGCGAGCGAGTCTGCGATTACGTTATTGTGAACGACGAGCCGCCGTCACGGCTGCTGGGTGCCTACGCTCAAGAGGGGCAAGTGCCCGTCCAGCCGGACGTCGAGCGCATCGCGTCCCTTGGTGTGGAACCGGTCGGTGCGGCGGTGATTGGAGAAACCGAAACGGTGCGCCACGATCCGGAGAAGCTCGCGTCGGTCGTGCTGGGCATTATCGATCGCACGGTCGCCGAGCGCGCGACCTTGGTCAAGTTACGGCCTAGTGTGGCGACGGCGGCGCGAGCGTGAGGTCGAGCTCGAATTTACCCGGCTCGACGTTCGCCGACGATGTCAGCGTTTGATACCCTTTGGCTGAGACGGCGTAATCGGCGAGTCCGCTCGGAACTTTGTCGATAGAGAACTTGCCCGCCGCATCGGTCGTTGCCGTAAGCACCGTATCAACGGTAATAACGGCGCCGGCAATCGGTGCCTTCGTCGCAGCATCCACGATCACACCGCTAACGTTGGCGAAGCCCGACGCCGGCGGCAGGGAATCGGTATTGCATCCCGCGGTCGCGACGAGCAGCGACGCGGTCATCAGGTAAAGCGCGCCTGCGAATCGTTTCATAGGCGAACTTCTTCGGCACGCCGAAGCCGCCGCTCCTATGGCAAGCCGCGCCCCGTCCTCCGAGGCGGTCCGCCTAACGTATTGCGAAAACGCGCTCGAAGCGATCGGTCACACGCCGCTTGTCAAGCTTAACAAGGTAGTGGACGACGCTCGGTCTCTGGTCCTCGCGAAGGTCGAGTACGTCAATCCGGGCGGCAGCGTCAAGGATCGACCGGCGGTTGCGATGCTCGACGCGGCCGAACGGCAAGGGCTACTCAAGCCCGGCGGCACGATCGTCGAGCCGACGAGCGGGAATACCGGAACCGGTTTGGCCATGGCGGCGGCCATTCGCGGTTATCGCTGCATTCTCGTGATGCCCGACAAAATGTCGCGGGAGAAAATCGACCTCTTGCGCGCGTACGGTGCCGACGTTGTCATCACGCCGACCGACGTGCCGCCCGATTCCCCGGAGTCCTACTACGGCGTCGCTAATCGTTTGGCCGCCGAAATTCCCGCGGCATTCCAACCGAATCAGTTCCACAATCATTTCAATCCGGACGCGCATTATCACACGACTGGCCCCGAGATTTGGGAAGCGACCGGCGGAGCCATTACGCATTTCGTCGCCGGCATCGGCACGGGCGGAACGATCTCGGGCGCGGCGCGATACCTGAAGGAGCGAAACCCCGCGATTTACGTCGTCGGCGCCGACCCGGAGGGCTCGATCTATTCGGGCGACATTCCACGTTCTTACGCCGTCGAGGGCATCGGGATGAGCTATCTGCCCGAAACGGTCGACCTGCGGGTAATCGACGAAATGGTGCGGATCTCCGATCGCGATTCTTTCTTGATGGCTCGGCGAATCGCGCGCGAGGAAGGGCTGCTCGTCGGCGGCTCCTCGGGCACGGCCGCCGTTGCCGCCGTGAAGCTTGCAAAGACGCTGACGGCCGACGCAATCGTCGTCGTTATTTTGCCAGATTCCGGACGCGGCTACATGTCGAAGATTTTCAATGACGACTGGATGATCGCCAACGGATTTCTTGCCGATTCTAAGCGGCGAGCGACGGTTGGCGACGTGTTGCGAAGCAAGACGCCGATGCCGCCGATGATCACGGTACAACATGAAGACACGGTCAAAACCGCGCTCGATTTGCTTCGAAAATACGAAATCTCGCAGATTCCCGTCATGCGGGGGGGCGAGCAGGTCGGCAGCGTCAATGACGTCGGCGTTATGCAGAGCGTCTTCGATCACTCCGACATCCTGCATCAGCCCGTGAGCGAGGTGATGGGACGTCCGTTCCCGGCGTTGGAACAAGCCGAGGAGATCGAGCGCGCCTACAAGCTCCTCACCTTGGCCAATCCGGCGATTGTGGTTACCGACGACGCCGAGCCGATCGGGGTGTTGACGCGCCAAGACGTGATCACATTTCTCTCGACGAGTTCCGACGTCGTGCGCACGTGAGATTTTCGACCAAAGCGATCCACGTCGGTCAAGAGGCCGATCCAACGACCGGCGCGACCATCGTCCCCATTTATCAGACCTCCACCTACACCCAGACGCGCGTCGGCGAGCATAAGGGTTTCGATTACAGTCGCACCATTAATCCGACGCGCCTTGCACTGGAGCGTCAGCTCGCCTCGCTCGAAGGGGCGCGTTTCGGCAGCGCCTTTGCCAGCGGAATGGCCGCGACGACGGCGGTACTCAGCCTGCTATCCGCGGGCGACCATGTCGTCGTCAGCGACGATCTCTACGGCGGTACATATCGGCTCTTCGCGCGCGTGCTTGAGCGGTACGGTTTGCTCTTTTCCTACGTCGACATGACGGATCTCAACGCGGTAAGCGCCGCGATCCGCCCTGCCACAAAGCTCTTTTGGATCGAGACCCCGACCAATCCGCTCCTCAAGCTCATCGACATCCACGCGGTCTGCAGGATTGCCGGACGAAGCATCGTCGCCGTCGACAATACGTTTGCAACGCCCTATTTTCAGCAGCCGCTCGCTCTGGGCGCGCACGTCGTCGTCCACTCGACCACGAAGTACATCGGCGGTCACAGCGATGTCGTCGGCGGCATTGTCATTACCGACGATGAGTCGCTGCACGAACAAATTCGCTTCGCGCAAAACGCCACCGGCGGCGTTCCCGGGCCGCAAGATGCCTGGTTGACGATGCGAGGCGCCAAGACGCTCGCAGTGCGGATGCGCGAGCACGAGCGCAACGCACAGCGCGTCGCTGAATTTCTAGCTTCGCGCGACGACGTGGCACAGGTTCACTATCCGGGCCTGCCATCGCACCCGCAGCACGAGCTCGCGCAGCGGCAGATGAGCGGCTTTAGCGGAATGCTTTCGTTTGAACTTGCCGGGCCGCCGCAGCGCGCGCTCGAGTTTGCGAGTCGCTTACGTCTCTTTAGCCTTGCCGAGAGTCTCGGCGGCGTCGAATCGCTCATCTGTCATCCGGCGCGAATGACCCACGGCTCGATTCCAAAAGAGGAGCGCGAGCGGCGGGGCGTCTCCGACGCGCTCTTGCGACTCTCCGTGGGCATCGAAGACATCGACGACTTGCTCGGCGATCTACGCCAAGCGCTCGAAGCTATGGCTGACCGGCCGGGTAGCGAACTGCCGACGCCTGTTTGAGCGCCGCGCGCGCTTCGTCGGCGGTCGCGTCGCCGAGCCGTACCGTTTCCGAAAGTACGATTCCACGCTGGCCGTCGGCCCAGACAATTGCGAACTCCTTTTTGGCGTCGAAACCGCTGCCGTACGCCACCTCGACAAAATAGGCCGGCATTCCATTGGAGAGAGTCATCGGAGTCCGGTTACGGATCAAGACGCCCTCTTGCGAGCTGTGCGTTTGGCTCTCGAACTGCGATTCCCATTGAGCCGGCGGGCCGCTATACGCTTCCATCGCAATTTGGATCAAGCGCGCGTCCTCTTGGCCTGCATGGAGCACCCAGGCGGCAACGGGCTGGAGATCTTGACCGAGCGATTCAGCCGGCGCCGGTTGACGGTTGACAAGAACCGCGTCTGAGGGCGCGGTAAAGCTCATCGCCGCATCGCTGTAGACGTGCGGATCGGGCGACGGCGTCGGCTCGGTCACTTGCGCGAGCAGAAGAAAAATTAGGCCGATCATTCCTTGTCGAGAACGCCGGCCAGCGCCGGCAGCGAGACTTGGTAGCGATAGTTGACGTTGCGGTGATCGTCGTCGAATTCCTCGTGGCGCACCGAGAGACCGAGCTCGCGAATGCGCTCGGCGACGACACGCGCACCGATGTCGAGATTATACTCGTCGCGCCGTCCACAATCCAAATAGCGAAGGCGAAGACGCTCGAGCTGCTCCCGATGCGTGGCCACGCGCTCCGCCGGATCGAACGCCAGCCAGCGGGCGAAGACGTCGTCCCGCAACTCGCCGGTCGCTCGATCGAAAGGCAGCTCAATGTCGAAGGCCTTCGCGCTTCGCGGGGAATAGGCTGCGGCATACGCCAGCATTTCCATCGTCGTGTATTCGGTGCCGTCGTGCTTGGGCTTGCCTTCGAATGCCTCGACGTAGGACGCGATATCGAATCCATGCGCCTCGAGCGCTCGATGGACCGTTGCGAACGCCGGGATGTGGGCGTAACGGAAGTACGAGTCGCCGCTATGCGAGGCGAAGGCGGCAAAGACGCCGGGACGTTCGAAAACGAGGTGCATCGCGCCAAAGCCTCCCGACGACTTTCCGAGCACCGCGCGACCGCCTTCCGAGGCAATCGTGCGATAAGCCCGGTCAACGTGGCCGACGACGTCGCGCACGGTGTAGGTCGCGTAACGCCCGTTATGCACCGAATCGACGTACTGCGAGCCTCCCAATCGGGTAAAGCCGTCGACGAGCACGATCAACACCGGGGGCATGCGCCCTTCGCGAATGAGACGATCGGCCCACTGCACGACGTTCGTTTCCCACGGCCGTGACGAGATGAGCGCGGCGGCATCAGCGGTATAGCCATGCAAGACGTAGAGCGCCGGATACCGCCGCGTGGCTTGCGCGTCGTACGCGGGCGGCAAATAAACGACGACGGGGCGTGTGGCGGGATCTCCCAGCGGATTCCGCGCCAGCGCTTCGCTTTCGATCGAATCGATGCGAACATTGCCGTCCAAACCAAGAATGCGCGCGAGATCGGAGCGCTCGTGCATGACGCCGAGCTTCGGCGCACGAATCGTTTGGGCCTAGTGACGGGCGGCAATGACTAAGCTCAAACGCGTCATTGATTTGCGCGGCGCGATCTCGATCAACATCATTACGATGATCGGCATCGGACCGCTCGTTACGATTCCATTGGTGATCGCGGCGCTCGGTGGTCCGCTCGCATTGGTCGGTTGGATTGCGGGGGCCGTCATCGCGCTCTGCGACGGTTTGGTCTGGGCGGAACTTTCGTCGCGCTATCCCGGTTCGGGCGGGACGTACGTCTATCTGCGTAACGTATTCGGCCCCGAGAGACTCGGCAAGGTGCTGGCCTTTCTCTTCAACTGGCAGTTTTTACTGGCCGCGCCGTGTCTGCTCGCCAGTGGCTACATCGGATTTGCGAACTACGTCGCCTACTTGTATCCAGCGATTGGCTCGAATGTCGCGCTCCACGATAGCGTCGCGGTTGGGGTCGGCGTTGTGACGCTCGGCTTTCTTTATCGTCGAACGTCGGATGTGGCATGGCTTGGCGCGGCCCTCGCCATCACCGCAATTCTGACGATCGTCCTCGTTGCGGCCGCAGGCCTTTGGCACGCCGATCTCTCGCGCGCCTTCCATGGTGCGAACCCGGTAAGTCTCAACATCGGCTTCCTCGCCGGATTGGGTACCGCGCTCTACATTACGCTCTACGACTACGCAGGCTACGCCGAGGCGGCATTCTTGGGCGACGAAGTGACGCGCCCGGAGCGAACGATTCCGCGCTCGATCGTGCTTTCGGTGTTGATCGTTGCCGTGCTCTACGTGCTGTTGCAAGTCGGCGTGCTGAGTGCGGTACCCTGGCAATCGTTGCTCGACGCACACGGACAGCCTACCGTCCAGGCGCAGTACGTCGGCGCCTTTGTCGTCGAGCGCAGCTGGGGGCGCGTCGCAGCGGTTGTGGTGACGCTCTTGGTGCTGGTCACGGCATTCGCCTCGCTTTACGGCAATATGCTCGGCCTGTCGCGCATTCCGTTTGCTGCAGCGCGCGACGGCGCATTTTTGCCGGCATTCGCCCGATTGCATCCCCGCAAAGACTTTCCGCACATCGCGCTGTTGGTCGTCGGTGCGCTCTCGTTGATAGCCAGCCTCTTTACACTCGATCAAGTGATCGCGTTTTTGACGGCGGGGATCGTGCTGATCGAAAGCATCGCGCAAATCATCGCGCTCGCCGTGGTGCGGCTGCGCCGCCCTGCGGCGCCCTTTCGCATGCCGCTCTATCCGCTGCCGGCGCTCGTTGCCCTCGCCGGCTGGTCGTGGGCCTTCGTCGCGAGCGGCCCTGCCGCCATCACCCTGGGCCTCGGCTGGCTGCTGATCGGTGGCGCTGTCTATCTGATCGCCGCGCGCGCATGGCGGTGGTGGCCGTTCTTGCTTGCGTCACTACTGTTCTTCGCACTTCCGGCGGGAGCGCGCGCCGCAGAAACTGCAAGTTGGTCGCACTGGAATGCGTCGCGAGTGGTCTCCGATCGCGGCTATTCGGTCTTGACCGTCGACGGGCGACCGTTTTTCGCTTACGGCGCGGCGTTCTTCTACGAGCGCATGCCGCGCGAGCGCTGGCGTCCGGCGCTGCTTGCCTATAAGCAGCTGGGCATCAACACGATCGATCTCTACGTCATTTGGAACTGGCACGCTCCGGCGCAAGGCGTGCTCGATTTCACCGGTGCGACCGATCCGCGACGCGACCTCTTGGCGCTGCTCCGGCTGACGCACGAACTTGGATTCAAGCTGATCGTTCGCCCTGGGCCGGTGATTCGTAACGAATGGCGCAACGGGGGATATCCGGCGTGGCTGCTCGAGCGCGCGGCGTACGATATGCCGCTGCACGATGTTTTGGAAGGCCGCTACCCCGCGACGGCGACGCTGCAGAATACCGACGCCGACGCCGCGGGCATGGAGTGGATGACCAATGCCAATCATCTTCGTTCGGCCGGTGATTGGCTGCGCGACGTCTTACGGGCAATCGAGCCGTACTCGAGTGACGTGATCGCTATTGCACTCGACGACGATCAGGGCGCCTATCTCGACAACAACACGTGGCCGGCGCCTCACTGGCGCCGGTACGTTGCCTGGCTCGCCTCGACGGTGCGATTCGTAACCGGATCACGCATTCCGCTCTTCATCAACACGTATGAGATGAAGGTCCCCGCTGCATCGCCGGTTTGGGCGTGGGGAAACTGGTATCAAGGCAGCTCCTATCGCATCGGCGATCACGATCTTGCGGATCTCGACTTCGCCACGGGTTTGCTCCAGACGCAGGCGCACGTGCCCGTGATGCAATCCGAATTTCAAGCCGGCTGGTTTCAAACCGCCGACGACGCTTTGCCGCGCCCGAGCGATCCCTCCAACACGGTGCTGGCTTTGCACGAACTGTTGCGCGACGGAGCGCATGGCGTGGTCAATTTTCCGGTTCAAGACACAGTCTATCCCCACGGCTGGGAAGCGCCATGGGCCAATTGGTCCTACGCCTGGGATGCGGCACTCACGCGCGACCTGCATGGGTCGGCTCGGTACGCACCGACGTCCGCCTTTGGAGACTTGGTCGGGCGCTACGGTTCGCTCTTGGCACGGACGCACGTCGTCGCCGATGCAGCGATTATCTGGCCCCCGACGCTTTTTGCGCCCGGAACTCTAAGCAATGCCGACTTTAGCAACTTTGGCGTTGCGACCGTGGCGGCACAACGGGCCTGTAACGCGCGTGGCCTGACCTGCACGCTCGTCGATCTCGCCGATGAGGATCGCGCACTTCGCACTGCACCACATCTTCTTCCGCTGGTTTTGTCGACGGCGCTCGAGCGACGAATGTCGCCATCGGGACTTCGCAAGCTACGCGCGCTGCAGAGAGCGCGGCGACTCTTTTTCGTTGCAGCGGCGGTGCCCGTGGCGCGCCACGAGCTCAAACCGGCAAACGTGAGTGTGTTGCTCGCCGACGACGGTTCGTATGGTTTCGTCGTGGCAATCAATCCGAATGGCGCTGCGCGCCGAGTTGCCTCAGTCGTCGTACCGCTGGGGCGAGGTCCAGTTGTCGTTCCTGCGTTTTCGGTGCCGGCGCGTGGTGCGCGCGTCATTCCGGTTGGCGCGGTCGCTGCCGCTCCGAGCGTTCGACCTGCTGTTGTGCTCGCAGGGGCGCCGCCGTTTGATGATCCCGATGGAACCGTAATCGCAAACTCGCATTTGCGCATCGTTTTCGCTCCCTTCGCCGGCGCAAGAATTGCGGAGTTTAGTGAGGGCAGCGGCAATGCGGCAACCAGCATCGGGCTCTTGCGCGACGCAACCGATCCGCCGCCACCGGTTTCGGCGCGCGATTTCATCGCGGCGTACACGCATCCGCTTACCGCGGGAACGTTCAATCGCGCGTACGAGTGCAGCCGGCTCGATGCATTGACCGCGCAGCAGACAATATGCTCGTATGATGCGCCCGATCTGCCGGTTGGCGGCGGGGTTTTCAAACGCACGCTCACGCTCCGCGGCGGGAGCGGCGAGCTGATTGTTGCCGAGGAGTTCGCACCTCACGATTTGCGCTCGACGGCACGCTTGGAAAGCATCTCGGGTTTTGCATTCGCTCCTGGGGACCGGCTGTTGATCTCGAGCACGCGATCGGCGCTCGGAATACTGCACGGCGAACGGCTTATGTTGCTGCAGTGGCGCGCGGGCGACGTGGCGCGATTCGATGTGCGGCCCACGCGCGGCGCGCAGCTGGTGACGCTCATTTTCGCGCGCCGTTCGATCCAGCTTCGGCTTGGCTTTCACAGCGCTCACGAGGCTGCCGAGGCACAGCGCCTCGTCGACGCGAATCAGCCGTAGCTTCGCGGGGAAGTGGCGGAATGGCAGACGCAGCCGCCTCAAAAGCGGCCGAGGCAACTCATGTGGGTTCGACTCCCACCTTCCCCATAAGACTTGAGCACGAAATCGGGCCGAAAACCGGACAATTGGTGACGAATTGGTAACGGCGCCCTGACTAACCACCGTGGCGCTGCGGGCCGCTGAAGAGCGCCTGGCACGATCGGCGAACCATGCGCCGTCGGCGTCCGATGCCATCGGAGATTAAAAATGAGAAGGCCGGAGTATTCGAGTCGTCGGATGGGCGTAAGACCGATCGTCGACCTCGCAGCCGTTATTACTCTATTTATTGGTGCGTCAACCGCCGCGGCGACCTTAGAGCAACTAGGCGAAATAAATCGGTACCAATTGCCAATAACATTGCTTGAGATTCCGACGTCTACGATCATAACATCTGGCGTACTCTTGCTCCTTCTTCTGGTTTTGTTCTTGCCTGCGATATACATGCAAAAGCGGACGAGCCTTCGCCGATCGCAACGCTCGCTGGTAGTCCTGCAGTTCGATATTACGTTCGCCGCGCTCTTGCTAGTGGGCGTCTCACTCCTAAATGGTATCTCTTGGCACGTAGCACACGAATACTTCCCTTTGAACATCCTTAACGATCTTGCAGCGGCTATTGTTGCCTTGACACCACTTATTGTCTTGGCGATTGCGTTGTCGCCGCTCCGAATGGGGGTGCTGCTGCGGCAGCTTCGCGGCAACAGAAAGAAGTACTTTTCAGCTCTGAACGCCGCGCCGCAATCCAAGGAACAAGAGCGCAGGATCACCAGGATTCGAAAAGCACGCGTCCGCCTGCGTCAGCTTTCACTGCGTTTGCGACCAGGCGAAATTATGTCCGCGCGGGTCAGCCCATCGTTTTTCTACGTGTTTTATATCGCTTGTTTTTTCCTCATTTCCGCGTACGCTTTCGGCTTCTCTAAGAGCTATACTAGCTCTTATGCCGTCCTAACGGAGGACAATACTTTGCAGTTGGTGATCTTAGCCTACCCGGATCTCTTGATCAGCACGTGTTATAACGACCAAAAGCACACATTCGCGCCCGGATACACTATTCGGCGTCCAATAGGCGTGACGCGAATTGTTTACAAGGAGCCTTCTCCTATGGCGCGGTATGTGCCGCGTGTCGCAGATGACCGTTTGACTTGCAGAATGGGGTCGTTTAGAGCGCCGCGGAACAGGCGGTCGAAAGCAGCTAGAGACTGGCGGCTCGATGCGGCACACCCACGCTTAAGCGCGGCGCGCTAGTGTTCTTTCGCGGTGTCACGCGCTGCTTCGTCAATACGGTGGGGGCCATCGCGCGTTAGTGAGTCGGTGACGTGAGCTAATATCCGCCCTCGAGATGGTCGAGTACACGGACCCAAGGTCCGCCTGCGGATACCAGACCTTAGACGACGCCTACGGCACCTTGAGAAAAGCCTTCTGTGGACTAAGCTTGAATCTCTAAATCATGAAGCTCTCGCGGAAAGCGTTCGTTCTCGGCATGGGTTCAATGGCGTCATTTGCGGCGCTACGCGGAGCAGCGCATGGAACGGCTCTGACCTTCGACTTTAAGAGTTCGTTTTGGGTCAATCTGCATCACCGCCTTTTCATGCAGGCGCAGGCCACCGCAGTGCAACGACGGTCGCCGCTGCAGCCCGGCGGAAGTTCCTGGAACGCTCTTGCATTTGCATCGCTACACGAAATGCAACTCAGTGCGGAGCAAGGTTCGCAATGGGCTCGTGCAGTCGATGGTTACGCGCCTTACGCGGATTTCGACTTGCTGGACCCACCGATGCCACGCATCGCAGCTGCGCTGACGATCGCCGACGAGGCCCTGCCAGCGACTGGCCCCGCGCTACACCCGCCGCTCGTCGAGGCGCTGTTAGCTGCGGCCGACGTGTATCGCAAGACTCAGTGGCCCGTCGACGACCGCCTGAACCGCCAATGGATTACCGAAATCGAACAGCGCGCGGCCACGGTATCGCCGGCAATGACGGCATCACTCCAGGCGGCCTACGGTGACCCTTTCCCCGTGGGACCATTTCGCGTAGACGTGACCACGTTCGCAAATTGGGCCGGCTGTTATACCAACACAGATCCGATCCAAATATTCATCTCACCGCGCGGTCTTCGCAACGCCGTCACCCATGAGTCGGTTCCAAACCGCGGCGAACTTTCGTTGGAACTGCTCTTTCACGAGGCCTCGCATACCGTCGTAACGCCCGGCTACGGAGCCATCGGCCGCGGAATCGAAGATGCGGCTACCCGACTTGGCGTGCATGAACCGGCGGGATTATGGCATGCATTTATCTTTTACACAGCCGGCGCGGTCGCGCGGCGCCAGCTAGGCAACGCGAAGTATAAAATGGCCGCCGATGCACTCGACCTATGGAGCGGTCCATGGAAGGATTATGGTGAAACGTTGGCCCAGCATTGGCAGCCGTTTCTTGACGGGAAAGGCACTCGTTCAGATGCTATTGATAATGTTGTAACGTCAATCGGTTCATGACGAACCGATTGACGTTTCGTTCATCCCAGCGCTGTGCGCCGTATTAGAGATCGTCGCTGGGCGGTTTCTTCGGACCTGGATGCTTGAGGAAATACTCGCGTGACCGGGAGGCGGGAATCGGACTGAACTTAGCAGGCGGCCGATTGAAGTCGAAGCAGTCGGCGAGGTCGTCGGCGCGTTGATCCGTCGTCCCGAGCGATCCTAAGTTGAAGGTCTCTTCCGTGAACTTCAAGATGCTTCCGAATTCATGTTGCACGGGCGAAATGTAGTGCAGCTTGGCGTACGGAGAGATGACGAGCAGCGGAACGCGGAAGCCGAGCTCGTACGAGGTGTACTGCTTCGGCGCGATCGGATCGTACCAGCCGCCCCAGTCGTCCCAGGTCACGAAGATCGCCGTGTTATTCCAATACGAGCTTTCGCCGATTGCATTTACGATCGACGCGACCCACGAAGGCCCCGTCCCGTCCGTGCCGCCCGCATGATCCGACTCGGCATCGGTCGGCGTCACCCAGACGACATTGGCAAGCTGACCCGCCGGAATGTCATTGAGGATTTGCGAAGGCGGTGAAACGACGTCGGTCGCAAACTGCGAGCTGCTATAAACCGGCTGAATCGCGTCGGGGCCATGCCAGAGTCCAGGCCCAGTGCCGGCCTGGTAGTAGCGCCAGCTCAACGATGCATTTTCCACGAGTTGAATCAGCGAGTTCCGGTCGAAGCACGGATAGGTGCTTTGATTTTCGTTACCATAGGGATCGATCAGCGTAACCAGCGATCCGGCGGGTGAATCACAGCCCCCGGTCGGATCGCCCGCCGGCGTGCGGGGGTTCTCAGAAGCCAGGAGGGTCGAGCCGTCGCTGACCGTCGACGTCCCGCTCAAAATGTACTGATGGGCGGGAAAGCTCGGGCCTTGATTTGTCTGAAACATTCTCTTGCCAAACGTATAACGCAATGCCATCGTATAGTATGGCTCGACCTCGGAACGCGGGACAAATCCGTAAGCGCGCACGTTCGCGGGCGGACAGCCCGAGGGTTGCAAACACTTCGAAAACACTTGATCGAAGCCGTTTATCGCGCCATCGGCGTACTCCGTCGTAAATGCCGTGTGCGTGTGGCTGATATCGTACGGCGCCGTCATCGATATGGGCCGCAGTCGAACGATTTGGCCTTGCGAATTTCTGCCCGTCGTGGACGTATCCGCTCCGGGAAGGAGGTTGAAGAGATTGTTCGTCGTCCGATTCTCCTGAAAGATAATCACGACATGGGTGATCTTCGACGACGAACCGTCTAAACTACGTAGATTATTACGTGCGTGCTGCGCCGACGGCGCCGAGCCGATCGTAGCATCATGCAACGCACCTGCCTGAGTCGCAGGCGGAGAAACGTCAGAATTTTGGCTACATCCAACGAACGCCAGCACCGAGAGAAGGGTCGTATACCGCGTCGCATTCATGCTCTCGAACCTCCGCAACCGTAGCTATTTGAATCAGTCTACGCGTGCGTTTGCGAGGTCGTCAATACAATTTTTTGAGAAGTTATTCTAAAGGTGATGTGGGTGCAATGACTTCCATCAATTGCGTGTCGTTGCACGCACAAGATAAATAACGTGAGTAATCATCGCGTCAGGTCTTTTTCGGAAATCGATTTCGTACGGGCGGCTTTGCGTAAGAGCGCATCGTGGCGCTGCGTCGCTACGGCTTGGCCGGAGTACCCTTCGCAACTTCGGTCGCACGGAACGACCCATTCGCGTTATAAACCCAGAACGTCCACGTTCCGCCGGCATTGATCTGCGCGACGCCGTTCTGTGCTTCGGCGGCGCTGCCGAGTGGAACCGAGATGATCGAAGGTTCGTTCGGGCGCACTCCGCGATCGAGCCAGGAGCATTGACCCGGCAAGAGGCTCTGCACGGCTGGATGGTCGGCTTTTTCGAAGCGAACCGTCAACGTAAGGCCTTGCGCCGACGCCATGCCGCCGTGACCGCGACATCGCATCGCGAAGACCGCCGGAGTTGAATGACCGGCCGAGCTTGAGGCACCCGACGTCAGCGCCGTTTGCGTACCGCTCACGAGTCCGGAATTCGCGAAAGGATTGCTCGTTCGTTTGCGCTGTTCGTACGAAAGATAGGCTTTGGGACATTGATGGACGACCCCGCGGTAGAGGGCGACCGCAACGGGATTCGCGTCGGCAAGATCCTCGTCCAGCAGCAGCAAGTACTGAAGAGTCTGGCTGTCGGCTTTGCGTTCACCAGACATGACGGCGCACGTCTTATCGACGGCAGCGGCCACGTCGGCCGCAGTCTGCGCTTGCGCGATTCTCGCCCCGCAGAGCGTGGCGGCGAGGATTGCTGCTGCCACCCCGAAGCCCGCCAAACGCGCCCGACTCGCGAGTTTTGACATTGGCAGCTAGCTTCGCCGGGCAGCAAACTAAAGCTTGGTTAGGAAGGCTGTTTGAGCCGCGCTAGGGGGTTGCGCGAAAGCGAGGGGCCATCCGATAATGCCCTCTGGCAAGACTACACTCACTCGGCTGCTTTGCAGTCAACTAAGGAAAAGGAGCTGACCGCAAGCCCGGTCTCCGCGCAGACCCTCGCCAGCGCACCCGCCGCAACGCCCGTCCCCGGTGGCGCGTATCAACGCTCGTCGGCCGAAGGCTGCATCAACGAGCTGCTTTTTGACGTGTCACCATCCGTGCGCAGCTTCGCAACGGCACCAACCGCGAACTAGATCCGGTGCAGACCGGAGTGAACGTGAACGGCGACGGCGTCGATCTCATCATGTCGGATGACTCGAGCTACAACATTTACAATGGCGGCAACGCCTTCACGAACTTCGTTGCCGACAAGCACATCGCGCCGGGGGCGCTCAATACGGTCTCTCGTGGGCTTTACGGATTTGGCCGAACGCGAGCAGCAGTTTCACGTTCATTTTCCGGTGAGCGATCCAAGTTTCCGCGTTCACCTCGACTGCACGAAGTAACAACGACAAAACGGGCCCGCAACCGCGGGCCCGTTTCCTCTAGCGCCGTCCGGCGGAGGTTACTTGATCGTTACGCTGACCGCCGGCGATGCGATTCCGTTGGCGACGACCACTAAGCTGCTCGATCCCTTCTCGATAGTTTTAGGAACGTCGAACATCGTCGAGACTTTACTCGGTGACGCAACGCCCATGAAACTGTGATTGTGAGTGCGGCAATAGAACACGTGTCCCGTCGAACCGTTCGTGACTCGCACCAGCGGGAAGTTTGTCGCCTGCTGATCGTCGTCGCCGTAGAAGTTCGCCTGCGACATGCCGTTGAAGAGCCGGCCCTGGATCTGATACGTGGTGCCGTGAGTGAGCGTCGTAGGAACGCTCGTGATGTGCGGCGCGTAACGCGCGCCGCCCGTTGTCTTCGGCGTGTAAATCTCGATGTCGGTCGAGCCATCGGTCTCTAAGACCTGCCCGGTCGGCAGCACCAAGAGACGAACGGCATACGACGAATCGTTCGGCGCGTTGGGTGGGCCCGTTATGCTCTTGAGCTTCTTTCCGTTGAAGAGAAAGTAGTATGAGGGTGGATAATAGACGGGGCTCGCCGCAATCAGCACGGATCCATCGGTGAGTAAACTCGACGGGCCGTCTCCGACCGCGAGCTGCTGTCCGCCCTCGACTGGAAATGTCGGGCCTTGTGTCCAGGCCGCGGTCTTGGAGTTATAGACGGCGGAATAGCCGTTGGCACCCGCCACAAAAACGGTTCCGTCCGGCCGAAGCGTTTGGGGACCGATCTCGTCGTTCGAGCTGACGAGGCTGACCGGCGTCTGACCCGCCGATTGCCAAGCGTTCGCTGTTGGATTATAGACTTGCGCGTAGGGCGGATCGAAGACGTTCGTTTCCAGCACGTCGCCGTTGGGAAGCAGCGTCCATCCTTCCTCGCTATTCGTATCCTGCTTGCCGTTTCCAATAATCGTCCAGCTCATCGACGCTTCATTCAACAGCGCCTGCTCCTTATAACAGCAGTTGCCGAGCATGTACGTTCCATTGCTGAGGACGGCGCTCTGAGCGTCGCCGATTTGGCTCCAGCCGCTCGGTCCGCTGACGGCGCTCCAGCTATTGGCAACTGGATCGTAGATCGCGCCAAGAGTCGTTTCAGCGCCTTTGCAGAAGTTGTACTCGCCGCCTTGGACGATCACTTTGTCGTCGGCCAGCACGGCGGAGGCGAAGTAAAGCGGGCCGTATGTCGACGGCATCGCGGCGATCTTCGACCACGTTCCGGTCGTGTAGTTGCCGTTCTGGTCAGGCGTGAGCTTGAACCAATTCGGCGTACAAAGGTCCGCGACCAGCACGCTCCCATCGGTCATGAGCAGTTCCGTCGACGGTCCCTGCGTGAACGACGGCACCGTCACCACCGGCTGCCAACCCGCTTTGCGGGCTCGCGCACGCAGTGCGGCCGTGATCTTGTGCGTCGGCCGCGGGGGATACGGCGGGGTGCGAAAGAGCGAAAGCACGCGCGGCTTGCCGTAATCGATACTACGAACTTGCGTCCCAGCCGAACCGAACGCTGACGACGTGCCGGCGCTCGGCGTCGTAGGGGTGCCGCCGCTGCAACCAGCAGCGAGCACAAAAAGTAGCGCCGATAGCGCTAGGGATAGACGTCGCATCTTACCTCCTCAAAGCGGGGGAAGCGCTACTGATTAGCGTTTGCGCGCGTATATCCCGTTTCCGATTAGCGCCGCTTTCGGCCGGCCGGCTTACGGCTCGTCGCGGGCGCTTTGCGCGCAGTCGATTTCGCTCCGGCTTTTTTGCGCGTTCCGGCGCGGCTGCCACGTTTCGACATGACGGCTTCCTTGAGCGCCTTCGCGGGCAAAAACTTGAAGACTCGCTTCGCGGGAACCTTGACTTGCTCGCCCGTTGCCGGGTTGCGCGCCATTCGCGCCGCGCGATCGCGTACCTTGAACTGGCCGAAACCAGGAATCTTGACGGCCTCTCCGGCCATGCACGCCGATTGGATATCCTCGAAGACGCCGTCGATCAGCGCCACCGCGTCCTTGCGCGCAAGGTCGAGGCGGTCGACCGCCGAGCGCACCAAATCTAGTTTATTCATTAGTTCCTTTCGTATAGAAAAATTAGCCGCGCGTGACGAAATACTTCGCGCTGCTTGCTACAGCATGATGATGGACTCCTTGTCTGAAATCGAGTAAATATGCCTGAAAACGGGCTAATTTTTCGTCCCGGACCGTTGCGCGGCAGCATCGGCGTTCCCGGCGATAAGTCGATCTCCCATCGAGCGTTGATCGCCGGTGCCCGCTGTGAAGCGCCGCTGCATATCGCCAACCTCAACCCAGGACGCGACGTGCGCGCGACGCGTGAGGCTCTCAACGCGCTGGGAGCGAGCGTTCGAACCGAAAACGGGCGCGTTGTCGTACGCGGCGGAGCTTTGGTCGCACCCTCGGCAGCGCTCGACTGCATGAACTCCGGTTCGACGGTGAGGATGCTGCTCGGGCTCTGCGCGGGTGCAAATCTGCCGGTCGGCTTCGACGGGGACGCCTCATTGCGCCGGCGTCCGATGGAGCCGGTTGCCGCGCAACTACGCGCCTTCGGCGCGCGGATCGAAACGACCGATGGACGTCTGCCTGTCAGGTTACGCGGAACCCCCGAGGTGCAGACGCGGCACTTCATTCTGTTGACGCCATCGGCGCAGGTAAAGACGGCCTTGCTGTTCGCAGGGCTCTTCGGCGGGGTCGGGTTGCGGGTCGACGGCGACCGCGGATCGCGCGATCACACCGAGCGCCTTTTGCGCTACCTCGGTGCCGACATTGAGTGGAACGAGCACAGCGTTACGCTGGTGAGCGCCGCGCCCTTACGCGGAGGTGTCGTCAATGTCGCCGGCGACTTTTCCGCAGCCGCGTTTTTTATCACCGGCGCCGCGATTACACCCGGTAGCGCGATTCTCGTTCGCGATGTCGGCGTGAACGCGACGCGCACCGGCCTTCTCGAGGCGCTCGGAGCCATGGGAGCGGGCATCGAGCTTCGAAATCAACGCACGATTTCGGGGGAGCCGGTTGCCGATATCGCGGTCGAGCATCGGCCTCTCGGGCCGACGAACATTAATCGCGACCTGGCGTTGCGCGCGATCGATGAGATCCCGCTTTTGGCACTCGCCGCCGCCTTCGCGCCGGGCACCACGAGCATCGCCGGCGTCTCGGAGCTTCGTTCGAAGGAATCCGACCGTATCGCCGGGATCGAGCGGCTGCTGGGCGCCGTGAGCGTCGGAGTGGCCTACGACGCCGGCACGTTGCGAATAGCCGGAGGCAGCGCCAATCCGCGAAGCACGATAGTTCAGACCGACGACGACCATCGGATCGCTATGGCCGCTGCCATTCTGGCTTGTGCGTCCGGCCCGCTCCGTATCGATAGCGCTAAGAGCCTGGATGTGAGCTTCCCGAGCTTCGTCAGCGCCTTGGACGAGCTCCAGAAGGGCTAGGCGGCGGAACCTGAAGCTTTTGACGGGGTCGAGGCGTCGCCGGATGCCGCCGGCGTTTCGGCCTTCGTCGCGTCGGCCTTGGTCGATTCGGCCTTCGGCGTACTCGTTTCGTCCTTGGGCTTGTCGCTCTTGGTCCCCGTGGCGCTCGAACGGCGGGAGTCGGTCACATAGAAGCCCGAGCCTTTGAAGAGCACGGGGGCCGGATTGAAAACGCGGCGCATCGGCGCACCGCATGACTCGCACGGCCGATCGTAGGTCTCGTCGAAGCCGTGTCGGACTTCGTGGACCCGCCCGCACGCCGTGCAGGCATAGTCATAGAGCGGCATCCTCAGAGTATAACGGAGTTTAGCACTCTGGGTCAATGAGTGCTAGCGGCTAGAAGTCCGCCAGCACGGGGTCGTCGCGCTTGTACTCGACGAGGCCCTTGAAGTGCACCAAAGAATCGTCGAGCGCGTTGGCCACCTTGCGCCCTCGCTGCCAGCGGTTGAGCAGAGTTCCGAAACGCCCATGATACGCAGGGTAGGCCAGTCGAACGTGGAGCTTCGAGCACGAGGTGCGGCGTTCGATGCGAAACTCGAAGCTGCGTCGCAGCGAGTACGCGCCCACCAGCGAGAGGCGGTAATTCGCGATGAGACCGTCGACTTCATACAGCTCTTCTTCTTCGCCCGGCAGCCACGAACGAATGATGACCTCGCTCCCGACGCTCAATTCGCGATCGTTCGCACCGCGGCGCGCGCTGCGCAAAAATGCCAACCAAACCGGCCATTTCTCGACGGCGCAGAGTAGCGCGAATGCCTCCTCGGCGGAACAATTGAGATCGAGACTGGCGCTGTGCGTTTGCAGATTTCGAGCAATTGCATTATCGCTAACGGCCATATCAAAGCTACTTTTCCGCGCGAGAATCGTATCCTTTCGCGGCGATATCCACAACGAATTGTGGATGCTTATGAACGAATTTCGCCGGCTGCGACTGCCTTTGCAAAGAGCGCCAAGGTCGTCACGCCCAGCGGCAACGCCGCTTCGTCGATGCGAAAGAGCGCACTATGTCCTGGATGCACCGCGCCTGATGCCTCACTCCGGACACCTAACCGAATCAAAAGCCCAGGCACCCGATCGGCGAAATAGGCGAAATCCTCTGCGCCCATCGTCGCTGCCGGTCGCTCGACGCGTAGCGAGCTGTGCTCGCGCACGTACTGCGCGAACTGCTCGGCGAGTTGCGCGTCGTTCCGTACCGGCGGATAACCCCGCACGATGCGCACCTCCGCACCAACGTTGTATGCCGTCGCAACGCCGGCAACGATTCGTCGCAACCGCGTTTCGAGCGCCTCGCGTACCTCGGGATCGTGCGAACGCAGCGTCCCGCCCAGGGTTACGTCGTCGGCGATGACGTTGTTGCGATATCCGCCCGCGATGGTTCCGACCGTGACGACGGCACTCGCGAGCGGATCCGTTTCGCGCGCCACGACGTTTTGCAGGGCAAGTACCATTGCGGCTGCCGCCGGAATGGCGTCGATGGCCGTGTGCGGATAGCCGCCATGTCCGCCCGATCCTCGAATGCTCACGTAGAACTCGTCCGCAGCGGCGTTCACCGCACCGGGCGTGATGCCGACGACGCCCACATCGAGGCGAGTATCGACGTGCAACATCGCGATTGCGTCGACGCGCGGATCGTCGAGGACGCCTTCCTCGATCATCGGCAGTGCTCCGCCCGGTCCTTCTTCAGCCGGTTGGAAGATGAGGACGACACTACCGGCGAGCTCGTTCTTCATCTCCGCAAACGCGCATGCGGCACCGAGCAGCATTGCGGTGTGAGCGTCGTGTCCGCAAGCATGCATTTTGCCGTCGACCTCAGATGAAAAAGATACGCCGCTTCGCTCTCCGATCGGTAGCGCATCCATGTCGGCGCGCAACGCGGCGACGCGTCCGGCGCGGCCGCCCACGATACGCGCGACGATACCGGTTTTGGCGACGCGCCGATGCTCGATTCCCAAGATATCGAGCTCGCGCTCGACCAGCGCCGCCGTCTCGAACTCTTCGAAGCCAAGCTCTGGGCGACGATGAATCGCGCGCCGGAGCGCGACGACCCTCTCGACGAGCGGTTCGTTTACTTCAATAGCCATCGAGGACGACTTAACGTACCGGTACTTTCGTTCCCGCCGCCGAAAGAACGGCGACGTCATGATGACCGCCGACCTTGCCTTCGCGATGCTGATTAACCGTACCAGCGCGTTCTATCAGGCCAATCCGCCGACGTACATGACCTACATCGAGCACACCCACGTCAGCGCGCCCACGCTCGGACGGGCGCAAGACATCGACCGCTCGATCGCCGTTCGGATCGCCGATAATTTCGCGGTCATGAAAGATCTTCCCAACGGCTCGGAGCGTGCCGGGCAGGCCTTCCCGATCGTTGCCTATTTCGATCCGCTCTCGAACTTCAAATTCGGCTACTTTGCCAATCTCAAACGCGTCGACATCACGCTCGACCGTGGCGCGCCGTTCTTTTTGTCGATACCTGGCCCCGACCCGGGCGTCAATGTAGTGGTTCCGTATAACAGTTACTGGGCTGCGCACTACGCGAGCGATTCTACCGATACCGCGATCCATCTGCTGATCGATCCGACGCCCCGCGTGGCGCAAGGACTCTATCCATCCGACGTCGTCGAGGATGGCACGAGTCATTTGCCGTCGCACATCGAGATGCGGGTCGCCGGCGCCGGCGATGAGTCATTCTCTCTCGATTATTCACTGCTCGACGGGCACTGGGTTATCGTGCACGGCACGTTCAGCCAAACCATGCACGTCGCATTTCTTACCTATAAGATCATCGCTGACGTAACATTTCACGACATCGCCTTCCCGAGCGAGCCACCCGATCCGCGACTGGCGGGGACGCCGGCGCCATCGTCGGCGCCGTCGCCGTGAGGTTACGTCGCGGCCGGCAGCTCGGGCACGGCGTGAGTTTGTAAAGCCAGCGGTTCGGGTCCAGGATGCGCTTCGCCGTTCGGCGACGGCTGATCTTTGGGCGCGACCCATAAATAGATGTTCGGAATGAGCACGAGCGTCAAGATTAGCGAGCTCAAAACGCCGCCGATGACCACGATGCCGAGGCTCGAGCGCGACGAAGCGCCAGGATCGAGTGAGAGGGCCAGCGGTATATTTCCGGCAACGACCGAGACGCTGGTCATGATGATCGGGCGGAATCGCGTGTGCGCGCTCTCCTTAATGGCCGAAAGCTTATCTAGGCCGCGCGCGCGCAGCGTGTTGGCGTAGTCCACCAGCAGAATGCCGTTCTTCGTCGCGATCCCGATGAGCAATATCGTGCCGATCAAGGAGAAAAGATTGAGGGTGCGATGCGTGAGAAAGAGCGCTCCGATCGCACCGATGGCCGCCACCGGTACCGAGAAAATAATTATGAACGGAGAGACGTAGCTGTTGTAAAGGGCGACCATCAAAAGATACACGAGGATCACCGATACGATCATCGACAAGCCGATGCCCACCAAAGTCTGGTGCATGAAATCTTGCTGGCCGAGCGGAGCCGGCCGCACGACGATTGTCGGTGGAAGATGCAGCGACGGAAGACGCTTGAGCAAACCCGCTTCGACAGCCGATAGCGACGAGCCGGGCAGGTAGTTGGCATCCACGTGAATCACGTTGTTGCGATTCGTCCGCGTGATTAGCGGCGCCGTGGGCGTCGAAACGAAACGCGCGATGTCGCCCAAATAAACGATCGCACCGCTCGTCGAACGCACCGTGACCGATTTGAGGATGTCGAGGCTGGTTTGGTACGACTGCGGATAGATCACTTGCACTTGCTCGAGGCCGGCGGTCGTTTCGAACTGCGTCGCCACGTTTCCGCCGAAGGCGGAGCCCGCGGCTTCGGCAGCCTGGCCGAGATCGACGCCAAGCGCTTGCGCTTTATTGCGATCGAACTGAATCGAGACTTCGGGACCCAGCTCCGTCCCCGTGCTATTGACGCTGGTCGCGCCCTTTACTCGGCTCAAGAGCTGCGTTACCTGTTGAGCGTAGGGGGTCGGATCGCCCCCCGTAACATCGGTTACAAGAAAGTCGATTGGCTGCGCGTTCCCGCCGCCGGTCGACGTTGCCGGAACGACGACCGACTGCACGCCGCGCGGCAGCGTTTGCGAAACGACCTTGCGGAACTGCTGCACCCACCACGCGGTTGGATGCGAGCGCCGATCCTTCAGCCAAACGTGTACCTGGCCCACGTTACTCTGCGATACGAAGCCACCGAATGACGCGGCATAAGCACCCGAGACCGCGGTGTTCGCGAAGACGTCGGGAGCTTGGAGTATCTTCCGCTGCACGGCGAAGACGCCGCGGCTAACGGTTTGAATCGGCGTTCCGATCGGATAGATCATCTGCATGAAGATCTCGCCGCGGTCGACCGGCGGAATAAACTCTTCGCCGACGAGGCCGACGGCAACCATGCCCAGCGCCAAAACGAAGGTACCACCGCAGAAAAGCGCGACGAGCCGCCCGTGGTCGAGGCTCCAGGGAAGGGCCCGTTGCGTATACCACGTTCGCGCGTCGTCGAACTTACGCCCGAACCAGTCGACGATGCGCCACGGCTTCCAATGCGAGCGCAGCGCCCACAATCCGGCAAGCGTCGGCGTGATGGTGAACGAGACGAAGAGCGACGTGAGCGTGGAAATGACGACCACGATTGCGAACTCGGAGATCTGGCGGCCGACTTGGCCTTGAATGAAAGCGATCGGCAGAAAAACGACGACGTCGACCAGGGTGATGACGACCGCCGCGGCACCGATCTCCTCGCGGCCGCTGACCGCGGCCTCTGCCGGGGGCTGTTTGAGCTCGGTAAAGTGCCGCTCGATGTTTTCGAGCACGACCGTCGAGTCGTCGACGAGAATCCCAATGACCAACGACATGCCCAGCATCGAGATCGTGTCGATCGTGAGATGCATCGCCTTCATCGCCGCGATCGCGATCGCGAGCGACGTCGGGATCGAAACGCAGACCACAATCGCGCTGCGCCACGACCGCAGAAAGAAAATCATCGCCACGGCGGTGAGCAGAATCGCGAGCATCAGCGTCCGAGTCACCGCGTCGATCTGCTGCTCGGTGAATTTTGATTGGACGTTGATGACGCGGAAGCTGATCTCGGGGAACTGGCGCTCAACCTGCGGCAAGGCGCGAAGCACGTTCGTCGAGGCGGTCACCTCGCTTCCGGTCGCGTCCTTTTGAATCTGCATGAAAAGGCCCGGCCGGCCGCTGATCTGCGCGTATTGCAGCCGCGGTTCGTAGCTTTCGGTCACCGTTGCGACGTCGCCGACCCGAACGACAGCATTAGTGGCGCTCCAGGGGTTAATAACGCCCGGCAACGCCGAAACTCCGCCGAAATAACTCTCCACTTGCGCCCCAGTGGAGTTTGCGAGCCCCGATCCGCTCGTGCCGCCGGTCGGAATGACTGCGAGGTTGCGGACCGTGTCGAGGTTATAAATGTCGCCGCGCACGTCGATCGTCGTCTGACGATTGGGCTCGTAGGCGAAGCCACCCGGGACGCGCTGATTGTTTTGCTGCAGCGTGTTGACCACGTCGTTCAGGGTCAGGTTCGCGGCCGCCAGGCGGACCGGATCGACGACGACCTCATAGGCCGGCGTCACCAGACCGCCGACGTTGGCGAACGAAATGCCGGGAACTTGCTCCAGCGCCGGAGCGATGACATTTTGTGCGTACAGGGCCAGGCGCGAGAGCGAGAGTTTTTGCGAATAAATGGCAAGCGTTACGACGACCGATTGCGTCGGGTCGTAGAGGTTGACCGTCGGCGGGGTGAGATTCGTGGGCAAATACTTCTCGGCGGCTTGAATCGCCTTATTCGTCAGCGCAAGGTCCGTCGCCGTGTCGGAATTGATGTCGAAAATCGCGCTGATCGAAGCTTGGCCCTGCTGCACGACCGAGTTCACCGTCTGCAAATCTGCGGTGCCGGAAAGGCTCTGTTCGATCGGTTGAACGATGTTGTCGCGCATCTCCGTAACCGATGCGCCGCTGTACCCTACCTGGATCGTGACCGTCGGCTGCGAAACGTCAGGATAGAGCTCCTTGACGATCGTCATCGTCGACAAAACACCGGCAAACATCATCAAAGCGACGATGACGAAGACGAGTGTGGGCCGCTTGATGAAGAGCCGGGTAAGGCTGAATTTCACTGGCGAAACGAAACCTTTTCGCCGTCGCCCAAGCTCATCTGACCGTTGCTCACGATACGCGCTCCGGCTGCCACGCCGCTCACCACCGAAACGGTCCCATCCGTGCCGATCTCGCTGACGCGAACGGTCTTCACCGTATCGTCGGCCTCAATCGCCATGACGGCATCGTGATTGTCGTCGGTGAAGGCGGTTACCGGCACGCGAACGCCGCGTATTGGAAGCGTGGCGATCGTGCCCTGCACGACCATGCCCGGGCGCAGGCGCTGGCCGGGATTGGCGAGCAGCACCTTTACTTGAAAATCCGTCGAACCGGGATTGATTTGATTGAGAACTCCAACCACGCGCCCGGTAAAGCTCGCGCGTCCGGTCAGGTCGGCCGCACGGATGGCAGCCGGGGCGCCATTGACGATCCGCGCTACCTCTTCACTCGAAGCGTGGAGCACGGCGTATATCGGATCGACTTGCTGCAGCGTAAAGATTTGACGGGAGCCCGGATACTCGCCGGGATTGATGTTTCGATTCACGACCACGCCGTCGATCGGCGAAACGATTTCCGCCTTGCCGATTTGGACGCGTACTTGTTGCGATTGCGCGAGGGCGACGTCTTCTTGCGCGCTCGACTGTTGCACGGCCGCCGATTGCAGTCCCTGTCCCGACAGCGTGCCATTCGCTTGAACCGTCGAGCGAGCCGAGGCCACGTTGGCATTTGCGGTGTTGAGCGCCTGTTCGTCGTTCTTGACCAGCGTTGCTTGCGCGTCGACGGCCTGCTGCGACACATAGCCCTGGCCGAGCAAGTTCTGATCGCGCTGCAAGTTCTTCTGATCGTTGCTCAGGGTCTGTTGGGCCTGTTGGACAGCAGCCTGGTCGGTGCGCAGCGCATCGTAGCCTTGCGCAATCGTCAAGGTACCCTGATAGACCGTATGCACGGTGTTGGCGTGATTGCTGTTGGCGGTGGCAAGGTCGGATTGAAGCTGCGCTTGCAGGTCGGACGTGTCCAGCTGTGCGAGCAACTCGCCCGTATGAACGGTATCGCCTTCGCGAACGTAGACGGCGTCGGCAGGCTCGGCAAGAGTGCTTTGCACCGCCACGTTCTGATAGGGCGCCACGACCCCGGCCAAGCTACGCGACGGCTCGATCGAGCCGAAACTCGTGACGGCGGTTTGGACGTACGCGGCGGCCGTTGGAGCAGGAGCGGGCCGTCCGCCGCAGCCGCCGGCGGCGAGCATCGCGAAGAGACCTAGGAGCGAGCGCGGAAGGGGATTCCTGCGGTTCATGGCTGACTCGATTGTAGCGAAAACTTCACTTTCTAGTCCTGGAGTGAATCTGAGAACAGGCGTGGCGGTCAACCCCGCTCGGGTGCTCGTGGTCGACGACGAGCGCGCTTTGCGGGAACTTCTCGAGTACGGGCTAGGGCAAGCCGGCTTTGACGTGCGCAGTGTGCCCGACGGATCCGACGCCTTTCCGCTTCTCGAAGCGTGGGACCCGGACGTTATCGTGCTCGATGTCATGCTACCCGGGAAAGACGGGCTTACGCTCCTGCCGGAGATCCGGACCTTGACCACCGCTCCGGTCATCATGCTGACCGCACGTACGGAACTGCCCGAGAAAATCGCCGGCTTTACGGCGGGGGCCGACGACTACGTCGGCAAGCCCTTCGATTTGGAAGAACTGGTGGCGCGCCTGCGCACGCTGTTGCGGCGCCCTCGAATCGAGCATCACGAGCGGTTGACGTATGCCGATCTCACCATCGATGCGTCGAGCCGCTCGGTCTATCGCGGCAACCGGCGCATCGATCTCTCTCCACGCGAGTTCGACCTGTTGCGCGTCTTTGCCGAGCACGCCGAAGAGGTGCTGACGCGTTCGGAGCTTCTCGACCTCGTATGGGGGGTCGATCGAGACGTCATTCCCAACACGGTCGAAACCTATGTTTCCTTTCTGCGGGCAAAGATTGACAGCGGCGAAAGCGTGAAACTGATTCACACATTGCGCGGCGCCGGTTATTCGTTGCGGACCACGCCCTCGTGAGCACGCGGCTCGCCCGGCGGATTCAAACGCTTGCAGCGATCGAAATCTCGCTCGTGTTGGTCGCGGTGCTGGTGGCTGGAGCGCTCTTGGCGTTCGGTTTTTACACTCGCGCACTCTCCAACGAGCTGAGCGGCACCTTGAGCCAGCTCGAGGCCGCACTGGCAACCAGCACGCCGACAAATGCGCGGGCCGGCGGGGAGTTCGCGTCGCGGCTGCTCCTGGGCACCGGAAGTGAAATCGTCTTTCTCGACGCCGACACGCGGGTAGCCGTCTACCGTTTGCACCGCGGCGACGCGCGCCCCGTTGTTGCGGTCCGCCGGCGGGGGGACCTATCGGGAGATCCGCATCCGCGCGGACCGTTGGCACGCGTGATCCTGGGCCTTGCGACCGCATTCGGCCTGCAATCGCTCTACGCGCACGTCGGCACGGTCTACATCATCGTTCACGCGAACGATGCCACCCTGGTCGCGACGATCCGCGCATTTCTGATACCGCTGCTGGTGGCACTGCTGATCGCCGTCGGGTGCGGCATCTTGATCGCGCGAGCGCTGACACGCCAAGCGTTGAGTCCGCTCGACGATGTTACGACCGCGTTGCGCCGCTTTGCCTCGGGGGATCTGACGCCGCAACCGATCGCGGCCGACGAGCGTCACGAACTTGGCGCGCTGGCCGTCGCCTACAACGGGGCAATCGAGCAAATGGAGCGCGCATTTGCCGCGCGCGACCGCGCCAACCTGTCGATGCGGCAGTTCATCGCCGATGCCGGACACCAACTGCGAACGCCGCTGACGGTCGTACAAGGATTCATCGCCATTCTGCGTCGCGGCGGCTTTGAAAAGCCGGCCGATCGCGAGCACATCCTCGACACCATGAACGATCAAAGCCGGATCATGGGCTCGCTCATCGACAAACTCATCTTGCTCGAGCGCTGGGAAAGTCCCGACGCAGATACGGTCAAGACGACGATCGACGTCGGAACATTGGTGGCCGATCTCGTTGCTCCGATCGCCGACGCACACCCCGAACGCCGTTTCGCCGTCTCAACCGAGAACGGTATCCTCGCGGAGATCGATCCGACCGAGCTCGGCTACGTCGTTACGAATCTGGCCGATAACGCGCTGAAGTATGGCGCCGGCGACATCGGCGTGCACGTACGCGCCCAGGATTCGAGTGCGGTCATCGAGGTTTCCGATCACGGCCCGGGCATCCCGTCGAGCGATGTTTCCCGCGTTTTCGACCGTTTCTATCGCGGCGCGCAGCGCGACGTCCCCGGATCGGGCCTCGGTCTCGCCATCGTCAAGCGCGCCGTCGAACGCGCGCACGGCACAATCGCGCTCGACACGAGTCCATACGGCTCGCGCTTCATCGTGCAACTTCCGCGCACTGCCTAGCGCGTGGCGGAGAGGGTGAGATTCGAACTCACGGAACGCTCAACACGTTCGCCCGCTTTCGAGGCGGGTGCCTTCAACCACTCGACCACCTCTCCGAGGCTGTGGGTTGGGACGGTCAGTCCTTGATACCTTCTTGAGCGCCCGCGCGCCGCGTCGCGAAAAATCGCTGCAGCTGCGATGAAGTTTCGCCTTCCAAGACTCCCGATGTGACCTCTAAGCGATGATTTGTTTTGGTCGAGCGGAGCACGTCGAAGGCGCTCCCGTCAGCCCCGCCTTTGGGATCTTTGGCGCCGTAGACAAGACGTTTGATCCGTGCCGCAACGATCGCGCCGGCGCACATGACGCACGGCTCCTTGGTAACGTAGAGCGTCGCATCCGAAAGCCGCCACGCGCCTCGACGCTGCGAGGCCTCGCGCAGCACCAACATCTCGGCGTGCGCGGTTGGATCGTTGCGCAATTCTTTTTCGTTCTTCGCTTCGAACACGAAATCGCCGGTGAGCAAAACTGCACCGATGGGAACGTCACCGGCGCGCGCAGCCTGATCGGCGAGGGCAATCGCGCGCCTCACGTGCGCTTCGTCGACGCTCATCTGCGTTCGTGGTCCATTCGGGGAGTGCGCGCCCGGAGGGATTCGAACCCCCGATCCCAGCCTTCGGAGGGCTGTGCGTTATCCAGCTACGCTACGGGCGCACAACGCGGCGCGGCTATCGCGACGCATCCGGTGGCGCGCCGGCGCTCGGAATGTGCTTGAAGAGATCGAGCTTGTGATCGACGAGCGTACGATAAAACTTACGCACGCAATCGGGGTGTCCAAAAAAGTACGTACGTGCGTAGGCGAGATCTTCGCCGGAACTATCCGGGACGTAGTGCGAGATCTCGATTTCCTCC
The DNA here is from genome assembly GCA_019240525.1 of Candidatus Eremiobacterota bacterium. Classification (GTDB taxonomy): domain Bacteria; phylum Vulcanimicrobiota; class Vulcanimicrobiia; order Vulcanimicrobiales; family Vulcanimicrobiaceae; genus Cybelea. The sequence continues at coordinate 129,573 of JAFAYE010000001.1, forward strand.
ATCTGACCGCGATCCACCGGATGTGGGCAGAAATCGCACGGAATCGTTGACATGAAATACCACCTGGCCTTTGTTCGTTGTGGCTCGGGTAGGACTTGAACCTACGACCAAGGGCTTATGAGTCCCCTGCTCTACCACTGAGCTACCGAGCCCGGCGAGCCCTCACGACGACGCCAATTCGACACCGCAGTATATCAAAACCCCGGCGTCAATGACAACCGTTGCAACGACCTTGTTGGTATGGCGCGGTCGGAGGGACTCGAACCCCCAACCTACAAGTTCGTAGCCTGTTGCTCTATCCAATTGAGCTACGACCGCGCGTCGCTATCCCGCGGTTTACCCTTTTTTTCAGGTGGCGCCGCGCTCCTGTGCGCGACGATGACGCTACCAGTCGTTATCGGGCGCTCGGTACGAATGCTTCTCGTGGAGGAAGTACGATTTACCGAGGCTCGAAGCTATCGGCTGGAACGGGATCGGCGATTGACTGTAATCGAAGCAATCGATGATGCTGTTCACGCCCGTGTCGGTCGTATGCAGCGATCCTAGATTCCAGTTCTTCTCGATGTAGTAAAGGATGCTCCCAAACTGATACGTCGTGGTCGAGATGTAACCGGCTTTGGCGTAGGGTGACACGATGATCGCCGGCACGCGTTCGCCGGGACCGCCGTATTTATCCAGCGTTCCCCCCATGTTGTCGTAGAAGCCGCCCCAATCGTCCCAGACGATGATGATCGCCGTGGAGTTCCAATACTGACTCTCCCCGATCGCATTAACGACGCTTGCAACCCACTGTGGGCCCATGTCGGACGATGAGCCCGGATGATCGGAGTTGTTCTCCTCAGGTATCACCCACGACATCGATGCGAGCTGCCCGCTCGAAATGTCGTTGAAGATGTTCGTCTCCGGCGAGGAAATGTTCGTCGTCCACTCCGGCCCTGAGTACACCGGCCAGATCACCCGAAACGCGCTAAGCAGCTTGCCGTTGACGGTATTGCTTGGCGGAACGTAATACTTCCACGACACGGGAGGGGACTTTGCATCGAGCAAATCTCCGAGCGTTTTATACTTCGCTCGAAACTTGAAGTCTTTCGAGCATGGGTACGGCCCCAGTTTCTTGGTAACCCAAACGTTCGCACTGGTGATGAGATGGGTGCGCGTTCCGGGCGGCGCGTTGCAACCCCAGTAACACGATCCGCCGGAGCACCCCGGAAAGTCTACCATGGCTTCATTCGGTGCGACGATCGTGCCGCCACGTATCAAGTCTTGGTGAGCCGTAAAACTGTCGCTGCCTTGCGTGGTGTACATGTGCTCGGCTAGGGCGTACTGCGAAGCCATTGTCCAATACGGCAGAATCTGCTCGGGATTCGTGTACTGGTACGGATAGGAACACTCGTACTGGCCGTCTCCAAGCTGAACCAGGTCGAACGCATCCATGTTGCCTCCGTCGCGCGCGACGGAGTACCCGGTCTTCCATGAATGATTCAAATCCTGCGGCAACAGGAGTGGCATCTCCGTCAAAGCGATCGGGCCGGCAGCGATCGGCGGACTACAGTTCGGGTTCGCGACCGCCTGCCCAGTGGTGGTGCCGTCGGCGCCGGGAAACGTTGCAAAGAAGTCGTTGAAGCTGCGATTCTCCTGCACGATAAGAACCACGTGCTGAATTGGGCTCGAGCTGCCCGAACCCGATGCATGGCGAGCTTGCGTCACCGGCGGGCTCGCCGGCGACGTGTTCCCGCCATTGCAAGCCGCGAGCGCCAGGTTTGCAGCGCAAAACATCAGGACGCTGCTCAGCGCGGTGACTCTCATTCTTTCCATCTCCTTTGCGCGACGCGGTCTTCGGAGAGGGAGGGATTCGAACCCTCGATACGACTTGACATCGTATAACGGTTTAGCAAACCGCCGCCTTCAGCCGCTCGGCCACCTCTCCACGTACCGCACCTATTTTACCGATAGAGCGACCTGCACATTGTCTCACCACGGGCAGGTTACCTTCGCCGACGCGGTCGCGCGGTGGGACGCACTCGGAACAAACTCCTCAAGCCTCCCTGCCTCTACTGTCCGATCATCAGGAACGGAAGGGCCAGTCCCGCACCGCTGTACGTGATCGTCGCATAAGGCGTTGAGCCTGGCGGTAATGTAAAAGCACCCGACGTGAGATGAGTTCCATACCCTTGAATTTGAATCGCCGAAATGGTGAAACCACCGCCGCTGTTAGTGTAAAATACGACCGGGCCGTAGTAGCCATACGTCACACCGTTGAAGTTATGATTGTTCCCTGGCCCTGTGGTCGACAGTTCGACATTCAAATCATTGTAGCCCGCGCAATCCGTCACTTCAATATTGGACAGATTGGACGCGGCCCCGGACACATTAATTGCGGTATTGTAAGCCCAAGCTCCGCTAGCGTTGCAATCGCGTATGAAAACGTTTGCGACGGCCTTGGTAGACCCGTTGACCGTGATACCGTTCGTAGCATTCTCGGTTACATCACAATCACCTAGGATCACATTTGATGCTCCGCCATCAACATATACTCCAACACCTTGGTGCGGTGACTCAGTCTCCTTGCCAATCGTTATGTACCTGTATTCCCCGATGCAGCTGGTGCCTACGATGCGGATGTATTGCGCGCCATTTCCCACGTAGATACCGTATGGTTGACTCGCGGAATAGCCTCCTTCGACTGTATAGTTATTTCCCGCGTACATTCCACCAAGAATTTCAATGTTGTTCGCATAGGGGCCGGGACCGCCGCCTGCGCCTATCACGTACAGGCCGGGGCCGGCCCACCGCGCCGAATAACACGAAATAAGACGGACGGTGTCGATCGTTCCGTTTGTTGCATCAATCACGACGCCGGCCGGAATCGGGCCGGCCTCGGTCGGCGCAAAGCTCTTACCGGGTTCGAATAGGCAGCTAGTGAACTCTATTTGACCGACGTCTAACTGCTGAGTTTCGCTCGCTTGTGGCTGAATGAGGACGGCAGCGCCCATGTAGCCGCCGCTCGGAAAAGCGCTCGTGCAACCGTATATCGTCACTGCCGTAAAGGTATGACGCAACGCGTTGGAGCCATAAGGTCCGGGCGCTATCAGGATGCCGTAAAGAAACGTATCAATGTGACAGTTATCGAGTCGAACATGCTCGCTTCCCAGGATATGGATAGCGGTAGTGACACCGCCAGGGCCGCCGGCTGCATTGAATAGGGAATCGGAGATGAAAATCTCTTTGGCAGTCGAGCTATCACCCGCGTTCGATCCGTTGCCTAACATCACGCCCGTGCCTGCGTTACTCGCATAGTAGACGGTGCAGTGAAGCATACTGCACTGGAGGGCTTGTTCAAACCAAACACCGATAGGGCAATCGGCAAAACGCAGCGGATAATCCTTACGTTCTGCGCGCCGCCGCCTGTCATGCCGCTATTGGGCACCGTGTGGATCGCGGCATAGTTTGGAATTCCCGCACTCTCGTTTATGGGGGGATAAGCGAACGTCAAGTCCTCGAAGGTCATTCCGCCTGTGTTGTCGCCGGCAGCGGTGTTCAATGCGAACATGTCTCCAGGCTCGAACGTTTGGTCGCCGGGCGGGATGTAGTAAACCAATTTTGCGCTACCTGTGCCGAGAAATCGTATCGGCCAGTTGCTATCAATGGATATGAGGGCGCTTCCGTCGCCTGCGGCCTGAAGATAATATTCGCCGCCGCTATCTTCGCCAGTTCCCCCCTGCTCAGTAGGCTGGCTGTGGCCCGGAAAGACGATAATAGCTCCGTAGTATGGGCCACTTTGGTCATCGCTCGCTTGAGCGAGGTTGATGATCTCCTGCAGGACTAGAGTGTTTGTAGGAGCGTCCATCTTGCTGTTGGGAATCATCGGAACAAAAACGCCGGGCGATGCTTCGTACCAGGGATCTAGCACATTGAAAATCGCTGGTTGCGACCACATTATGGACACAGATTATTGCCCCCCACAAGATGTTTGCGCCCTCGCATCAGCGTACGCTGCCGTGCGGCTACCGTGCAACGCTAACTGTAGCGCCGAAGAAGCCGATTGTTTTTTTGGAAAAGTTACCAAACTTCGTTATTCGTCTTGTAGGTCTACCACCGTTTGGGTATTGCCAGATGCCGACATTTTTTGCATACGGACCGTGGTTGCCATACGGCACGACTACGGTGCCCTCGTAGATCCAGGATTGCAAAGCATTCCGACGAATGCCTTGCAGCGAGGTCGTTCCCACGACGGTTGCCATCGAACCAGAGATTTGCAGCTGCGAGATTTTATTGTTATTGCTTCTTCCTCCAGACTCGTAGGTAATGTGACTGCCGTCCCATTGGACCTGTCCGGCAACACCGACACTCTGACTTATTGACAGTTTCAAGAATGTTTGGCCGCCTTTGGGCAACTCTGCAAGTCCTGGAGCTTGTCCGTTGGAGCCGTCCACAAACAGATTTCCCGCATCGTCATAACCGCAATAGTTTGCCTCTAAGGTGGAGTTGTAGATGGCTGGTGCCCCTGAACTAGGCGTGAAGATGGCGACTTCTGTAATACCGAAGACTACGGCGAGGCTTCCGGTTGTCCGGTCCACAGAACAGCCTTCAGCGTTATCGCCCGGAAGGCTGAAGGTCGCGATGGGCGTTGTCCCAGCGTGCGCGAACTCGACCACTGCGGCGTTGTTCGAAATAAAAACGTTTCCAATTGCGTCCGAGCAAGCGGCACTGAAAACCCCGTGATAACCTTCTATGGTTCCTACGAGCTTGCCCTTGGGATAGGAAAGCACGCAGCTTCCGCCACAGCCTCCGACGACGTATATCAAGTCCTCCGCGCGTGCTTCGGGAAGCATCCAAGATCTGCTTTTTACCCCATGGCTCGTCAGCACTCTAGCGCGAAACCCAGCCCGCGGCTCCATGCCCTGCCCTTGTAAGCCGCTGCATGCCGATAACATTGAAATGACCGCCACAACAGGAATTGCGCGGCCGAACAGGAGTTTCACAGCGCAGCCCTCCTTGTTTGAAGCGAGTTCGACGACTGGAAACGCTTCCCCGCGCTCGGCAACCCTTGTCGGTGCCGACATAGGCTGTGCCGGCGCGCCCGGCCGCTCCCGGGGGCGCTCCGGCGCAACTTCTGCAATGACTTTCGGCCTCCGCGTTGTGCGCAGCGAGCTCGGCCGCACCTGCGCGGTGCTATGGCGGAGCGGTGGGGCGATCGAGAGGCCGCTCCGGCACGACTTCGGCAATGACTTTGGGCCGACGCGGTGCGCGCGGCGTTCGTAAGCCGTCGAATCCGGCAACGCGTCCGGTTGGCAAGATCAAGCTAATGGCGCCGAGCAATGCGAGGGTCGCATCGGCCGATCCCCAACCGCTCAAGGTCGCGACCGCGCCCCGGGCCGCCATATAGTTCAGCGGTAGCAGCACCCCGAAAAACGCGCCGAGGCGAGTAAACAGGCCGAGCACCAGCGATATTCCAACGAGGAGTTCGCCGAGTCGCACGAGCTCTGCGAAGATCGCTGCATTCGGCGCAACGACGCCGACCATGAAGTCGTGGTACGGTCCGCTCGTCGACGCGATGCCTTGCTGCACGTACGTGCTAAAGCGTCCGTTCGGTGGCAGAAAACTCGCGCCGTTCAGAAACTTGGGTATCGCATGAATGATCCAAACCGCTCCGGTAAGGATCCGCGCAATAGCAAGCCACCCGGCATAGGTTCGCGATGCCGGCAAGATCATGCGACGACTTCCTTTCGCGTTTGAATGAGGCGCGCAATCATGGAGGCGGCGTCCTCCGCCGCATGGGGACGGCCTAGTGTGGCTGCCGCGGCGAGCATGCGCTCACGTTCGCCGGGGTCGAGCAGAAGCGATTCGACCGTTCGCGTGAGCTCCGCGAAGCGGCGCGTCCGCACGGCGGCTCCGGTTTCGACGAGCACCCGAGCGTTGCGTTCTTCTTGCCCCGGCAATGGTTTGCAAATGACCAGCGGGATTTGCGCGACCAGCGCTTCGGCCGTCGTGAGTCCCCCGGGCTTGGTGATCAGCACGTCGGCGGCATGCATGTAATCGTAGACGTTCTCCACGAAGGGCAACACGCGCACGGGATAGTTGAGCGTTTCCGCCGTCTGCGCCAGCCGCGTTCCGATGCGCGCGTTTCTTCCGGCGATCACAACGGCGGCCAACGGCGCATCGACATCGCGCAGCGCCACCAATAGGCGCTCGATCGGCGCGATCCCCAAGCCGCCGCCCATCAGCAACGTTACGTGACGGTCGCGCGGAAGGTCGAGCCGTTCGCGCAGCGACGCACGGCTTTCTTGCGTCGGCACGAACTCACGCCGAACGGGGATGCCACTGGCAACGATGATCTCCGCGGCAACGCCGCGTGCCAGCATCGACTCGCGCACTTCTTCGCTCGCAACCACGTAGCGCTCGATATTCTCGTGTATCCAAAAGCCATGCGCTGCGAAATCCGTGATGACCGCGACCACCGGAGGTGCGTCGGCGAAGCGATTCTTGTACTCGGCCATTGCGCCGCACGGAAATGCGTGCGTGCAGACCACGACGTCCGGACGCTCGCGAACGATTAAAGACCGAAGGTTGCTCGCGGTGAACTGGTGCGCCCAGGTGCGAAAGCGTCCGACCTCGGTCGCGCGCTCGGCACGGTGATAAATATAGCGGTAAAGCTGCGGCGTCGTCTTGACCATCCGAATGTAGCCGTCTGCGACAATCCGCGAAACGACGAGCGCGGCGTACCGATATGAATCGACGACGGTCGTCGTCGCGTCCGGCTCGATGCGGTGAAGCTCGTCTGCCACCGCGTTGGCGGCCGACAAGTGACCCACCCCGACACTGGCAGAGAGAAAAAGTACGCGAATTATCCGATCTCCCCGTTGTGCCCGCTACGCTCCTCTTCTTCTTGCGCATAGGCAATGAAATCGTCGAGGATCTCCTGCGCCAGCTGCTCGTCCTCGAGCAAGTTGCCGTTCAGATCGGTAACAATGAAGTCATCGTCTTCCGCCTCGGATCGTTCGTGACGCAGCACGGCATAGGAGAGTTCGCTCTCCGGATCTTCGAGAATTCCGATGACTTCAAACGGCAATGTCGTGCCGTCCTCGGTCTCAATGGTCAGCGTCTCGCTCAGTTCCAGAGCGTGCGGCGCATCGCTCTCCGCGTTTGAAGTTGTCATCGAAAGCTTCCTTTCCGCCGTTACTGCAAGCAGCGCGCCACGTTGGCTTGGTGTTCCGCAAGCGTTTTCGCGAAGACGTGACGGCCGTTTCCGCAGTAGACGTAGTAGAGATCGTCGCCCTTCGACGGATCGAACGCAGCTTCCAGTGAAAGCCGCCCGGGATTGGCGATTGGCGTGGGCGGAAGCCCGGCGTGTTCGTACGTATTATACGGCGAATCGACTTTCAGATCGCCATACGTAAGTAGGCTCTTGTGCGCCGGCAGGGCGTATTCGATGGCCGCATCCACTTGAAGCGGCATTCCCAGCGCGAGCCGATTATAAATCACCTCGGCAATTCGCGGCCGATCGATTTCGCTCTTGGCTTCGCGCTCCACGAGCGACGCCACGATCACGGCTTGCGGCACGGTCAGGTGCAAAGCCCGAGCCGCTGAGGCCGCGCCCGCGGGCAGCTCCTTGAAGAACTCGGCGATCATCGGCGCCGAGGCCTGTTGCGGGGAGGCGCCAAGCGGCAGCAGGTAGGTGCTGGGAAAGAGAAACCCTTCGAGATTGCGTGTGGGGGTGCCGTCGACCACCAGCCGATGGTCCAAGAACTCCCGCAGGAACGCTTTCGCGGAACCGATGCCGCTGTTTTGCAGGCGTTCGGCAATTTGAGCCGCGGTAAACCCCTCGGGGATCGTCACCCAGGCGGCGACTTGGGCGCCGCCGGTGACCAGCGCGTGCAGCACCTCACTCTGCGTCAGATGCGGCGCGAATTCATACTCGCCGGCGCGAACGTCGGCTTCTTCTCCGCGCACGTGCGCGAGGATTCGAAATGTCGTGACGTTGCCGATGATCCCCGCGGCCGCGAGTTGTTGTTCCGCCTGGGTGAAGGTCAGGCCTCGATCGATGATCACTCGGCCGCCGGCGGTTGGATGCGAACGGTCGGCGTAAACGAGAAACCAAAGCCATCCCAAGCTCGCAACGATCAAGAGCACAAGCACGGCTGCGGCCAGCAAAGCTCGGCGCATCGACGCTATTCACCGGACTTTCTGCGGCGACGGAGCAGAAACGACTCTAGAATAAGCGCGGCGGCCATTCGGTCGACGATCTGACGCCGTTTGCCGCGGGAGACATCGGCGGCGATAAGGCTCTTCGTCGCCTGCGCAGTCGTTAGACGTTCGTCCACGCGGTGAATCACGCCAGTAAAAACGCCGCGCAAAGACTCGACGAACTCATCCATAGCTCGGGCCGCAATACCGCGTTCGCCCTGCAGCGTGATCGGATCGCCGACTACCAATTCCTTCACGTCGTATGACTCCAAGTATTCCTTGATTGCGGCAAGATCTTCACGGCGGTTGCGGCGCTCGATCGTCGCAACGGGCAGACCGAAACTGGCGCTTGGGTCGGCGACGGCAACGCCGATGCGCTTACTGCCGACGTCGAGTGCCATGAGCATCGCTATGCCTTCAGGCTCGCCAACTGCGCGAGCGCCCGCGGCCGTTTCCCGAGATGATGCGCGACCAGCTCGTCGATCGCGCTCGCGGCCGAAGGCGTTGATGCGATCGCGGCTCCGTCGCTCGCTTTGGGCCGCGCGAGCGCGCGAAGGTTGAGTACGTCGTCCTCTTGGAGCTCGGGAAGATTTTGCCAGCCTTCGCGACAGCCGGGGTCGATCAGGCCGCCGGCTTGAGCGTCGAGCCAAACCGCTCCCGAGGGCAATGCCTTCCCACAGCGCACGCACGTCGTCAGCGGGGGACTCAAACCGAGCATTTGCAGCAAACGAAGCGAGAAGCGCGGCAGCAGGCGGCGCGGGGAGGACGAGGCTGCGATCGCTCCGATAACGCCCGTCAGCAGCGCGTAGACGTCGGGCAGCGCGAGATCCGGTTCGCAGAAGGCGTCGATCAGTTCGGCGGCAACGGCCGCCACGCCGTACCGTTCCGGCTCGACTAGCCGCGTCCACGGCGTCGCGACGATGTCCGCCGACGCGATCACGTCGAGCGACCGGCCGCGATGCATCACGAACTGGCACTCGTTCAGAAACTCCACTCGTCCCGCGAGGTGACTGCGCGGACGGCGTACGCCCTTGGCAACCCCGTCGAGCTTTCCGCATTCGAGCGTAAATAACGTGAGGATGCGATCGGCTTCGCCGAGTTGCCGTCCCCGCAACACCACGCCTCGCGTCTTATAGGCGCGCGGCTGCGTCAGTCTCCTCCGCTTCCGGCGCCTGCGCCATTGCGCCGTTGGTGTAAACGCGAACCGCCAGAATTCGCCGCCCTCGCGTGCGGTCGACCCGCAAGCGCGTATGGTCGGCCCCTTCGATCTCCTCGCCCTCCTTGGGAAGGCGCCCGAAAAGGCCGACCGTATATCCGCCTATCGTCTCAAAATCTTCGGTCGGCAGCTGGGTTCCGAGTTTCGCGTTGACGTCTTCGATGTTCGTGCCGGCTTCGACGACCGCTTCGTTTCCGGAAACGACCGAGATCGACTCTTGCTCGTCCTCGTCGTGCTCGTCTCGAATCTCACCCACGATCTCCTCGAGCAAGTCTTCCATCGTCACGAGCCCGGCGGTGCCGCCATATTCGTCGACGACGATCGCAAGCGAGAATTTATCGCGCTGCATCTCGCGCAGCAAGTCCGCGATTTTTTTCATCTCAGGAACGTGAACGACCGGACGCATCAGCGACCGCACGTTGGCGTGCGCGAGCGAACCATTGGCGAGCGCGACGAGCAGCTCGCGGTCGTGAATGACGCCGACGATATCGTCTTTGGATTCCTGATAGACCGGCAGCTTTGAATATCCCTCAGCGACGACGACGTCGAGCACGCGGCGGGGCGAATCGTCCACCGAGACGGCGACCATCTCGGGCCGCGGCTTCATGACCTCGCGCACGATCGTATCGCCAAACTCCATCACCGAATGGATGAGCTCTCGCTCTTGTTCTTCGATTACTCGCTGCTCGGCGCCGACGTTGACGAGCGCGCGAATATCTTCTTCGGTCACGTACGGCCGGTGCGCGTGCTTCACGCCGAACAATCGAAGGATGAGGTCGGTGGTCACTTGGAACGTTCGCGCGACCGGCGTGAGCAGCGACGCCGCATAGCGCATCGGCAGCGCCAATCGCAGCGCCCAACGTTCGCTATCGCCGGTCGCCACGGTCTTAGGCACGATTTCGCCAAAGAGCAGAAACACCACGGCCATGACCGCGGTTGAAATGACGGCGCCCGACGGAATCCCGAGCTTTAGCGCGATGTACGTTGCGAGCGAATCGGCGGCCAGCAACACGATCGTGTTTCCAACCAAGATGGCGGTAAGAAAGCGCATCTTATCGTCGACAAGCCGCTGAAGGTTCACCGATCCCTTGACGCGTCGCTCGGCGATTGCGCGGGCCCGTAAGCGCGAGATGGAGACGAGCGCTGCCTCGGAGGCGGCGAAGAAGCCCGCCAATAGGACGAGGACGACCAGCGCGGCGATCTCGTAAGGGAGGGCTTCGGGACTCCTAGGGACCGGGTCCGTGTTCAAATCGGCGCCATTATAGCACAACGTGAGGGCGCACTAGCACGTAGATCGCCAGGGCGCTCAGCGTGCCGAGAACCGCTCCCCAAAAAACCTCGAATGGACGATGGATTCGCGCTTCAACCCGGCTCTGCGCGACGAGGAAGGCGATAAAGTACGCCAGGATCGCTGCCAGAGGCTTCTGATAGAAGAATGCCAGCATCGTGGCGCCGGCAAAGGCCAACGCGGTATGGCCTGAGACGGCCCCGCCCTGCAGCGCCGATCCCCGGCCGACCCAGGCCTTAGCGAAAACGGTGGCGATGGCGACGACCGCCAAACAAATAAGGGCGACGTTCGCGGGCACCGACTGCACCGCGGCGAAGACGCGTTCGCCGCCGCTAATGATCCCCTGATACAGGATCAAGTAGCCCGCAAGCGCCGCACCGATCGCCGCGATCAAGACCGCGCCGGCCGCGGCATCCTTCGCGCTCTTTGCCAGCGGATGGTGCGCAACCGTGAGCAGATCGACGATCGCCTCGACCGCCGTGTTCATCAGCTCGAGGCTCAGTACGAGCGCGACCAACGCGATGGTAGCGACGACGTAATAACGGTCGAGGCGAAGAATGAGCGTCGCCAACAGCACCAGCGCGGCAATGAGAAAATGCACGCGCATGTTCGGCTCGCTGCGCGTGGCGTAGATAATTCCTTCGAATGCATGGTGGAACGACCGTAAGAAACGGCTCTGATCGATCGGCAGATAGTGCGGCGGTCGTTTACCGCGATCGTCGACCGGCTGTTGCATCAACCGTTCCGCCCATACGGCCACGGCAGTGCGATTGCCTGGGCGAGACGCCGTTCTTCCCGCCGCATCATCCGCCGCTCGGCCGGCTCGATATGATCGTGCCCCTGGAGATGAAGCAACCCGTGAATGAGCAACCGGTAGAGCTCAGATTGCAACGAAGCGTCGTACGCCTTGGCTTGACGTTGGGCCGTCTCTACCGAGATGACGACGTCGCCCAGCAACCGTTCGCGGACGAGCGGCTCGCTGTCGCCCGCCAGCGGAAAGCTGAGGACGTCGGTTGCGGCATCCTTTCCGCGATACTCGCGATTGAGCGTACGAATCTCCTCGTCGGCCACCAAGGTCAGCGAAAGTGCGTCGTCCTTTTCAGCGGCGACGGCGAGCAACCGTTGTGCAGTCGCGACCAGCGCGCGCCCGTTGACGCCGCTGCGCCGAACGCCGTTGCGATAGTAAATCATAGGGAGGGGGCGCCGGCGTACGCGCGGACAATTTTCGCGACGAGGGGGTGGCGCACGACGTCGGTTTCGTCGAATTCAACGACGCCAACTTCGTCGATACCGGCAAGCCGCGACGCGGCGGTGCGCAGACCGCTGCGTTGTCCCGACGGCAGGTCGATCTGCGTCACGTCGCCGGTAACCACCATTTTCGAGCCGCTGCCCAGTCGCGTCAAGAACATCTTGAGCTGATCGTCGGTCGCGTTTTGTGCTTCGTCGAGAATGACGAACGCGTCGGAAAGGGTGCGCCCGCGCATATATGCGAGCGGCGCGATCTCGAGCGTTCCCCGTTCGATATATTTGTTGACTTGCGAATCCTCGAGCATCTCTGCGAGAACGTCGAAGAGCGGTCGCATATAGGGATCGAACTTTTCGCGAAGGTCGCCCGGGAGAAATCCGAGCCTTTCGCCCGCCTCCACGGCGGGCCGCGAGAGGATCACCCGCGTTACCTCGTGTTTTTTGAGCGCTCGCACGGCCATGACCACGGCGAGGTAGGTCTTCCCCGTACCAGCCGGGCCGATTCCAAACGTTAGCGTCGCTTCGTCGATCGAATGCACGAAACGCCGCTGCCCTGCGGTACGCGGGCGGACTTCACGGCCACGATGATTCCGAAGGAGGGTCGCGGGCACGGGCGCACTGCGGTCGCCGCCCGTATCGGACATTGCGAGCGTTACGTCCTCAGGCGTGATGTGCGCCCCTCCGACCGCGGCATCGAGGATGCGCCGGATAACGGCCTCCGCCCGGGCCACCGCATCGTCCGCCCCGGCAAGCACCAAGCGATCGCCGTCGGTCCGCACCGCGACGCCGAGCGTCGATTCAATGGCGGAGAGATTGCGATCGTACTCTCCAAAAAGCCGGACGCGGTCGAGCAGTGCGCCAAGATCGACGGATCGGGTCAAGCACGGGACCTATTCGTCGCGAAGCGCCAGGGGCTTTCCGAGAACCTCGGCCGCGAGGACGGCCTGCACCAGAGCGCGGCGATCGCCGAAGAAACGCCTCGGCCGGCGTGGCGGCTCCGGCGGCGGCTCAATGCTACCCGGCGGCGACGACCGTCGCGGGGCGGCAGCCGGCGCTACAACCGGCGCTGGGGGCGGGGTCATGACGGCGGGCGAAGGCCGCGGAACCTGGCGTAGACGGCTCGCGGGCGCTTGGCGCAGCTGCGCCTGCTTACGCAGACTGGAAACCATGCTTCCGATCACGCCGACGATCAGCAGCACGATCCAAACTACCATGCCGATATCGCGCACGAAGGTTACTTCTGAATCGGGCCGGTGATTGGCGGCTGCTGCTGCGCGTCGGTCTGCGCCTCGGTTGACGTGCCGATCGCGCCGCGCATCTCCGTATCGGCCTGCACGTTCTTGAGCCGATAGTAATCCATAACGCCGAGGTTGCCCCGAACGAACGCTTGGGCAATCGCCTGGGGAATGGCAGCCTCCGCCTCGACCACCTTGGCGCGCATCGCTTGAGTCTCGGCTTTCTGTTCTTGTTCGGCCGCCAAGGCCGCATATTGCCGCTCCGCGGCTTTCGCCTGAGCGATCCGGCGGTCGGCTTCGGCCTGACTCGTCTGCAACTCGGCGCCGATATTTTTACCGACGTCCACGTCGGCAATGTCGATCGAAACGATTTCGAACGCCGTCCCCGCATCGAGACCTTTTGCCAGCACCGTCTTGCTGATCCGATCGGGATACTCCAGCACTTCTTTGTGATCGATCGCCGCGCCGACGGCGGAAACGACACCTTCGCCGACCCGCGCTACGATCGTTGGCTCGCCGGCTCCCCCGACGTATCGATCCAAATTGCTTCGCACGGTAATTCGCGCCTTGACGTTGAGCTGAATACCGTTTTGAGCGACGCCTTGGAAGATGGGCGTTTCGATCACTTTGGGAGTCACCGACGTCTGCAACGCTTCGAGGACGTTGCGCCCCGCCAAATCGATCGCCGCAGCGCGCTGCCATTCGAGTGGAATTTGGGCGCGCTGAGCTGCGATCATTGCCAAGGTAACGTTCTCGACGTTTCCGCCGGCGAGATAATGCGACTGCATTTGATCGACCGTAAGATTGAGACCGGCTTTACGCGCTCGCACGTAGTTGGTGACGATGATACCCGGCGGTATCCCGATCAGGCGCATGCGCACAAGGGCGACGATACCGAGCGGAACGCCAGCCGCAATCGTTCGAATCCACAGACCGATCGGAAAATAGTAGAGAAACGCGAAGAACGCGATAACGGCGATCACGAAGATGATCGCGCCGCTGACGGCTATCATGAGGTCTGCTCCTATCCTGAGACCGGCTCGACGAATATGCGCGCGCCCTCGACGCGCACGACGCGAATGGGTGTTCCTTGCGCGATGAACTCACCCTCGGTAAGCACGTCGACGCGACGGCCTTCGATGGAAGCGATTCCCGCCGGACGCAGGTAGCTCGCTGCGGTACCGGCACGTCCGCGCAAATCTCGATAGTCACCGCTCGCCACATACTCCGGACCCTGGGCGGCCGCGAGCGCCAGCCGGTGCGCCCAAGCATTCTGCGGCACGGCGCGCACTGCGAGCGTAAAGGCAATGACGGTCAGGACGATCGCCGTCGCAATCGTTTCTATGCCCACAAAGAAGAATGGCATGCCGAACGCAAAGAGCACCGCCGCCAGCAGCGCCCCCACGCCGAGTATGCCGGGCAAGCCATGACCCGGGACGACGTGTAACTCCCAGAGGATCCCCAAGAGTCCGAGAATGGCCAGCACGATCACGAAGCCATTCGAAAAACCGGCGTAGACGTGGCTTCCGAAGAACAATGCGAAGGCGCCGATGCCGACGATGCCCGCGATGCCGTGCATCGTTTGCATCTCGATCAGGAGCCCAAGCATTCCGATGCTCAAGAGCAGCCCGCTGACGATGGGATCGGTCGCAAACCGCGCGATGCTCTCGGCCCAGGAAAACTCTTCGACCACTCGGGGAGCGCCCGCGAGATGGAGTTGCATCAGCGCTAGGTCGAGCGTGGGCGCGGTGCCCGAGGCAATTCCCGAACGAACGGCGTCGTCGGTATTGAGCGTCAGAATCGAGCCCGATCGCTTATACTGCGCGACGTCCACGTTCTTATCCACCATCGCCGCGGCCAGCTTTGGGTCGCGATGATTTCGCAGCGCCGTCGATTCGAACTCGGCCCGTAGGGCCGATATCGTTTTGACCGTCGCGGGAATCGGTTCGGCTGCGCCAATCGACGCCCCAGGCGCCATGATGATGCGACTTGCCGTCAGCGATATGAGCGCCGCCGCGGAATAGGCGCGCTCGCCGACGTACGCATCGACCGGCTCCTGTGCCGAAAAAAGCGCGTCGCGAATGCGAAACGCCGCATCGACGAGTCCGCCGGGACTATTGACGTCGAGCACGATCGCCTGCGCGTGCTGCTGATTTGCTTGCTCGACCGAACGCTCCACGAGGTGCGCCATGCCGGCGTCGACCGTTCCTGTGATCGGCACGACCACGATGGGGCGCGCCGGCGACTGGGCTAACGCCAGCCCCGTGAGCCCGAACAGCACCAACCAGAACCAGAGGCAGGTCCGCGCTCGCACTACCATGTCGTGAACTACCGGAGGGCGGCGCCCGGAGTTACGTTTGGGCGGCAACTAGCCCGATGAAAGCAGCTCGGTCACGATCTGACGCACGAGATTTCCGTCGGCCTGACCTTTGAGCTGCGGCATGACGACTTTCATCACCGAGCCCGCGTTGCGCGATGCCGGCGGCAGCTCGGCCAAGACGCTCTGAGCGATCTCGCGGATTTCGGCAGCGGATCGTTGGGCCGGCAGATAGGCGAGCAGAATTTCGCGCTCGCGGCGCTCCTTATCGGCCAGATCCACACGCCCGGCCCGCTCGAACTCCGCGAGCGAATCACCACGCTGCTTCACCAGACGACCCACCACCTCGAGTTCCTCGGCATCGGATACGTCGCGGCCGCTCTCTGTGCGCTTGTAGGTAAAACCGGAGAGCACGGAGCGGAGCGTATCGAGGCGCAATTGGTCGCGCGCGCGCATCGCATCTTTCAAATCCGAGCCGATGCGATCTTTGAGCGATCCCACGAAGAGAGCTTACGCGCGGCGCTTGCGCGCTGCAGCAGATTTCTTCTTGCGGCGAACGCTCGGCTTTTCGTAGTGCTCGTGCTTGCGCGCTTCCGCTAGAATACCCGCCTTTTGGGTGGCCTTCTTAAAGCGCCGCAGCGCGCTCTCAATCGTTTCGCCTGGAGCGATGCGAACTTCCATTTATTGACGACCCCCCTTTCGGCGCGCTTCTTCCCAAAGGTCGGAAGCACGAAAAATTAGGCCCAGTTGGGCCTGCGACCAGGTTAACATAGCGCGAGTCGAGCGTCAAATCAACGAACGCCGAACGGTTCCTTACCCGGGCGGCCACGCCATGCGGCGTCCGGCGAGCACGTGCACGTGGACGTGCCCGACCGTCTGACCGCCGTCGGTACCGGTGTTCACGACCAAGCGAAATCCGCTCTCGCTGCATCGCACGCCCAAGGTGGAGGCCACACTCATCAATCGTGCGGTCAGCGGGCCATTCTCTGCCGCTTCGACGACCGTGTCGTGGTGCGCGAGCGGCAGCACGAGCAGATGCGTCGGTGCCTGCGGATTGAGATCTTCGATCGCGACCACGGCCTCGTCGCGATAGACTTCTTTCGCTGCGACCTCGCGGGCGCCGATCTTGCAGAAGATGCAATCTTCCATCAGCGCGTCCGAATGCTGAAACTCCACGATTTGGTCGTCGTGTTTCCGGCTTGATCGGCAACGCGAACGGTGACGCGTATGGGGCCGTCGGGGTAGCTGTACGAAGGCAGATATTGAATGAACTGCGTCGTGCGCACGCACTCCGACGTTACGTCCCGCCCGTCGATCCAGAGTAGCGCGCTCGATGGATTGACGGGCACCGCGTCCGAAGCAAAGCTCGCGTAAACGGCCGGACGATTCGTATTAATCGTGCTGCCAGCGTCCGGCGCAAAATCGGATATGCCTGGCCCGACGCTCGAGGCAGAGATCGTTTGCGGGGCCGGCGCCTGGGCGGTTGCGACTCCGAGCGTCAAGTGCCCAATCAAGGCCACGTCGTCGAAGTTTGCGCCGCGCGGAATCGTGTAGCTGCCCTCGTAGACTCCCGGCCCGCGCTGCTGCATCGCTTGGTCCACGACGTCGGAGCCGATGTCGAAGGTGGCCGAACCGCCGGGCGTTCCTTGCAAGGTGACGTGAATCGTCTCGCCGGGCCGCAGCGGACGATTGGCATCGCTCTGCACGGCGGCAATCTGCACCGCCCCGGTGGTACCCGTCGTTGCCTTCACGACGCTGCGGCTCGCCAGAATCTCCCGAACTTCATTGCTCTCAACGTTATAGCGCACCGTCACTTCGTCGTCGGGCCGAAGCTGATCGAACGATGCCGCTTTGCCGTTGAGCGAGATTTCCGTCATTCGCTCTGCCCTAATGACTTGACCGTCGTCGAGAACGAACTGATTCCCGGCAATGGCGACGATATGGCCGTTGCGCGAGCCGTACTCGTCGACGACACGCGTCACGCGTCCGTCCTTTCGCATCTCGATGCGTGCGAAATCGCCAGGTCGCACGTCACCGAGCTCCCCCGGCGAGGTGACGTCGACGTTGACGTCGAGCATGTCGATCGTAGCGTTGGCATCGACTCGAATCGTCTTTGGGCTGCCATTGTACTCCAAGGTGATCGACGGCGGATCGGAGAGTACGTCAATGCCAGCGACCGTGCCGAAGCGTTCGTAGCCGTTGCCGGACGCGATCAGGCCGTTTGCCGAACGGCCGACCAACTGCGCGACGATATTGACCGTGTTCGTCCGGCGATCGAAGTGTGCTTGAGCGCCGAGCGCCTCGGTGAAATAGCGTAGCGGCGCATACAGCACGTCCTTGACCTGGAATGGCGCAGCTTCGAGCATCAGCTCCTGACGATCGATGGTCGCGATTCGGCTGCCGACGGTCAAGGTAACGGTCCTCGATCCCACTTGCGTGCTCACGCGATCCCCCGTGCGCTCGAAGGGTAAGCCGAGCGCTTCAATAGTTCGCCGCACGGGGACGAAGAGAATGTTCCGGTCGACGCGCGGCGGCGGTTCGAGCGAGAGCGTATCGCCGTTGATGACGATGGCAATCGCGCGTGGTGCGGCGCCCAGCACGAACACGGTGGCGAGCAATAGGCTCGCGAGCGCGAGAGCGCGTCTCATCGCTCTTCCAGCACCTCGCGGTAGACGTCCGCGGTCGCGCGCGCGCAGCGATCCCAGGTCAACTCCTCCGCGATGCGGCGACCGCTGCTTATCGAACGCAAACGCAGCCCCTCATTGCCCAGCACTTCTTCCAACCTTGCGCGCAGGTTGACGGCATCGCGCGTTTCGTAGGTGAGCGCGGCCGCTCGCAGCGGCCCCGGCACGGCATCCCGCGACGCGACAACCGGACAACCTGCGGCCATTGCCTCGAGCATCGGCAGGCCGAAGCCCTCGCGCAGCGCCGGCTGCACGAGCGCGCGCGCACCCGAGTAGTAGGCGAGGAGCCGGTCCACCGGCAGCTCGCCGAGGGCGACGATCGAGCGGCTGCGTACACGACGGCGCTCCAATTCGCCCCCGAAATCATCGATTCCGGTGAGATAGAGATCGACTTCCCACGACTCCGGCAGACTCGACCACGCATCGAAGAGCGTCGCAAGGTCCTTATGCTCGCGGTGATTCCCGACGTAGAGCAGATACGGGCGCGGGCCCACGTGCGGAATGGCCGGCCGGCGAAACGTCTCGCTGACCCCCAGCGGAACGACGCGCACCTTCGTGCGTTTGACGCCGAGCAGCGCTTCGAGATCGTCGACCGTCCGCTCATCGTCGGTGATGACGCGTTTTGCACGCGCGCATGCCCGGCGGACGACCGTAGCGTAGTACGGTCGGACCTTCGTCTTGAAGTACTGCGGGAACCGCAGATGGATGAGATCGTGAACGGTCATCACAAAGCGCTGCGGCAACAGCAGCGGCACGTACTGTGAAAGAAAATGGACGAGGTCGAGCCGAGCGCGGCGGAAAGCCTGCGGCAGCGCGACTTGCTCGCTCCAACCAAAGTTGACGCCCCGGGTGAATGGCACGTACGCGTACTCGGGCGCCACACGCGGCAGGCGCACGACGAGCTCGCGCACGTAGGTCTGCATTCCAACCGAGAGTTGACGCGTCAATCTCGCATCGAGGCCGACGCGCGCGCCGCTCACGCGAGCAATGCTTTCCGCGCCGCCACTGCGGGATAGACCGCCGAACGATACGCAACGTACCAACCGCGCGGACCGTCGAGCAATGCACCGCGCCCGAGCAATAACCATCCGAATCTGGGCAGGCTCAAGAGGGATGCGCCCAGCCACGCCGGGATTGACCGCCGCATCATCTGCGCTTCGATCGTCGTATAACGCTCGTACTTTGCGCGGTACGACGATAGGTCGGGATACGAATAGTGCAGCAACGTGCCCGCTAAATCTCCGGTCGTGCCCTCGCACGACCAACCCTCATGGACCGGTGCATCGCGCGCCGCCGCCGGATGCGCTTCGAGCCGCGCGCGGCCAGTCCGGAAGAGTCGCAGCAGCGGCTCGCGCCGCCACATGCGCATCGGTTTGCCGCAAAAATAGGTCGTTCGCGACAGCCGGTACCCGTCGACGTCGGGTGAGGCTCCCAGAATGGACTCGCAAAGAACGTCGTCCAAGGCCTCGTCGGCGTCGATCATCAACGTCCACGGCGTCTCCACGTGCTGGGCTGCGTATCGGCGGGCTTCGAGAAAGTCGGTCCAACCTCGCTGAACCACGCGCGCTCCGGCGCCACGCGCGAACGCGACGGTGTGATCCCGCGAGCCGGCGTCGAGGACGAAAACGTGCATTCCCCGCGGCAAGCTTGTCAGCGCGCGCGGCAAATTGCGCTCTTCGTCGCGGGTGAGGACGACGGCGGTGATTAGGCCTGGGTCCAGGATGCCGCCTCAGCAACCACGCGACCGTTGATCCGTTCTTCGTGGGCGAGCGCCGCGGCAATGAAGTCGCGATAGAGCGGCGCCGGACGATTCGGGCGCGACTTGAACTCAGGATGAGCCTGTGTCGCGACAAACCACGGATGCATGTCGACGGGAAGCTCGACAACCTCCACCAGGCGCGTCTTGCCGATCGAGTGGTGACCGGTAAAGCGCATTCCATGTTCTTCGAAAATTGGGCGGTAACGATTGTTAAATTCGTAACGATGCCGATGGCGTTCGCTGATCTCCAGCTCCCCGTACGCATGCGCCGCGTGACTGCCCATCTCCAACGTGCAGGCGTACGTACCGAGGCGCATCGTGCCGCCGAGAATCTCGAGATTGCGCTGATCCGGCATGAAATCAATAACGGGATCGAGACTCGTTTCGTCGACTTCACTGGTCATCGCATCGGGAAGCCCACAGACGTTGCGTGCGAACTCGACGCACGCAAGCTGCATTCCGTAGCAGATCCCTAAGAATGGGAGCCGATGCTCGCGCACGTATTGGATTGCCCGAAGTTTGCCCTTGACTCCGCGGGCCCCGAATCCGGGAGCGACCAGAACGCCATGCGCGCCGCGCAGAACGTCGATGCCTTCGTTCTCGACGAGCTCCGAGTCGATCCGCTTGATTTCGACGGCGGCGTGGTGAAAGACGCCGGCGTGCGCCAGCGCCTCGATGATTGAGATATAGGCGTCTTTGAGTTCGACGTATTTTCCCACCAATGCGATTGAAACGCGTCGTTTCGGGTGAAGGAGCCGTTCGGCGATCGCAACCCAATCATCGAGCTTTGGGGCGGCCGTCGGGAGATTGAGCTTGCGTACCGCCGCCTGCGCCAGCCCTTCGGCTTCGAGGTTCAGCGGTACCTGATAAATCGTTTGCGCATCGCTGTTCTGCACGACGGCACTGGGCGGAACGTCGCAGAAAAGCGCGATCTTTTCCTTGAGCTCGACTGGCATCGGCAGCTCCGACTGCGTTCGGCAGACGATGGCATCGGGTGAGATTCCGATGCCGCGAAGCTCGCGGACCGAGTGCTGCGTCGGCTTGGTCTTCAGTTCGTCGGCCGCACCGAGATGCGGTACGAGCGTCAGATGAACGTACATCACGTTCTCCTCGCCAACGTCGTAGCGCATCTGCCGGATCGCCTCCAAAAACGGCAGCGACTCGATATCGCCGACGGTGCCCCCGACTTCGACGATGCAGACCTCGGCGCGACTTGACTCGGCGATGCGCTTGACGTGCGCCTTGATCTCATTGGTGATGTGCGGAATGACCTGCACGGTGGCGCCAAGGTAATCGCCGCGGCGCTCCTTCTCGATCACCGAATTATATATTTGGCCGGTCGTGACGTTGTTCGCGCGCTGCAAATTCTCGTCGATGAATCGCTCGTAATGTCCCAGATCCAGGTCCGTTTCGGCGCCGTCCTCCGTAACGAAAACCTCGCCGTGTTGATACGGGTTCATCGTACCGGCGTCGACGTTGATGTATGGGTCGAGCTTCTGTATCGACACGCTCAAACCGCGCGCCTTGAGAAGTCGCCCGAGCGAGGAAGCGGTGATGCCCTTGCCGAGCGAGCTTACGACGCCCCCGGTGAAGAAGATATACTTCGCCATCTCGGGTTGACTCAATTCTGCGGGCCTTGGTTGGTTACCTGTGGGCGCGAGGGAGTGCCGAGCTCGTATCGACCGCCTTGACGTAACGGGAAAGGCCGGCATAATCGGGGCGGCCTTCGATGACGAACGTGGGGAACGTCCGGTGCACGAGCTTTTTGAGCTGGTCGATGGTTGGCGGGGCGCACTCAAACAAGATGCAGGCGCCTTGATTCAAGCGCGGTGGCAACTGCGCGAGCAAGCGACGGTACAATGTCAGGCCGTCCGGGCCGCCGTCCAGGGCGCTCCGCGGTTCGTACGAGACCGGTTCGGGCGCTCCTGGAAGGTCTGCAGTCGGTACGTAGGGCAGGTTTGCGACAACCAAATCGAAGCGAGCGTTGCCGATTGGCTCGCTGAGATCGCCTAGGTGAAAACGGCAGCGACGATCCACGCCGAGGCGCTGCGCATTCAATGTTGCAACTTCGATTGCACGCGGCGATGAATCGGTGGCGTCCACCGTGGCGCTCGTTTGCGCGGCAATCGTGCACGCAATCGCGCCGCAGCCGGTGCCGACGTCGAGGACCCGCATTGGCCGGCGAATGAAAGCAATGGCTTCGTCCACCACGTGCTCTGTTTCAGGACGTGGAACCAGGACGCGTTCGTCGACCACGAACTCACGCCCGTAAAAGTGCGCGCGCCCCAGCAAATAGGCAATCGGCAGCCCCGCGGCGCGGCGCCGGCAGAGCGACTCAAACTCGGCGATTTGTCGCGCGGATGCCACTGCATCGCCGTGCGCGAGAATCCATTCACGTCGTTCTTCCAGCGCGTGTGAGAGCAACAGCGACGCGTCGGCACGCGGCGACGGACTCGACCTCAGCACCTGGAGGCCATCGGTGAACAGATTCGCGACGGTCTTCACGTGACCGGTTCGCCCGCGAGCAGGCGCGCCCGCTCGTCGGCAATGAGTTCGTCGCTGATCGTTGCGAGATTGCCGTCCATCAGCCCGCGAATATTCCCGAAGCTGCGGTTGATCCGGTGATCGGTGACGCGGTCCTGCGGAAAATTGTACGTGCGGATCTTCTCGGCGCGCTCGCCGCTGCCCACTTGCGATCGGCGCATCGAGCCGACCGCCTCTTCCTGCTCGCGCCGCTTGCGATCGTAGAGCGTCGCGCGGAGCATCTGCATCGCTTTCTCGCGATTCTGCTGCTGCGAACGTTCCTGCTGCGACGCGACGACGACGCCCGTCGGCACGTGGGTGATACGAATTGCCGATTCCGTCTTGTTCACGTATTGGCCCCCGGCTCCGGAGGCCTTGAACGTATCGATCTCGAGGTCGGCACTCTTGATCTCCACCTCGACGTCGTCTTCGACTTGCGGAAGCACTGCAACGGTGGCCGTGCTCGTGTGAATGCGCCCCTGCGCCTCCGTCGCCGGAACGCGTTGAACGCGATGAACCCCGGATTCGTGTTTCAGATAGCGATACGGCTCGCGGCCGGTCACGGCGAAGACGATTTCCTTATAACCGCCGGCCTCGCTTGGACTCTCCGATACGAGCTCGGTCTTCATCCCTTTGCTCTCGGCAAAGCGCATGTACATGCGCGCCAAATCGCCGGCGAAGATCGCCGCCTCGTCGCCGCCGGTACCGGCGCGGACCTCGACGAAGACGTCCTTTGCGTCGTTGGGGTCGCGCGGCACCATCAAGTGGGAGAGCTCGGCTTCGAGCTCGGTAACGCGCTGTCGCAGCTGCGCGTTCTCTTCTTCAGCCAACTCGCGCAGATCGCCGTCGCCATCGCGAACGAGTGCTTGATTCGCTTCGATTTGTTGGCGCAATCGCGCGAGCTCGCGATGCGTTTGCACCGGCGCTTCTAATTGAGCGCGTTCCTTTACCAGTGACGTGTAACGGTTTTGGTCGAACGCACCCGAAGGGTTGGCGAGTTGCGCCTCGATCTCGTCGAAGCGCCGCGCCATCGAATGCAGCCTATCGATCAGAAAGCAGTTGCCGCCTTCTTCGCGTCGCGCGTCGCCTTTCGAGCCGCGGCCTCTTCTTGTTTCTTCTTTGCAGCGGCGGAACGCTGATTGAATTTGTCGACTCGGCCGGCGGTGTCGACCAACTTCTGTTGTCCGGTAAAGAGCGGATGGCAGGCGGCGCAAATCTCGACGGAGATTTCCGGCAAGGTCGATCCCGTGACGAAGCTGTTGCCGCACGCACAATGGACGCGGGCCTCGGGGAACCACTTGGGATGGATTTGGGTCTTCACAACTCCTGCATTATAGCAAGCGTGTCAAAAGGAGCCGCTCCGGCCGTCCACAAAGCCCTGCGCGTGAAACCGTCTTCCTTTTTCGTCGCGACGGCCGGCAGCGCCGCACTCCTCGCTCTTGCGCTCATCGCGGCACCGTCGGCTAGACTTGCGGCCGCCGCCGCAACGCCGCCCCCGACCCCGCCACCGATCGCGCAACCCGCTACGCCTCCGCCGCCGCTGGGAACGCCGGGCACGCCCGGTCCCGCCGCTTCCGTCTTTACGTTACCAGCCGCAACTCCGGCTCCCGCCGGCAAGGCGACCCCCACCCCGCCTCCCGATGCGCGAAAAGGGCTCGATGGCGTTTGGGAGGTGCAAATCCAGCACGCGAACGGGACGGACTACACCCATTTTCAAGTCAAGCAGCAAGGCGACTCGCTTGCCGGCACCTATCTCGACACGGCCGGCAAGAAATATCCGCTCTCAGGGAGCATCGACGGAGCTGCCGTGCGCATGATCGTTACCATGCCCAACGGAACGACCATTCTGCTCGAGGGCAAGCTCGACGGAACGACCGACATGGTCGGCATGTTGACCACGCCCCAGGGTCAGACGGCGTTTACGGCAGCCTACCGCGCCAAAGGCAAATGGATTGACAACATCAATCCGTCACCGGGCGGCATTCCTCAACCTGGCAGCTACACGCCACCGTAGTTGAGCCGCTTTTCGACGTACGGCACGAGGCCGCCGGCGTCGATGAGCGATTGCATGAACGGCGGCAACTCAGCCGCGCGATACTCCGTGCCGCGCGTGAGATTGCGCACGATCCCGCTGGCCGGTTGGACCTCGATCTCGTCTCCCGACTGAATACCGTCGACGGCCTCGGGCGACTCGAAGATGGGGAGTCCGATGTTGAGCGCGTTACGATAGAATATCCGCGCGAAACTCTTGGCGATCACCGCGGACGTTCCTGAAGCTTTGATCGCGATGGGCGCAACCTCGCGGCTGGAACCGCAGCCGAAGTTCGTATCGGCGACGATGATGTCGCCGGACGTCATTCGGGCGACGTACTCCGGATCGAGACCCTCCAGCGCGTGCTTCCCGAGTTCCGTCTGATCCACGATATTGCAATACTTTCCGGGAATGATTACGTCGGTGTCGACGTTCTTGCCGTATTTATGGGCTCGGCCTCGCAACGTCGCCTCCATTACGCAAGCACCGCTTCGACCACTCGCGGGTCGGTGATTCTTCCGGTCAGCGCACTCGCGGCGCACGTGGCCGGCGACGCGAGATAAATCTCGGCTTTCGGGGAACCCATCCGGCCAACATAGTTGCGGTTTGTCGTTGAGATCGCGCGCTCGCCGTCGCCGAGCGTTCCCATGTGACCGCCAAAGCAGGCACCGCAACCGGGCGTGTTGACCGCGCACCCGGCCGCTGCGAGCGTCGTCAAAACGCCCTCCTGCGCCGCCTGCATCCAGACCTTCTGCGAACCGGGGTTGACGATGACCCGAAGATTCGACGCGATGTGTTTACCCTCGAGAATCTTCGCGACGACGCGCAAATCGTCGATGTAACCGTTCGTGCACGAGCCGATGAAGACCTGATCGACGCGCAGATCGTCGCGCGTCACCTCCGAGATGGGATGAACGTTGTCGGGCGTATGCGGGCACGCGATTTGCGGTTCCAGCGATCCGATGTCGATTCGGATTTCACGCTCGTACGTCGCGTCGGGATCGGCGCGCTCGACGATGAACGGACGATCCGTCCGCTCCTTGACGTAGGCGATTGTCTTTTCGTCGGCGTGAAAGATCCCGTTTTTCGCGCCGGCTTCAATAGCCATGTTCGCCATGGTGATACGGCCGGTAATCGAAAGTTCGTCGATTGTCGTTCCGTGATACTCGATTGCGCGGTACGTCGCGCCGTCGATGCCGAGCTCGCCGACGGTGCGCAGCATGATATCTTTGGCATAGACCATCGGTCCGGGAGAACCGCTATAGACGAGCTTGATCGAGGCCGGCACTTTGAGCCAGACTTCGCCGAGCACGAAGGCGGCGGCGATGTCGGTCGATCCCATTCCCGTCGCGAAGGCGCCGAACGCCCCGTACGTACAGGTGTGCGAATCACCGCCGACGATCAACTCTCCCGGAGCGACAAGCCCTTCCTCGGGAAGAACGACGTGTTCGATGCCACCGCGGCCGACGTCAAAAAAATGTTCGATCCGCTGTTCGGCGGCGAAATCTTTCATGAGCTTCGCAAGACCCGCCGATTGCGCGTCTTTTGCCGGTACGAAGTGATCGGCGACGAGCGCAATCTTGCTTGGATCGAAGACCGTGGTGGCGCCTTTGATTTTGCGCATCACGCCGATTGCGACCGCGGCCGAGAGCTCGTTCGCGAGGACGAGATCGACCTTCCCGTTGACGATCTGCCCCGGCTCCACAGACTCGAGCCCGGCGTGGCGCGCTAAGATTTTTTCAGTCAATGTCATGCCCATGATACGACCATTATAAGGCGAAGTAGCCCGACGGGCCTACTAGTGACGACTCACGCCATGCAACAAGAGCGAGAATTCGGTTTTGCGACCCGCGCGCTCCACGCCGGGACGCCGCCCGACCCGGCGACCGGCGCGCGGGCAATGCCGATTTATCAAACCTCCGCATTCGTCTTCAGCTCGACCGAGCAGGCGGCGGAACTCTTTGCTCTGCGCAGCTACGGCCACATTTATAGCCGCATCAGCAATCCCACCGTCGCGGCGTTCGAAGAGCGCATGGCCAGCCTCGAGGGCGGACTCGGCGCCGTCGCCTTCTCCAGCGGCTTGGCGGCCCAGCTCTGTCTGGTGTTATCGCTCGCGCAATCGGGCGATCATCTCGTCTGCACGCAGAGCGTCTACGGCGGTACCGTCACGCAGCTCACCGTCACGATCGGCCGAATGGGAATCGCTACGACGTTCGTCGCGCCCGACGACCTCGCTGCCGTGCGCGCGGCGATTCGACCCGAGACGAAGCTCGTCTTTGTCGAGACCGTCGGCAATCCGTCCGGGGTCGTTGCCGATCTGTCGGCGTTGGCCGAAGTCGCGCACGCCGCCGGAGTTCCCTTGGCCGTCGACAATACTTTTGCAACTCCGTATTTTTGCCGGCCGATCGAGCTCGGCGCCGATATCGTCGTGCATTCGGCGACCAAATTCATCAACGGCCACGGCACGTCGATCGGTGGAGTGCTGGTCGAATCGGGGCGCTTTCCTTGGCAGAATGGGCGCTTTCCTCTGCTATCGCTGCCGAGTCCCGGATACCACGGCAAAGTCTTCACCGAGACATTCGCCGAGTACGCCTTCTTGATGCGCGTGCGCGCGGAAGTGTTGCGCGACGTCGGCGCCCAGATGTCGCCGATGGACGCCTGGCTACTGCTC
Source organism: Candidatus Eremiobacterota bacterium (assembly GCA_019240525.1). Classification (GTDB taxonomy): domain Bacteria; phylum Vulcanimicrobiota; class Vulcanimicrobiia; order Vulcanimicrobiales; family Vulcanimicrobiaceae; genus Cybelea. The sequence continues at coordinate 156,727 of JAFAYE010000001.1, forward strand.
CTCGGGCTCGAAACGCTGCCACTGCGAATGGAGCGCCACGTCGCCAACGCGCGCGCCGTCGCCGCATTTCTCAAGGCGCGCCCCGAGGTCGCATGGGTACGCGATGCGCAGCTTGGGTCGATCTTCACTTTCGGATTGCGCGCCGGCCGCGATGCGGGACGTCGCTTCATCGACGCGCTCGAACTCTGGAGTCACCTCGCCAACGTCGGCGATTCGAAGAGTCTGGTGATTCATCCGGCCTCAACCACCCATTCACAACTATCGGACGAAGCGATGTGCAAGGCCGGCGTCGAGCCCGAGTCGGTGCGGCTTTCGGTCGGGCTGGAAGAGATCGACGATCTACTCTGGGATTTGGACAACGCGCTGCGCGCCGCTGCAGGCAAGTGATCCTCGCCACGCCGTCGCAGCGTCGCGATTTGCTCGAGCGAGCGCGGAGCATCGCGATTGTCGGCGCCTCCGATAATCCGCTGCGCCCGAGTTATACGGTATTCTCGTACCTTCGCCGGCAACGCGAATACGACGTGACGCCGATCAATCCAAACATCCACGATATCGACGGTATCGTAGCCTTTCCATCGCTTCGGTCGTACGCGTCCGAGCGCGGAGCACCGGACATCGTCGACGTTTTTCGGCGGCCCAGCGAGCTCGCGGGTGTCGTTGAGGAGGCGATCGCGGTGGGGGCGCGCACGATTTGGCTGCAATACGGCGTCGTCGATGGCGATGCAATTGCCCGGGCAGATCGAAGCGGTTTGAACGTCGTGGTCGACCGTTGCATGAAAGTCGAGCACGCGCGCTTTCGCGGTGGACTTTCAACGGGCGGCCTCAACAGCGGAATCATCACGTCGCGGCGGCGGACGCCATGAGAGTTTTCTAAGCAAGCGGCCTCGGGGAAAAACGCGAGCGCTGTCGCAATACGCAACGAATCATGCGAAGATTCGTTCTTCTCCTTTGCAGCGCGCTGCTCACGTGCTGCGCTCACCAAAGCGGTTTCTCCCCGCTTCCCGGAAACGCACAAAGCGGTGACTCCGCAACGCAGTACGAGCTGCCGCTTGCCGGAACCGGCTATAAGCTTCTCTACAGTTTTAAAGGCGGCAGCGACGCAGCGTATCCGTACGCGCCACTGACCGAAATCAACGGCGAGTTTTACGGCACGACATACGGCGGCGGGGGCGGTTCGCAGTGGGGCACCGTCTTTAAGGTTAGTAAGACGGGACAAGAACACGTGCTCTACCGTTTCAAAGCCGGTAGTGACGGCGCGCATCCATTCGCGGGATTAACGAACCTCAATGGCACGCTGTACGGCACGACGTATCAAGGGGGCACCAAAGGTTCGGGCACGGTCTTCAAAATCAGCACGGCCGGCGAAGAGCACGTCGTTTACAGCTTCAAAGGCGGCAGCGATGGACAGTACCCGTACTGCCGGCTGCTGGCGCTCAACGGTGAGCTTTATGGCACAACCTACCAAGGCGGCGTTTCATCCGGTTGGGGCGTCGTCTTCAAGGTAAGCGACTCGGGGCAGGAAGACGTGCTCTACCGCTTCATCGCTGACGACAAGGGAACGAACGATGGCGCGCACCCGTACGCCGGGCTAACCGACGTCGGCGGAACGCTGTACGGAACGACCAATCAAGGCGGCACGACCGGTTCCGGGACCGTCTTTAAGGTGAGCACGGCGGGCAAAGAAGCAGTCGTTTACAGCTTCAAGGGCGGCAGCGACGGACAATACCCGTTTGCGCGCCTGCTCTACTCGAAGGGCCAGCTCTATGGAACCACTTATCAAGGTGGCGTTGCAAACGGATGGGGCACGGTCTTCAAGGTGAGCACCTCGGGCACCGAACGCGTCCTCTACCGGTTTAACGCCAACGACAAGGGAACGCACGACGGCGCGCATCCCTACTATGGTGGACTCGTCGCGATCGGCAGCTACCTGTACGGCACGACGTATCAAGGCGGCGGCCCCGGCGACGGTACCGTCTACAAGCTGAGCGTCGCGGGGGGCAAAGATCAGATCCTGTACGCGTTCAAGGGTGGCAGCGACGGCCAATATCCCTACGCGGGGGTTGACGATTCCAGCGGTACGCTCTACGGCACGACCTATGTCGGCGGGGGAAGCGGCGCCGGAACCGTCTTTAAAATCTCGCCGTAAGCGAGCGACGCTGAAGGTCCTCGGCGTCGAGCGAGCATCCCCGCAACGGCGCTTCGCGGTCTCGGCCAAGCGAGACGAAACCACGGTCGTCGGTCATCACGCCGAGATCCTCGGTTTGAATCGCAAGGCACGATGACCGATTCGCCAAGTCGACGTGCAACAGCGTGCCGATCTCCCCGCGGGCGAGGTTTTGCCGGTCGGGTCCGACAACGCGTGCGCGCAACCACGGGGGCCCTGCGTACGCGCCGCCGGCGACCGCATAGTATTGCGAAGTGAGTTCGGTCATTCCATACTCCGCGACGATGGCGTCCGGCGCGACTGCGAACCGGTCGCACGCGCGTGCATAGAGCCGATCCGGCGACTCGATCCGCGCGCGGCCCTTAAAGCCGCCGGTCACCATCAGCCGGGAGCCTGCCGGCAGCGCATATCGTTCGCCACGCGCCTGCAGGGTGTCGAGCAGATGCGCGAGCGCAAACGCGGTCGCGCCGATGAAAACGGACTGCCGCTGCGCGATCGCGGAGTTCAGATCGGCAACGAACGATTCGACAAGCAACTCCTCGTCGCGCAGATACCAGCCGGTCATTGGATCGCCGCAACGGCGCGAGACCTGCGCCATCATGTAACCCAAGGAGGAGCTTGGGCGCAGTGCCGGGTTCGGCACTAAATTGAAATAGCGCAAGCGGGCGCCGTCGGGCAATGCGAAGCGTTCGAAGCCGGCAAGCAACGCCGCATCGTACAAGCTCGTAGTTTCCATGAAATGGCGTCCCGGAACACCCGTTGTGCCGCTCGTCTCAAAGACGATCGCGGCGTTGGCGGGGTCGAATGTGGTTAGCGTAAATTCTTTGAACGCGGGTGCCGGTACCGCTGGAATTTGCTCCCACGATTTTGGCGCGGTAGCCCCGAGCCGCAAGCAGTAGCGCGCGTACGGTTCGTTATGACGGAGCTGATAATCGAAGAGCCGCAGTGCCAGATCCGTAAATCGATCTTCCTGCAGCGGCTCTCCGTCACGCCGCCAGCGCTCGATTACCTCGAGGATTTTCGCGTCGAGCGCGCCCGATTCAGGCGAGGCTACGTCAGTAGCTCGATTTGCGATAGTTCTGCGGCATCGCCCCGGCGTACGCGCGTCTTGGTGATGCGGGTATAGCCGCCGGAACGCGCCTTGAGTGCCGGCGCAATTTGCTCGACGAGCTTCTTCACTACTGCCGGTTCGGTGATGTATTCGGCCAATCGACGGCGCGCGGCGAGATCGCCGGCCATTGCCGTCGTGATCAACCGCTCGGCGACGCGGCTGATCTCCTTTGCTTTTGCCGACGTCGTTTCGATCCGGTCGTGCTTGAAGAGCGACGTCGCCAAGTTGCGCAGCAGCGCCTTGCGATGGCCGTCGGTGCGGGACAGACGTTTATACGCGATCGAATGCGGCATCGTTCTCTATCGCTACGATTGACGCAGCGACAGCCCCCTCTCTGCAAGTACTTGCTTGATTTCGTCGAGCGACTTCTTGCCGAAGTTACGCATCTTCATGATCTCGTCCTCGGTCAGATCCAGGAGCTCGGAGACCTTCGAGATGCCCGCGCGCTTCAGACAGTTGAACGAGCGTACCGAGAGGTTGAGCGTTTCGACGGGAACGTCCCACTCGTTGGGCGGCGTCTCGGGCAACGGCTCCGACCGATTCGTAAAGGAGACGAACAGATCGAGCTCCTCCTGCATGATCGACGCCGCCGTTGAAAGGGCGTCATCCGGCGTGATGGAGCCATTCGTCTCTACTTCAACCGTGAGACGATCGTAATCGACGCTTTGTCCGACGCGTGTGTCGTCGACCGTGAAGTTCACCTTGCGAATCGGTGAGAAGATCGAATCGATCGGAATCAAGCCGATCATGTGCTCGACGTTGCGCTGGCGATCCGCCATTACGTAGCCGCGCCCGCGCTCGACGCCAATCTCCATCGTCAGTTTCGCATCCTTTGCGGAAAGGGTGCAGAGCCGGTAGCTGGGGTCGAGAATCTCGACGTCGGCATCGGGCACGATGTCCGCCGCGGTGACCTCGCGCGCGCCGCTGACCGAGAGCGTCAGAACCTTTGGCTCGTCGCTATTGAGTTTTACCGGCAAGCCCTTGAGATTGAGCATCAATGCGATCGTATCTTCGACCATCCCAGGGATGGTAGAAAACTCGTGCAACACGCCGTCGATTTTCATATAGGTCACGGCAGCCCCGGGAATGGAGCTCAACAGCACCCGCCGCAGCGCGTTACCGAGCGTAATTCCGAAGCCGCGCTCGAGGGGCTCGATCACGAACTTCGCGCCATTATCGCGACGTTCGCGTACTTCGATAGTCGCCCCAACGGGCGCTTCCAACATCGTGGTCATTTCTGGTATGTGTTTCCTTTATTGCTGCTTACGTTATCCGCCGCCCGGCCCAGCCGGTGACGATCGCACGCCTAGCAGCGGCGTAGGTTAGAACGTTATCGCGAATAGTACTCCACGATCAACTGCTCGTCGACCGGAGTATCGATTTGCTCGCGCGGCGGCGGCTGCAGCACCTTGGCAGTCTTTTCTTGGTCGTTCCACTCGAGCCACTCGGGCGGCCGCCGGCTCTGGGCGACCTCCAGGTTCGATTGAAAGACCGTCGACTTCAGGCTGCTCGGCGCGATCGAGATCACGTCGCCGGCACGCGCGACATACGAAGGAATATTGACGATTCGGCCGTTCACTCGAAAGTGGCGATGGGTGACCAATTGGCGCGCTTGCGCGCGGCTCGCCGCCAGGTTCAAACGATAGACGACGTTGTCGAGTCGCCGTTCGAGAAGCTGCAGGAACGTGCGGCCGGTCTGTCCCGGCACGCGCGCCGCTTCGCGGAAGTAATTCTTAAACTGAGTTTCGTGAACGCCGTAGTAGCGGCGCATCTTCTGCTTTTCGCGCAATTGGCGGCCGTACTCCGAAACCTTCGTGCGCGACTTACCGGCGGTCTTCTGCCCGGGCGCGGTGCCTCGGCGTTCGACCGCGCAGTTACGCGATAGGCAACGGTCGCCTTTGAGAAACAGCTTGATCTTTTCCCCGGTCTTGCTCGCCGCGGTCTCCCGGCGGCAGAGGCGACAGACCGGTCCGATGTAACGCGACATCCCTAAACCCGCCGGCGCTTTGGCGGCCGGCAGCCGTTATGCGGAATGGGGGTGACGTCTTTGATCATCGTAATCTCGAGCCCGGCGGCCTGAAGCGAACGAATTGCGGCCTCGCGCCCGGCGCCGGGACCCTTGACCAGCACCTCGGTCGATTTCATCCCGTGCTCCATCGCCTTTCGCGCGGCCGCTTCGGCCGCCATCTGGGCGGCGAAGGGCGTCGATTTTTTCGAGCCCTTAAAGCCGAGGTTACCGGCCGAGGCCCAGGAGATGACGCCGCCGTGCGGGTCACTGATGGTCACGATGGTGTTGTTGAAGGACGCGTGCACGTGGGCGACGCCCGATTGGACGTTCTTAACCTCGCGTTTGCGACGCGACTTCGCTTGCTTCTTAGCCGCCAAAAAACTCTCCGAAGGTGGTGCGCGATTATGCCGGCGCGCTCGAAGGCGCCAAGAAGGTATCTTACCTGGAGACCCCCGTCGAAGGCAAGGGGCCCGGCTCGCGCCGGGCCCTTAGCCAGCTTTTCTTAGCCCCTTAGGGGTAGAGGAACCTAAATCCGAGTCCTGCGAAGGGCCCGTTATAGCTCCGGTTGATTGGGGCGTTCTCCTTGTTGGTCCAGCTATCGCCCATCCATCCGCCCTCGACGAAGAGGGGGGTGTTTCCGAGTGCGATCGTGATACCGGCTTGATACTTCAGTATGTTGTACTGGAGCGGTAAGGAGTGCGAGGTAAAGCCGGTGCTGGGGTACGGATTCTCGATATTGAACGTCGCCGTTCCGTTAACGCTCGGATAGTACCAAACGCTGCCGAAGAACGAGAAGAAGTGGTTGAGATCCGGTAGCTTCTCGCCGCCGAAGCCAACGCCGTTCAGATTCGGATATCCGTAGTTGTTCGAGACCCAGAGGTAGCCGACGCCGATGTAAATGCGCGGCTGCAGGACGCGCACCGCAAAGCGAGCGTCTGCATCTTGGTCGTAGAGGTTGGTATTCGTCACCACCGGCGAGCTGCCGCCGCCACCGATGTTGGTGACGTAGCAGTTTGCCTGATAAACGCCTCCGACGGTCGTACAGTTGTGCGGATACGGCCAACGCTCGTACGAGCCTTCGAGCATGAACGGGATGCTGCCGAGACTGAACTCTCCGCCTCCGCGTATGGCGTAGCCCCCGTTGCCGCCATTGCTATGGCTGCCCGGATTGAACTCGTCGTAGACGGTTGGCGAGAAAATGTAGTCACCGGCAACGAACGCCTCGCCAAGCAGCGGCTTGGGCGTCGGCGGCGGTGGCGGCGGTGGTGGCGGCGGCGGTGCGGCGGACGGCGGGGGTGCCGGGCTCGGCGGCGGCGTCGCGGGGAGATACCGCACGACGACGATATGCCGGTCGGGAACCCACTCAACGTATGCGCCCATACCTTCTGAAATGACGCGTACCGGTACGAGCACGACGCCTTGATAGATCATCGGCGGCACGTCCAACGGACGCGACTCACCATTGATCATGACCTCGGGCTTGTTTACGGTAACCTTGACCTCAGCGCCGGCTTTCGAAACCGTAGCGGTTTGCGATCCGGCGTCCCACGAAACCGTCGCGCCCATCTGTTCGAACATCGAGCGCAGCGGAATTAGGATCGTGCCCCCTCTGACGAGAGCAGCCAAAACGCGCCCTTGCTTTAAGATGTCGGGCTTGGTGTAAACGTGGTGGTCGTTATAGAGGATTGGTATCTGGCCGGACGGCGGTGAACCAAAATCCGCCGGCGGAGCCGAGCCCATCTGCGCGACGCTGTTTCCATTGTTTCCTTGCGTCGCGGTCGACGAAGCGGCAACCGCGTTCAACCCGCAGAGCGTTACGATGAACGCTGCGAGTAGTCCGGTGCTCAGTCGTTTCACGAGTGAACCTCCTTATGGAAGAAAAACTCCATGCTGACGCCCGGGCCTCGCCCGCTCGCCAGCTCTAAACAATGCGAGCGGCCGCTTCGTGTATCGCTGCCCGCACAAAAGACACGATACCCGTTATTCCCCGATTGCGCAACGTGATAAACGCCACAGCCAGGCGATGCCTCCTAAAGTCTCACCAAGAGCCAACCCAAAGGCCACCCGAGTCGCCTGGCTTCCAGTCCCAAGCTTGAGATGCTCCAAAACGGCGGTCGTGAGGGCTGGGGCCACGATCTGAGGAAGGACGACCGCCAGATTCCAGATCCCCATGCCCCGCGCCATCGCGCCGGGTGGAAGAACGCGGCACGCGATGGCCCAGTCGGCCACCAAGAAGATCCCCCAGCCCAGTCCGGCCACCAGTGTGGCCGCCACCGCCACCCCGATACCCTGAGCTCCAATGAAGAGCCCCAAGGCGATGATGAACCCCGCGGCGCCCGCCGTCGCGACGAGGCGTTTATCGAGCCTGTCGCTCGGCCGGGCCGCGAGCGCCGCGCCGGCGGCGCCGATCAACGTGAAGCTGACGATCAAGATGCCGGTCAGGCGGCGGGCGTCGGTGAGCGCCGTCGCTCCCAACACCGCTTCAACGTAAAACAACAGGTAGCCGAGCAGTGTGTAAAAGCCCACGTAGATCAGCGCACGCGAGATGAAAAGATCGACGAACGGCCGAGTGACACGCAGCGGCTGCCGGGCATCGCCCGAATCGCAAAGGGAGAGTTGTCGCGCGTGTCCTGACGTCACCGCGCAGGTCACGAGCAGCAGGGCGCTCAGCGCCGACCCTAGCGCTCGAGCGTTGTTGACGAAAGCGGCGGCGAGCGCCCCGACCGCATTACCCGCCGATTGCAGGGCGGCCATCCACGACGAGGCGACGCCGATGCGGTTGCGCTCTACGAAATCCGGAATGATGGCCTGAAACGGCCCGATTGCAACGTTCAACGCCGCCTGAAGCGCGACGAACGATATCGCGAGCGCCGTCAGAGTACGAGCGTCGTAAAACGACACCAGCGCAGCGGCTCCTGCGATCCCGCCGATGGCGTAGAACTCGATACGCCGGCTGCCGCGGCGTCTGCGCGCATCGGACCAGAAACCAATGAGGATCTGCACGATCGCGGCGACCGCAGCGCCCGCGGTTGCGAGACGGCCGTACGCGATGACCGCACTCGCCGGTGCTAACTCGATGGTGCGCGCCTGCAGGGATATGCCCAAAACCGCGCCCCACACCGCCTGAACGCCGAGCCAAAAGAGCGCGAGCCGAAACGGGTTAGCGCTTCTACTCGTGGGTGCAGGCGTAACGGTAATCCTCGGCGGTGTCGACGTCGTAAGCGAGTTCCGGCGCGCAGCCGCGGAGCGCCTGCGCGGGTACTTGAAGCACGTGCAAAGCCATCGCCTCCAAGTCCGAAACGCGGAGACGGCCGGAGAGAAAGCGCAGCAACACGCCCGGCCCGACTAAGCTTGCCATCCGCCAAGGCTGCTTGCGCGCTTCGAAAAAGCGGGTCGCCAACGCTGCGAGTTTCTCGTTAGCGCCCTGCGGAATCGAAAAAAGACCGCCGTTGACGACACGTTCGCCCCCCAAGCGAATGCCCACGGGCGGCGCGTTTGGGAAACGCGATGTAAAAGCGGAGTATTCGGACAAGCTTACTGCGAGCGTACCCTCTCCGACGCGCTCCACGAAATCGCGAATCGCCGACGGTGTGACGTAGGGCAAGTCGCTGGTCGCGTAAATCAATCGCTCGTTCGGCGGCCACGCCCGCAGCGCTCGCAATAGATTCTCGCTCCCCGAGGGGCTTTCGTCGACAACACGCTCGACCCACGACGCACATGCGGCACGAACATCGGCGCCGCCGACGACCGCAATCTCATTCACTCCTGCGTCGTGCAGGGCTTGGATCATTCGCCCGAGCATGCTCGTCCCGCGCACCTGGGCGAGCGCTTTGATGTGCGTTCCCGCAGCCTCCGCGAAGGCACCGTCAATGCGGCCCCCAGCGGTAACCACGGCCTTCACGTTAAGGAAGCCCCAATGCCGGCGCTTCCACGGCGCTTATTTTTTGGCGATGGTCTTTTTCTTGCCGGCGACCGTGCGCTTGGGACCCTTACGCGTTCGCGCATTTGTTTTCGTGCGCTGCCCACGCACGGGCAGACCGCGCCGATGACGGAGCCCGCGATACGAACCGATGTCCATGAGCCGTTTGATGTTGCCCGCAACCTCGCGGCGGAGGTCGCCTTCGACGCGCAACTGCATTGAGTCGATGGCGTCACGCAGCTTTTTTTCGTCTTCTTCGCTCATCGCCTTGACGCGAAGATCGGCATTGACGCCCGCAAAGGCGAGCAGCTTGCGCGCCGTCGGCAGACCGATGCCGTAGATGTACGTCAGCGCAACCTCAACCCGCTTCTCACGCGGAAGGTCAATACCAGCGATACGAGCCACTTTATAACTTCCTCTCTAAATCCTGAGCTTGTCGAAGGGCCTCTCTGATCCTGAGCTTGTCGAAGGACTCTCTAGCCCTGAGCTTTACCCTTGCACCTGCTTGTGCTTGGGATTGACGTCGCAGATCACGCGCACCTTACCCTCGCGGCGAATGACCTTACAATTTTCACAAATTCTCTTAACCGATGGCCTGACTTTCATCCTAATTTACCTTAACGTTGCGAGCGCGGAGTTTTTTGAATCTTCGGAGACTCATCACGTTACGCAATCGCCTCCTTTGGGGAACGATAGCGCTCCATCGCCGGATCTTCGGCGTAATCCCGGAGCGTCAGGATCGAAGGCCCTTGCTCCGTGACGGCGATCGTGTGCTCGAAGTGCGCTGCGAGCTTACCATCTGCGGTCACGACTGTCCAGCCGTCCCCGAGGATGCGAATCTTGGGGCTCGCCTCGGTGATCATCGGCTCGAGTGCGAGCACGAGGCCCGGTCGCAGCTCCATTCCGGTCCCTCGCTCGCCGTAGTTGGGGACTTGCGGCTCCTCGTGCATCGCGCGGCCAACGCCATGACCGACCAGCTCGCGAACGACGCCGTAGCCATGGCGCTCGGCGTGCTCCTGGACCGCGGCACCGATGTCGCCGAGACGATTGCCCCGCCGCATCTCCGCGATGCCGATCGTCAAGCACTGTTGCGTAACTTCCAGCAGCCGCCGCGCCGGCTGCGCAATGCTTCCCACCGCAACGGTCACCGCACTATCGCTGACGTATCCCTCAAAGGTCGTGCCGATGTCGATCGAGAGCAAATCGCCGTCAGAGAGCACACGCGATCCAGGGATGCCGTGCACGACTTCCTCGTTTACCGACGCGCAGATCGACCCGGTAAAACCGTTGTAACCCTTAAATGTGGGAGTTCCGCCGGCCTCGCGAATGCGGAGTTCCGCAAGCTGGTCGAGCTCCCCGGTCGTCATACCCGGACGCACGAACTTCATCAACTCGGTTAGCACGCGCGCGGTAATCTTTCCGCTGCGACGCATCGTCTCGAGCTCTCGCGCCGATTTCAAGGTCACCACGCGCCTCGCGGCGCCTCCGCTCGCTGACCGCCGAGCGAAGCGGCTATCCGCTCCCCAACCGTTCGGAGCGGTTGGAGGGCGTCCACTTCGACGAGCTTGCCGACGCGGCGATAATACTCGACCAGCGGCCGCGTTTGCAGATCGTACACCTCGAGTCGCTTCGCGACCGTCTCGGGGCGATCGTCTTCACGCTGAATCAGAATCCCGCCGTCTTCGTCGTCGACGCCGGCGATTTTCGGGGGATTGGTCAACGCATTGTAGGTACGCCCGTTGCGCGGGTTGGTCCAGCGCGAAGCGAGTCGGGCTACCAGCGCCGAGCGTTCTCCTTTGAAATAAACCGCAGCTTCCAGCGGCGTGGCCCGGCGCGCAAGCAGTTCGTCGAGCGCTTCCGCTTGCGCGACGGTTCGCGGAAAACCGTCCATGACGAAACCTTCGGGCGCGCGCTCGAGTTCGTGTTCGATCATTGCAATCATGAGGTCGTCGGGGACGAGCTGACCGCCCTGCATGTACACCTCGGCCTTCATCCCCAAGTCGGTGCCGCGAGCGAGATGCTCGCGCAGGAGATCGCCGGTGGAAATTTGCTCGAGGCCGAACCGTTCGTGCAGCATCCGGGCCTGGGTCCCTTTGCCCGCACCGGGCGGTCCCAAGAAGATTACGCGCATACTAGCGCTTGATAAAGCCGCGGTAGTCGCGCATCGCCAGCCGCGCTTCGATCTGCGTGATCGTATCGAGCGCGACGCCAACGACGATCAGCAGCGAGGTCGAGCCAAGATAGAATGTGGTGATTGAAAGGCCGCGCTGAAAGGCCCCCGGCAGTACCGCCAGGATTCCGAGGTAAATCGCCGCAGCGGTGGTGATTCGCATCAAAATCTTGTTGAGATAATCGACGGTCGGCTGGCCGGGCCGAATACCCGGAACGAAGGCGCCGGTTTTTTTGAGGTTGTCCGCGACGTCGCGCGTATTGAGCACGACCGAACTGTAAAAGAACGTGAACACCACGACGAGCAAAAAATAGACGATATTGTAGAGCACGCCGTTCGGACTGAACCAGACGTTGAGCCAGGCCGAAACCGCTCCCAGCACGTGCTGCACGCCGCCGACTGCGCCCGGGGCCGCGGTCGCCTGGCCCCGGCCGAACCACGAAAGCGCCTGCTGCGGCAGCAGCAGGATCGAAATCGCAAAGATGATCGAGATAACCCCGGCGTTATTGAGGCGCAAGGGAATATATGTGGAACGCCCGGCGAACATCTTGCGGCCGACCACCCGGCGCGCTTGCTGCACCGGCACGCGGCGCTGCCCCTGATAGAGAAAGACGATCGAAACGATCACGAGAATCGCGATCGCGACGTAGAGCAACAGATTCAGCAGCGACTCGGCGCCCTGACTTGCCGAAGCGTAGGTTTGACGCACGTACTGCGGATAGCGCAGCACGATGCCGATAAAAATGATCAGTGAAACGCCGTTTCCGATTCCCTTATCGGTGATCTGCTCGCCCAGCCACATGAGGAAGAGCGTTCCGCCGACCATTGCGACGATCGCGTAGAGCAGATACCAGATGCTGGTGTCGTAGAAAACCCCGGAGCGCTCCATCGAGATCGCCATGAACGTCGCTTGAATCGAGCCGAGCACGATCGTCAACCAGCGCGTATATTGGCTGATCTTTTTGCGCCCCTCCTCGCCGCCTTTCTTGGCCATCTCTTCGAGCTGCGGCAATACGACGGTCATCAGCTGCATGATGATCGAAGCGTTGATGTAGGGCGTGATGCCCATCGCAATGATGGAGAGCTTCTGCAGCGCACCGCCCGACAGAAAGCCGAGCAAATTGTAGAACGCGCCGCTCTGCAGCACGCGCTGCCAGGCTGCTTGATTGACGTTGGGGAGCTGCACGTGGATCATGAACACAAACCACGCGAACGCAAAAAAGACGAAGAGAATGCGCTGACGGATCTCGGGGACGAGCACCGCGGCTCGCAGATTATTGAACACTACGTTCCGTTCTCGGGAACCTGCGCGCCTGCGGCGAGCAACGCATCGCGGGCAGCCGCCGAGACGAGCACGTCACGAAGTCGCAGTCCCGCCGGTAGCGAGGCATTGGCCCCACCCAGCAGCTTCACGCCGTCACGCAGCGCTTTGACGAGACCGTGCGCTTGCAATGACTCGGGCGTAATCTCGATCGCCGGGTCCCAAGCCGCGAGGCGATTGAGATTGACGACCGCCATCCGCGTGCCGAAGTGACCGCGGTCGCGCGCTTTCTGGGAATAGCCGCGCCGATGCGGCAAGCGTCGCGCCCACGCGGTTTGTCCGCCCTCGAACGCCGGCCCCTTGCCGCCGCCCGAACGAACCGTTTGGCCTTTGCCGCCCTCGCCCCCGGTCTTGACCATACCGGATCCGTGGCCGCGCCCAATACGCTGCCGCTTGGGGCGGCTTCCGGGGGCGGGCTTAAGCGCCCCGAGCTTCAACATCATCTTCTCTGCCATTGTTATCCCGTGCGGTATAGATTTCTCTGACGGTCTTGCCGCGCATTGCGGCAACCTGTTCGACGGTCCGCAGTGACTTGAGCGCCGAGACCGTCGCCATCACGACGTTGATCGGATTGTTCGTGCCCAGGCACTTCGTGAGAATGTCGTGGATACCGGCGAGCTCGAGCACTGCACGCATGGAACCGCCCGCGATCACGCCGGTCCCGGGCGCGGCGGGCTTGAGGAGCACCGTCGCGGCTCCGACTTCGTGGCGAACTTCGTGGGGAATCGTCCGTTCGATCATGGCGACGGTAACCAGACTCTTGCGCGCCTGATCGACCGCCTTGCGAATCGCTTCGGGAACTTCCGCGGCCTTGCCGATGGCATAGCCGACCTTCCCCTTGCGATCTCCGACGACGACGAGAGCGCTGAAACTAAACCGTTTTCCGCCCTTGACGACTTTAGCGACACGGTTGACGCGGACGACGGTCTCATCGAGCCCGCTGCCGTCGCGCTCGCGACCACGATATTGCATTAAAACTCCAACCCCGCTTCACGCGCCGCATCCGCAAGCGCCCGAACGCGACCGTGATACTTGTATCCCCCGCGATCGAAGACGACGAGGGAAATTCCGGCGGCTTTCGCCTTCGCGGCGATTGCGCTACCGACTGCTTTTGCGGCGTCGAGATTTGTTTTCGAGCCCAGCTCACCACCCACCGATTTTTCGACGGTCGAGACCGCGGCGAGGGTATGCCCGCGCGTATCGTCGACGAGCAAGGCATAAAGATGATGCAGCGACCGTCGCACGTAGAGGCGTGGCCGCTCCTGCGTGCCCGAAATTTTCTTGCGCAGGCGCGAGTGACGGTCGCGCCGAGCTTCCGCTTTGGCCGCCATTATTTCTTCGCCGCCTTTCCGGCCTTGCCGAGCTTCTTGCGAATGCGCTCGCCCTCGTAGCGAATGCCCTTTCCTTTATAGGGCTCGGGCTTGCGCAACCGGCGTATATCGGCCGCGACTTGGCCGACGGCTTGCTTGTCGATACCGTCAACGTGAATCTTGGTCTGTCCCTCGACGGTCAGCGCGACGCCGTTGGGAGGCTCGAACGAAACGGGATGCGAGAAGCCCAGGGTCAAGTTGAGACGTTCGCCCGACTTGGCAACGCGATAGCCAACCCCGCTGATCTCCAAACTCTTGCGAAAGCCCTTGCTGACACCCTCGACCATATTGGCGATGAGGGTCCGCGTGAGCCCGTGCGCGCTGCGATGCATTTTCGCATCGCCCTTGCGCGAAACGACGACCCTGCCGTCGTCCATGCTGACTTCGACAACGTCCGAGAGAATATGCCGGCGCAGTTCGCCCTTGGGACCCTTCACCGTGACCTCACCGTCATCGAGTCTGACCTCGACGCCGGAAGGTACGCTCACCGGAAGCTTACCTATGCGCGACATAGCTCACCACACATACGCGAGAACCTCGCCCCCGACGCCTTGTTTTTTGGCCCGTTTCCCCGACATGATGCCCTGGGGAGTCGAGATAATGACTAAGCCCAGTCCGCCGAGCACGCGTGGAATCTCCGTTTTGCGCGTGTAGACGCGCAGGCCGGGACGAGAAATGCGCCGCAGACCGGTAATGATCTTCTCTTTCTCGGGGCCATAGCGAAGCTGAATGCGCAGCGTTCCCTGAGCGCCGCCATCGACCCGCTCGAAACTCTCAATGAATCCTTCATCTCTGAGAATCTGCGCAATGGCGTGCTTCACGCGCGAGGCCGGAATTTCGACGCTCTTGTGATTGGCGGTGTTGGCGTTACGAATGCGCGTGAGCATATCGGCAATGGGATCGGTTACGGACATTTACTCTTCTCCCTCACCATGAGGCCTTGGTCACGCCCGGCACGACGCCGGCATGGGCGTTCTCGCGAAAGCAAATTCGACACATCGCGAACTTGCGCAAATAGCCGCGAGGGCGGCCACAGGCGCGACACCGATTGTGCCGCCGCACGCTGAATTTTGGATCGCGCTGCGATTTGATGATTAAACTGGTCTTTGCCACGAAATCCTCTTACCTCGGTCCTCGAGCGCCGGACGCCTTCTGCAAGGGCAACCCTAGCGCAACCAAAAACTCGGAGGCTTCCTCGTCGGTTTTCGCCGTGGTCACGATCGTGACGTCCATGCCGCGCGTCTTGTCGACTTTATCGAGATTAATCTCTGGAAAAACAAGCTGCTCGCGCAAACCCATATTGTAGTTTCCGCGCCCGTCGAACGACTTGGGCGGCAAGCCGCGAAAGTCTCGGATACGGGGCAGCACGACGTTGAAGAGTTTATCGACGAAGATGTACATCCGCTCGCCGCGCAACGTCACCTTCGCACCGATGTTCGTTCCGGCGCGTAACTTGAACGCGGCAATCGACTTTTTCGCCTTCGTGACGATCGGACGTTGCCCCGTAATTGCGGCCAGCTCGCTGACCGCCGCATCGAGAGCTTTCGGATTCGCAATCGCTTCCCCGACGCTCATATTGACGACGACCTTCTCCAGTTTCGGAATTTGATTGACGTTCTTGTATCCGAAGCGTTCTTGGAGTTGCGGGCGTATCTGCGTCTGGTAGATTTGCTTTAACCGTTCGGGCATCAGCGGCTCCCCTTGGACGATTCGCGCGCCGGTTCGCCGCACCGCGAACAGATGCGATGGACCGCGCCGTCGGACGTGCGACCGTGTCGTAGCCGGGTCGGCGCCTTGCATTTTTCGCAAACATACTGCAGTGCCGACAGCGGCAGTGCCGCCTCTTTTTCAACGATACCGCCGGTCTGCATCGAGCCGCCCATGTTTCCAGACTTCGAGCCCTGCTTGGTATGCCGTTTCACGACGTTAACGCCCTCAACGGTGGCAGTACCCGCGGCGCTCTGCACGGCTTTGACGGTGCCCCGCTTGCCGCGCTCCTTACCGCGCCGGATCATGACGGTATCTCCCTGAATGATGCTCGCTTTCATATTCCTTATAGAACCTCGGGAGCGAGCGATGCAATCTTTAAGAAGCCGCGCTCGCGCAGCTCGCGCATGACCGGTCCGAAGACGCGCGTGCCGCGGGGATCGAGGTTGTCCTTTTCACCTTTGATGATCACGCAAGCGTTGTCGTCACAACGTACGACCGAGCCGTCGCCGCGCCGAATCGGTGCGCTCGTGCGCACGACCACCGCCTTGACGACTTGGCCCTTCTTGACCGCCGCGCCCGGAATCGCGCTCTTTACCGTTCCAACGATGACGTCCCCGACATGGGCGTACACGTGGCGGCCGCCGCCGCTGACGTGAATTACCAAAAGCTCGCGTGCGCCGCTATTATCGGCCACTTTGAGGCGCGTCTCTTGCTGAATCATTTCGCGCGTTCCACGATCTCGACGAGCCGCCAGCGCTTTTCGCGAGAGAGGGGACGGGACTCAACGATGCGCACGACGTCGCCGACGTTCGCCTCGTTGCGTTCGTCGTGCGCTTTGAAACGCGTCGACTTCCGCACGATCTTGCCGTAGCCACCGTGGGGCACGCGTGTCTCCGCGACGACCACAATGGTCTTGTCCATCTTGTTCGATGCGACGCGCCCTTGCTTCACGCGGCGCTTCCCGCGCGCCGGCGCAGAGCCGTTATGCTGCTCCATGCTCACCCTCGGCAAGGCGCTTTTCGCTGATGACGGTCTGAATCTGTGCGTACGATCGGCGCATCGCGCGAATCTTGCTGAAGTCGGTCAAATGCCCGGTGCGCAGTGCGAAACGCAAATTGAAAAGCTCCGACTTTACGTCGCGTGCCTTCTGCTGCAGCTCCTTCACGGTGAGCTCGCGCAGCGTTTCGAGGTCTTTCTGTGCCACTTACGCCTCCTCGCGCGCGACGATCTTGGTGCCGATCGGTAACTTTGCGGCCGCACGGCGCAGCGCTTCGCGCGCGACCGACGGCGCAACACCCGAGAGCTCGAAGAGCACGCGGCCCGGTTTGACGACCGCAACCCAGATCTCGGGATTGCCTTTGCCCGAGCCCATGCGGACCTCCGCCGGTTTCTTGGTCGCAGGCTTATCGGGGAAAACTTTGATCCAAACCTTGCCGCCGCGCTTGATGTAACGCGTCATTGCGATACGCGCCGCTTCGATCTGCCGGTTCGACATCCAGCACGGCTCCATCGCCTGTAATCCAAAGTCGCCGAAGCTTAACCGGTTGCCGCGCGTCGCCGCCCCGGTCATCCGGCCACGCTGAACCTTGCGCCATTTCACACGTTTTGGGGTCAGCATTTATTCGGAAACCTCGCCGCTAGGCGCCGGTTCGCTGGGCGCGGCCTCGAGAGTTGGCATCGGCTCGACTGGCGCCGTCGGCTCCACGGCAGGCATCGGTTCGACGGCCGGCATTGGCTGCGGTTCAGAAATCGGCGGCGATACCGACGTGGATGGGAAACGCGGCTCGCGTCCGCGACCCCCGCGCGGGCCGCGATCGCGCCGGTCGCGTCCACGATCTCCCGTGCGAAGCGCGCCGTCTCCTCGCGGCTGGTCCGGCAGAACCTCCCCGCGATAGATCCAAACTTTGACGCCGATTCGGCCAAAAGTCGTGAACGCTTCGACCTGTGCGTAGTCGATGTCCGCCCGCAATGTATGGAGCGGAACCTTCCCGTCGGCGTTGTGTTCGGTGCGCGCGATCTCGGCACCGCCGAGTCGTCCGGAAACCTGTACTTTGATGCCTCGCGCTCCGGCACGCATCGTTCGCATGATTGCCTGTTTCATGGCGCGGCGAAATGCGATTCGCTTCTCCAGCTGATCGACGATGTTTTGCGCTACCAGTCGCGCGTCCAGCTCGGGGTGCTGAATCTCCATCACGTTAACTGCGACATTCTTGCCGGTCAGCTGCTCGAGATTCTTACGGATGTCATCGATGCCGACTCCGCGCTTGCCGATGATGATGCCCGGTTTGGCGGTGTTGACGATGACGCGTGCTTGATTGGCGCGACGTTCGATTTCAATCTTACTGATTGACGCCGAACGCATCCAGCGATTGAACGACTTCCGAATTGCGACGTCCTCGTGGAGCCAATCGACGTAATGTTTTTTCTCAAACCACCGACTGTCCCACGTGCGCGTGATGCCCAAGCGCATCCCGACCGGATGAATCTTTTGGCCCATTACGTTTCCTTCGCTGCCGTCACCGGCTCGGCGGCGCGAGCCGTCGCGCTTTTGCGTCCGGCGCTCTTTTTGCGGCGCGATTTGGACGAGACTTTTTCCGTGGAAGCGGCTCGGCGAGTTGCTCGCGCGGCTTGAACCGACGCGCCGGCAAGCTTGCGCCGCGGTTTCGGCGGTGCGCCTTCACTGACGATGACGGTCACGTGCGAAAGGCGCTTACGCTTAAAGGCGGCACGCCCTTGGGCGCGAGGATCCAACCGCTTGGTGAAGCGGCCGCCGGGTCCGCCGTCGACGGTAATACGCGAGATGTACAGGTCGTCGGCGTTCATATCGTGATTGTTTCCGGCATTGGCGACGGCGCTGCGCACGAGCTTCTCGATCGGCTGTGCTGCAAAGACCTCGGCGAACTTTAAGAGCGTCAATGCCTCCCTAACCGTCTTACCGCGAATGGCGTCGGCAACCCGGCGCAGCTTTCGCGGAGCCGTGCGAACGAAATGAAGATGCGCGACGGCCTGAGGCGCCCGTTCGGTCACGTTGTCTTCACCGTTGCCTTTTCGCCGCCGTGACCGCGAAAGTGACGCGTCGGCGCGAACTCGCCCAACTTGTGTCCGACCATGTTCTCGGTGATATAAACCGGAATGTGCGTCTTACCGTTATGGACGCCGATGGTGTGACCGACCATCGCCGGAAGCACCGTCGAAGCGCGACTCCACGTCTTGATAACGCGACGCTCGCGCGTTTCGTTCAAGCGCTCGATTTTCTTCACGAGGTGTTCGGCGACGAACGGGCCCTTTTTGAGCGAACGTGACATTACTTCGAACCTCGCCGGCGAACGATCATTTTCGTCGTGCGCTTGTTGCGCCGCGTCTTCTTGCCCATCGTCATTTGGCCCCAGGGCGTCGTGGGCGGACGTCCCGACGTGGACCGAGCTTCGCCGCCGCCGTGCGGATGATCCACCGGATTCATCGCGATGCCGCGTACCGCGGGCCGCTTGCCCAAATGCCGTGAACGGCCCGCCGTTCCGATCACCTGGTTCTCGTGATCCACATTGCCAAGCTGGCCGATCGTCGCGCGGCAGTTGATGTGGATTTTGCGAACCTCTCCCGAGGGCATCCGAACCTGCGAGTATTCGTCCTCTTTGGCCATGAGCTGTGCGGCGACGCCGGCGGCACGCACCAGCTTCGCCCCTTGCCCGGGACGCAGCTCGATGTTGTGGATGACGGTGCCGACCGGGATGTTGCGAATGGGAAGCGCGTTGCCTATTTTGATATCGGCGCTGGGGCCGGACTCCACGAGTTCTCCCACCTTTAACCCGAGGGGCGCGAGAATGTAGCGCTTCTCGCCGTCGCGATAGTTGAGCAGCGCGATGCGGCACGAGCGATTCGGATCGTATTCGACCGAAGCCACCCTCGCTGGAATTCCGTCCTTGCCGCGCTTGAAATCAATAATGCGATAGAGACGGCGCGTTCCGCCGCCACGGTGGCGCACGGTGATATGGCCGTTGTTGTTGCGTCCGGCGTGCTTCTTGCGTACTTCCAGCAGCGACCGCTCCGGAGCGACCTTTGAGAGCTCGGAAAAGTCCGGCGTCGTTATAAATCGTTTGCCGGGCGAGGTCGGGCGATATTTCTTGACGGCCATCGTTATTGCTCGAAGTAGTTGACGCCGCCGAGCTCGATCTTCTGCCCGGCTTTGATCGTGACGATTGCCTTTTTGTAATCGCTCTGCTTGCCGCTGGTGCGTTGGCCGCGCCGCGCGAAGTTCCGCGCCTTACCGCGAACGTTCACGGTATTTACTTGCAAGACGTCGACTTTAAAAATTTCTTCGATCGCATGCCGAATCTGCGTCTTGGTTGCACGCGGGTGAACGACGAACGTATACTGCTGGGCGAGCGCGTCGGCCATTGCTTTCTCGGTGATTCGCGGAGCCACGATGACGTCACGCGCGTCCATCGCCGCTCCTCTCCCCCGCATCCAGCCGCGCGGTCAGCGCATCGTACGCCGCAGTAGTAAAGATCAGACGCTCGTGCCGCAACACATCTTTGACGTCGAGGGCGCCGTCGTCGGTGATCGCCACACGCCGCAGGTTGCGGCTGACGCGCGCAATCGCGAGCGCGTGCGGCTCGTCTCGGCGACAGACGATCAAAGTCATCGGACCCGTGCGCGCGCCCTTTGCGCTGCCGAAGACGAGCTTGGCAAATGCCGCCGTCTTTTCGATTCCAAAATCGCCCGACTCAAAAAGCGTCACCGCATCGTTGCGAAAGCGGTCGGCAAGTGCCGCTACGAATGCGACCCGGCGCTCCTTTTTATTTAGCCCCTCCACGTAGCTGCGCGGTTGTGGCCCGAAGACCACCCCGCCGTGGCGCCACTGGGGCGAGCGGATCGAACCTTGACGGGCGCGGCCTGTTCCTTTTTGGCGCCAGGGTTTACGGCCGCCGCCGGCGATTTCATCGCGCTTGCGCGTCGAGGCCGTTCCCGCACGCGAATTTGCAAACTCTCGGTGAACCGCGCGGTAGACGACGTCGAGCTTGCCATCGTACTCACGCGTCAAAACGGCGTGGGCGCTGCGCTCGCCGACTACATTCCCGGTAACGTCGATGACGTTCATGTTGCCGTTTTCGCTCGGCGCTTGACGCTCTCGCTGACGCAGACCAGCGCATTCTTTGCGCCGGGAACCGCACCGCGAAGGAGCAAGAGGTTGCGCTCACCATCGGCTCGCACGACCTCGAGATTTTGCATGGTCGTGCGATCGACGCCAAAATGACCGGGACGGCGGCTGCCCTTGGTAGTGCGCCCGGCATTGGTATCGCCATTCGAAGCGGGCTGCCGGTGGATCATCGAACCGTGACTCGCTCCACCGCCGCGAAAATTGTGACGTTTGATGCCGCCGGCGAATCCATGTCCTTTCGAGATTCCGACGACGTCGACGCGGTCGCCGGGCTCAAAAGCGGCGACGGTAACGCTCGCGCCTACGTCGCTGGCATCGAGTCCCGTTCGAAACTCGCGCACGAAACGCACCGGCTCAACGCCCTGCTTCTTAAAGTGTCCGGCAAGGGCGCGCGTCAAGCGGTTCCGCTTCGTCGACTCAAAACCCAGGGCGACGGCCTCGTAGCCGTGGCTCTCTTTGGTGCGCCGCTCCACGACCGTACAGGGACCGGCCGCGATCACCGTCACGGGCACCGAGCGCCCGTCCGCGGTGAAGACGCTGGTCATCCCGACTTTACGGCCAAGGATGTTCTTCATACGTTCCTATTTCATGCTTCAGTGGTCGATGATTACACGGCCCCAGGCGTATCGCCTAGTAAAACCGCAACCCCGGCAGTTTATCAGGGGCAACTAGGGAAGGTCAACCCCTGGCACGATCGGGACGAGCGCTCTTCCTGGAAACCCCGGCGCACGTACCGAACGGCGTTGCATGAAGACCCAGTCCTTCGCGATAATTCTCGGCTTTGGCCTTGTCCTGCGCGCGTCGAGCGGCGCCGCCGAAATCCCCGCACCGACCAAGTTGTTACTCGACGAGCTGCGCAAAGCCATGTTGGCTCGACCGGTCGGTTCGATTACGTCCATTGCCACGAGCGGGAGCATCGAGATCGCTGGACTGCCCGGCCGCGTCCAGGAATGGGACGACGTGCGCGCAGCGCGCTTTCGAACCGCGATTGACGCCGGCGCGATGAGCGGCTCGAACGGGTGGGACGGCAAGAACGCCTGGAGCCAAGATTATGCCGGGCTGACCACCATCGATCGCGGTACGTTCGGACGGATGGCGGCCATCGATCAGTCCTATCTGGCTAACCTACGCTACCTGCGACCCGATGCCGGCGGCGCGACGGTCGTCTACGGCGGCGAGCGCTCCGACAACGGTCTGCGCTACGACGTGCTCGCGGTCACGCCTCCGGACGGCACCGAAATCGATCTCTGGCTCGATCCACGCACGCATCTGATCGAACGTGAAACCGCCGCAATCGGAATCGTATCGCAAACGACCGTCCTTTCGAACTATCGCCGGGTCGAGGGAGTGACCTATCCCTTTGCCACCACGGTGCAGACGTCCACGGGCAACTCCCTCTCGCTGCATCTGTCGGCCTTACGAATCAATGGCGAGGTCTCCGATCGCATTCGCGTGCCGCAATCCGACGTTCACGACTTCACGATCTCCGGCGGAGAGAGCACCACGGTGCCGTTCGAGTTGATCAACAACCATGTCTATCTCGATGACGTAATGCTCGACGGTCATGGCCCATATCGCTTTGTCCTCGATAGCGGTGGCGATTACATCGTGACGCCGCAAGTCGCGGCGTCGCTCGGATCGAAGACCGCGGGCGCATTACGGTTGCAGGGCGTCGGCGACGCAACGGAGGGCGCGGCCTTTGCCCACATTGGGCAACTGACCGTCGGCAACGCCGTCATCCATAACCAGTACACGCTCGTTCTACCGATCGCTACGAGCTTCGGCGTTGCCGAAGGTTTGCACATCGACGGAATGGTGGGCTACCAATTTTTGGCGCGCTTCCTTACTACAATCGAATATGCCAACGCGAAAATAACGCTCTCGCTGCCGCCCGGGGCGCCGCCCGCATCGACCGGCGCGGCAGTAATTCCGTTTTCGATCGACGGCAGCATACCGCGAATTGACGTCGTCGTCGACGGCGTGCCGGCTTCGGCAGAAGTGGATACGGGGAATCGCGCCGGCTTGGAACTTTCATCGCCGTTCATTGCAACGCATCCGGCACTGGCCGCCCTGGCAAAGACACAACCTGGTGTCGTCGGATTCGGTGTCGGCGGTCCAGCTTTCGCGCGTCTAGGACGTGTGCCGACTCTGCAGATCGGCCCTTATTCGATCGCGAATTCCGTCGCTTCTTTTTCATCGCAAAGCAACGGAGCCTTGGCAGATCCGTTTAATCCCGTGAACATCGGCGGCGCGATATGGCGTCGATTTGACGTCACCTTCGATTACGCGCGTCAACAGCTCGTGCTGACCAAGAACGAGGGCTTCGCGGCGCCGTTTTCGTACGATCGCTCGGGGCTCTTTCTAATTGATGCCGGCGGCGCGCATACCGTCCTCTCCGTTTTTCCCGGAACGCCTGCCGCTGCCGCGGGGTTGGCAAAGGGCGACGTCGTGATCGCGGTGAACGGCGCGCCGGCTTCGAACGACTCCCTGGCGGCGCTGCGCGCGCTGCTTTCCGGTCCGACGGGCACCGTCGTGCGGCTTCGAATTCGCGGTCCCGGCGGCCGCGAACGCGAGTCTACGTTAACGCTCAGCGATTACGTCTAAGGGTTAGCCGAACGCCGGGAACCCGGTGACCTCCTTGCCGACGACCAACGTGTGCATCTCGGTCGTCCCCTCGTACGTCAACACGGACTCGAGATTATTCATATGGCGGATAACGGGATACTCGAGCGTAACTCCGTTTGCGCCCAAAATCGTTCGCGCCTCGCGAGCAATGGCAAGCGCTTCGCGGACGTTGTTCAATTTCGCCGCGCTCACAACCGCGGGATGCAACTGCCGCCGGTCCTTCGTCCGGCCAACGTGCAGCGCAAGCAACGTGCCTTTGTTCAACTCGAGTAACATGTTGACGAGCTTTTCCTGCGTCAGCTGATATGAGGCTATCGGCTTGTCGAACTGCACGCGGGTCTTGCTGTACTCCAAGGCGACTTCGTAGCAGCTTCGCGCCGCGCCCATTGCACCCCAAACGATCCCATAGCGCGCCTCGTTGAGACAGGCCAGCGGGCCGCCGAGACCTCGCGCTTGCGGTAGCAACGCATCGGCGGGAAGGCGACAATCCGAAAACACGAGTTCGCTCGTGACCGAGGCACGCAGCGAAAGTTTACGGTGAATGTCCGCTGCGGTAAACCCTTTCGCGCCACGCGGGACGATGAAGCCGCGGATACCGTCGTCGGATTGCGCCCAAACGATCGCGACGTCGGCGATCGATCCATTCGTAATCCACATCTTGGAGCCGTCGAGCAGCCAGTCGGAGCCGGATCTGCGCGCGTACGTGCGCATTCCGGCTGGGTTGCTGCCGAAATCGGGCTCGGTCAGTCCGAAGCAGCCAATCGTTTCACCGCGCGCCATAGCCGGCAGCCACCGGCGTTTTTGATCTTCATCGCCCCACCGGAAAATCGCATACATCGCCAGCGAGCCTTGCACCGAGGCGAAGCTGCGCACACCCGAATCTCCCGCTTCCAACTCCAGGCAGGCAAGCCCGTATGCAACGGCACTTGCGCCGGGGCAGCCATATCCCTCGAGATGCATTCCAAGTAGCCCGAGTTTGCCAAGCTCCGGGCCGAGTTCGCGCGGAAGCGTGCCGGCCTCGAACCAATCGGCGACCTTGGGGAGGACCCGGTCGCGTACGTACGCGCGCACGGTATCGCGCACGAGCCGTTCTTCGTCGGTCAGCAGCGTGCCGACGCCGATGAAATCGACGGCGTCGGGGCTCTGCTGAGGCACGATTAGCGCTTCAAAACCCGTGTCAGTTTGTCAAAAAGGGCTTCGGTCGACCGCTCGAACTGATCTTCGAAACGCCGCCACAGCAAACGTCCGTCGGTATCGGAGAGCATCGCGTCCACGCGATACTCCAGCAGCGTCTGCTTGCCGACGGTGGAGAGGTGGAATCCATGCGTGCCGTCGATGCCGTCATTGCGAAATCGCCAGACGACGCGCTCTTCGGGGACTGCTTCGGCTAAGATTCCGTTCATTCCGAGATGCCATTCTTCCGTCCGGCCGACAATCAGCGGGCCCGGCGATCGCATGAACGGCTGCGATGCGAATGGCCAAATCTGATCGCCCGAGGTGCCCATCTCCTCGAGCAGATGGTAGATCCGACGTTTCGTCCCGTGAAATGAACGCGACCGCACTTCATGGAGTTCGATGGGCATCCGCGGTCGTTCGCTTAGCGGAGCGCGGCGACCCCTACGCCGCCCGCAAGCAGGATGAGCAGTGGGGTACCGATCTTGCTGCGCAACATCAAGAGAATCACGATTGCAGTAATCCCATAGGCGACCGCGCTCGACGGGGCGCCGCGGCCAATGGTCAACACGCTCGACCAGACGAGACCGACGATGGCCGGCGCGAGGCCGTGCGAGATAATCGCACGCCAGGGGGACGCGTGGAAACGCTCCCACAGCGCATTGAACAATACCATAAGCACGCTCGACGGTACGAACATCGCGACCGTTGCCGTCGCGGCGCCAATCAACGGGCGTCCGGGCGTCGAAGCATAGCCAACGAGTGCGGCAAAGATCGTGGTCGGTCCAGGCACCAGTTTCCCAATCGTGTAGAACTGAGTAAACTGCTGCGAAGTGACCCAGTGGTAGCGGTCCACGGCATCGGCGTGCATCTGCGGAATGATACCTTTTCCGCCGCCGAATCCGAGCACGGAAAGCTGCGAGAACGTCCAGAACAGGTGGAGAAGCGTTTGCGCTGTTGAGTTCATCGGTGCTCGGGAGCGGCGGAATGTTCTCGCGAGCGAATGTATTCGCGCGCGATGCCAATGCCCCCGAAAACGACCAGCACGAGTAGCAGCGGCATCTTTAAGAACGAAACCGCTACCGCGGTCACCGCGACGAGGACGATCCGGACCCATTCCGTGCGTTCGTCCCACGTCAGTTCCAAGGCGTTACCGATGGTGAGACCGAGGGCGCCCGCCGCGCAGCCTCGTAGCCCGCCATAGACGTACGGGTTTGTCGAGAACTTAAAGTAGAGCGCGCCCGCAATCAGCACGATGATAAACGGGGGAATGCTGGCGCCGATAAACGCCGCGATCGCGCCGGGGATTCCGCGTACGCGCTGTCCGCAATAGAGCGCAAGATTGAGAATGTTTGGGCCGGGCAGAACTTGCGCGATCTCCAGGCCGTCCATGAAGCGCTCGGAGTCCATCCAGCCGTGATTGAGGACCTGCTGCCGGACGCTGGCCTTTTGACCCCCGCCGAACGCCGTCGAGGAGATTGTCGCGAATGTCAGCGCGACATTAAGAAGCGACGGACGCCTGCACTCAACTGACATCCGGCATTGGACCGTCGACGACCGACGAGGTATGTTTGCCCGAAAGAATGTGAATGTGCACGTGCTCCGTGTGCTGATACGGAGGCAGGACGCCGAGCCTGATCATGAAGCCCTTCTCGTACATCCCCAATTTGAGCGCCACCTTTTGAATTCCAGCGATCAAACGATGCCAAATGTGCGCATCGCCCAGCCCAAGATCGAGAATCGTAGGAACCCATTTCTTCGGAATGATGACGACGTGAATTTCCCACCACTCGTCTTTGCTTTGGTCGACGTTGTGCCGAAAGGCAAAGACATCCTCGTCTTGATAAACGATTTCGTCGGCTTTGGCCCGCGTGCCGTCAAGACGGCCTCGAAACGTGTGCTCCGGATCTGGTTTCTCCCAAACGCGCTGCTCGGGAGTGCAGACCATCTCGGAAATCCACTCTGGCATATTTGCATTTTCCGCAATGGCAGGCAGGCGTCCTCTTGCAAAAGGTGAAGCGTCGCGGCATGTGCGCCGCTCACAAAAAAAAGATCGTCACCGCCGCCGACGTGTTAGGCGCCGAGCCGAAGTGGCCAAAAGAACCGCGTGAATGGGAGAAACTGGTCGGCGGTAATGAGGTCGTCTATCAAGATCGTCACGTCGTCGTCTTTCACGATCCGGTCGACGAAGAACACGAATCGCAACGCCTTCCGGGAGAGATTCGTTTGACGCTCTTGTCGAAAAAAGACGGCGTCGACACGCTCATGGATCTCGGCGTCGCCGACGAAACGCTGAACGCCGCGATTTTGCACGCGATTCAGCAGGCCGCGTTTCACCTCGGGTTAGAGAAAAAGGGATTCGAAGTGCGCGCCCATATTTATCCGCCGCTGCAACACCGCCCGGCAGTCGCGTTCAAGATCCGTGCCGGCAAACCGCCAAAGAAGAGCGGCGCGCCCGCCGCCTAATCCGGCTCTTTTTTCCCCGGCCGCAGCTTCGCAGAGAGGACGGCCTCTTTTTCGGCGAGTTTTGCCAGCGATTGCACGACAACGATCGCTAAGATGGTGACGATCACGGCGTAGGCCAGCTCGGCAAGTATACCGCTGCCCGGTTTGAGAAAGAGCGCGATCAAATCGCTGATAAATTTATTCCAAGCTCCCGCGGCGATCAATCCAAAAGCCACGGTCGCCAAGCCAATCATCGTGCCAAGATAGGTCGGTTTAATTTCCATGGCGTTAGGCTTTCAGCTCGATGTCGACCCCGGCCGGCAGATCGAGGTGCATGAGCGCATCCATCGTCTTGGGTGACGCCTGCAAAATGTCAATGAGGCGCTTGTGCGTACGCATCTCGAAGTGTTCGCGCGACTTTTTATCGTTGTTCGTCGAGCGCTGGACGCAGAACCGATTGATCTCGGTCGGAAGCGGGACGGGCCCGCTGACGAATGCACCCGTGCGCTTCGCCGTTTCGACGATTCGCTCGGCCGATTGATCGAGTACCTTGTGATCGTACGCCTTCAGGCGTATCCGAATCATCTGCTTGGCCATGATTTTTGGGGCCGGCTATTCGGCTACGGCGGTCACGACGCCCGCGCCCACAGTGCGTCCACCCTCTCGGATCGCGAATCGCAGGCCTTCTTCGCAAGCGATCGGCGTGATCAGCTCGACGTCCATCTGAACGTTGTCGCCCGGCATGACCATCTCGACGCCTTCGGGCAGTTTGATGGTACCGGTCACGTCGGTCGTACGAAAGTAGAATTGCGGGCGATAGTTCCCAAAGAACGGCGTGTGGCGACCGCCCTCGTCCTTTGAAAGCACGTAGACTTCCGCTTTGAACTTCTTGTGCGGCTTCACCGACCCGGGCTTGGCGAGCACCTGACCGCGCTCGATCTCGTTGCGGTCGATGCCTCGCAGCAATACGCCGATGTTATCGCCGGCGATGCCCGCGTCGAGCAGCTTGCGGAACATTTCGATTCCGGTGACGACCGTCTTCTTCGTCTCCTCTTTGAGGCCGACGATCTCGACTTCTTCCCCGACCTTTACCTGGCCGCGTTCCACGCGCCCGGTTCCGACGGTGCCTCGGCCGGTGATTGTAAAGACGTCCTCAACCGGCATCAGGAAAGGCTTGTCGACTTCGCGCTGCGGCTCGGGAATGTAGTCGTCGACGGTGTCCATGAGCTTGAAGATCGCATCGGCATCGGCATCCCCACGCTTGCCGCTGGAGTTGAGCGCCTTGAGGGCCGAGCCGCGAATGATCGGCGTGTCGTCGCCCGGGAATTCGTACTTGCTGAGCAGCTCGCGAATCTCCATCTCGACGAGCTCGAGGAGCTCCTCGTCGTCGACCATGTCGACCTTGTTGAGGAAGACGATGATGCGAGGCACGCCGACTTGGCGCATGAGCAAAATGTGCTCGCGCGTCTGCGGCATTGGGCCGTCGGAGGCGGCAACGACGAGAATGGCACCGTCCATCTGCGCGGCGCCGGTGATCATATTCTTAATGTAGTCCGCGTGCCCGGGGCAATCGACATGTGCGTAGTGGCGCTTGGGTGTCTCGTACTCTTGGTGCGAGATGGCGATCGTGATTCCGCGCTCCTTCTCTTCGGGCGCGTTGTCAATCTGATCGACGCCGACCTTTTGCGCCAACCCTTCGGTTGCTAGGCAGTGCATGATGGCCGCCGTCAAGGTCGTCTTGCCGTGGTCGACGTGACCCGTCGTACCGATGTTGACGTGCGGCTTCTTGCGCTCGAACTTTTGTTTTGCCATTGAATCTCCTAATACACGGTGCCAGGCGTTTCGCCTCGCTCTGCCGCCTTTACGCGGTAAACGCCCTCTCGCGGAGGGCGTAACCACGGAATACTATCAAGCCGCACAAAGCCCTGTCAACGCCGTTCTGAACGCGACCGGCGATGATGACGGTTACGCCGGCGCCAGTTTCTTTCCGACGGCCTTGGCGACGATCTCCTCTTCGACGCTCTTGGGCGCCTTTTCGTAGTGCGAAAACTCCATCGTATACGTCGCGCGTCCTTGCGTCGCCGAGCGCATGTCAGTGGCGTAGCCAAACATTTCCGAGAGCGGCACGTTCGCCGTGATCACTTGCGCACCGCCCGGCGCCTCCTCGGTCGCATGGATTGCCCCGCGTCGCCGGCTGAGATCGCCGTTGATTGCGCCCATGTACTCTTTAGGCGTCGTAACCTCGACCTTCATGATCGGCTCCAGGAGAATCGGCCCGGCCGCTCGATTTGCTTCTTTCCAAGCCATGGAGCCGGCGATTTTGAAAGCCATTTCCGACGAGTCGACCTCATGGAACGAGCCGTCGAAAGCCACAACCTTGAAATCCATCACCGGAAAGCCGGCGAGCACGCCGCTCTGGGCGGACTCGCGAACGCCTTCTTGCACTGCTTTAGAGTATTCCTTAGGAATCGCACCGCCCACGATTTTCCATTCGAAGAGAAAGCCCGTGCCCGGCGGCTGGGGCTCGACACGCAGCCAAACATCGCCGTACTGGCCGCGGCCACCCGTCTGGCGTACGAAGCGGCCTTCTTTTTCAACGGTTTTGGTGATCGCCTCTTTGTAGGCCACCTGCGGTTTGCCGACGTTCGCGTCGACTTTGAATTCGCGGCGCAAACGGTCGAGGATGATCTCCAGATGCAGCTCGCCCATACCAGCGATGATCGTCTGCTGCGTCTCTTCGTCGGTTCGCATTCGAAATGTTGGGTCTTCTTGCGCGAGCCGGGTGAGCGCGAGTCCGAGCTTGTCTTGATCGGCCTTGCTCTTAGGTTCGATGGCCTGATGAATAACGGGTTCCGGAAAGGTAATCGATTCGAGCGCGATCGGGGAGCGTTCGTCGCAGAGGGTGTCGCCCGTACGCGTATCGGTCAGACCGACTGCCGCGGCAATGTCGCCGGCGCCGATTGTATTGATGTCCTCGCGATGGTTGGCGTGCATGCGCAGAATGCGGCCGATGCGCTCCTTGCGCCCGTTGCGCGAGTTAAGGACGTAGCTTCCTTTGTTCAGGACTCCGGAATAGACGCGAAAGTACGTCAGATTCCCGTACGGATCGGTCGCGATCTTGAAGGCAAGGGCGCAAAACGGTTCGCCATCGTCGGCCTTGCGCGCGAGCTCGTCGCCGGTCTTGGGATCGCGTCCGACGATCTGCTTGGCCTCAAGCGGCGACGGCATATACTCGACGACCGCGTCGAGTAGCGGCTGAACGCCTTTGTTCTTAAACGCCGAGCCGCAGAGCATCGGCAGCACCGTGCCTTCGATAGTGGCTTTGCGCAATGCGGTCTTCATCCGGTCGATCGGCAGCTCTTTGCCTTCAAAGAACATTTCGAGCAACTCGTCGTCCTGTTCGGCGATCGCCTCGACGAGATTGCGTCGCCAGACCATGGCAAGCTCCTTGAGCTCTCCCTCGACGTCTTCGTGCGCCATCGTGGAGCCGAGTTCGTCGGTGTAGACGATGGTTTTCATCGTAAAGAGGTCGACGACGCCTTGGAACTTGTCTTCGGCGCCGATCGGCACTTGGATCGGAACCGCGCGAGCGCCGAGCCGTTCGCGAATCTTCTCGACGACGTTGAAGAAGTCGGCGCCGACCCTGTCCATTTTGTTGACGAAGATAATTCGCGGAACTTTATATTTGTTCGCCTGACGCCAGACCGTTTCGGATTGAGGCTGCACGGCGGCTACCGAGTCGAAGAGCGCGACCAGCCCGTCGAGCACCCGTAGCGACCGCTCGACTTCAACCGTGAAATCGACGTGGCCGGGCGTGTCGATGATATTGATACGCGTGTCGCGCCAGGTCGTTGCCGTCGCGGCCGAGGTAATGGTGATGCCGCGCTCTTGCTCCTGCACCATCCAGTCCATTGTCGCCGCGCCGTCGTGCACTTCGCCCATTTTGTGCACCCGGCCGGTAAAGAACAGAATGCGCTCGGTGCACGTCGTCTTGCCGGCATCAATGTGCGCGGCAATGCCGATGTTTCTCGTTCGAGCGAGCGGATATTCCCGTACAGCCATGGTTTTAGTTAAGAGTGTCTACCAACGGTAGTGAGCAAAGGCTTTGTTTGCCTCGGCCATCTTATGCGTGTCTTCACGCTTTTTGATTGTAGCGCCCGTGTTGTTAGAGGCGTCGAGCAACTCGCCGGCGAGCTTTTCTTCCATTGAATGACCGCCCCGAGCGCGAGCGAAGCCGATGAGCCAGCGCATAGCCATGGCTTGGCGCCGGTCGGGTCGAACCTCCATCGGTACCTGATAGGTTGCGCCGCCGACGCGTCGCGGGCGCACTTCGACCAGCGGCATCGCGTTGGAAAGCGCCTGAGAGAAGATTTCCATCGGGTCGCGGCCCGTCTTTTCGCCGACGATGTCGAGCGCACCATACGTAATATGCTCGGCGGTCGACTTCTTGCCCCGTAACATCACCTTATTAATGAAACGAGCCAATACTTTTGAGTTGAACCGCGGATCGGGCAGAATTTGCCGCTTAGGGGCGGGACCTTTACGAGGCATTACTTCTTCTTTTCGCGCTTTGCGCCGTATTTGGAGCGGCCTTGCTTGCGATTGGCCGTACCGGCCGTATCGAGCGTGCCACGAATGATGTGATAGCGAACTCCCGGCAGATCCTTGACCCGTCCACCTCGCACGAGCACGACCGAGTGCTCCTGCAAGTTATGGCCGATGCCCGGAATGTATGCGGTAACTTCTTCGCCATTGGTGAGGCGCACACGCGCCACTTTACGTAACGCCGAATTTGGTTTCTTCGGGGTCACCGTCTTGACTTGGGTGCACACACCGCGCCGTTGCGGGTTTCCGGTAACCTCGAACGTCCGCGTGGGCAGGTCGGGGTGACCGGGCTTGGGACCCGTCAGGATGACGCGGAACGCGCGAGTCTTGACCTTCTGCTCGGTCTTTTCGCGCCCGCGGCGCACCAGTTGGTTAATCGTCGGCAAGCTTTTGCGGGGCTCCTTCGCTCCTCAACACACAAACAACGGCCTCACCCGCAGGTGGGACCGAGTCTCAACTATACCAAGGCCGCCATTTAGGCGTCAAATGGTGTCTTTTCGAGCGGCCCTCCTGATGGCCCGACAGGGCCAGAGCCCGCTTTGGGGTGCATCGTGCGGCCGGTTGCGACATAGGTCGCTAAAGATTTCGATGAGGGCCGGTCGTCGCGGGAGACGACCTGCGCTCTAGGAAATTTCCTTACCGCTTCCGCATGAGACGGCGCAGTGGCGGCAAGCCTCGTTGGGCCTTCGCTATCCGACGTCGCTCACCGGCCGCGGCTGGGCGTATTAGATGGCCTGCGCGGAATCGCGGTGCTGCTCGTTCTTTGGTACCACGTCTGGGAGATCTCGTGGCTCTCGCCGGGCCCGGCGCTCGACTTTCTGCCGGCAACGGGTTTTGTCGGCGTCCACCTCTTCTTTTTTCTCAGCGGATTCGTTATCTCGTATCCTTTTGTCGGCGCCATGGCCGGTGGAACCGCCCCTCCCACATGGGGACATTTTGCATGGCGACGCTTCATCAAAGTCGTCCCGTCGTACGCCCTTTCGATCGGGGCGGCCTACGCGATCGGATACGCGCAGGTTCAGCCGAATGCGTCTACGTTTTCCGATCTTATAACGCATTTGCTCTTCATCCACACTTGGTTTCCGCTGCGGTATGGCACGATTGACGGCGTGCTCTGGACGCTCGCCGTCGAGGTCGAGTTCTATTGTCTGTTTCCGCTCGTTTGGTGGTGCTTCAAACGACGGCCCTGGCTGACGGCTGCCGCGATGATTGCAATAGCATGGTATTGGCGTTTTGCGCTTTCGGCTTGCTGTTACGCGACACTCTTCGCTCAATGGGAGGAGAACTTGCCGGGCTACCTCGACATCTTCGCCTTTGGAATGATCGCCGCTTACCTTTTCGTGCGGTTCGGCGCAGGCTGGAGAGTGTCGCGCCTTCGTTATGCCGCACCGGTGATAGCCGTCGGCGGTTTCGCACTGCTGATCGCGCTGCTCGAAAATCTGTATTCATTTCGCTTCGCCGATCAATGGGCTGGTGTCTGGCA
Organism: Candidatus Eremiobacterota bacterium; assembly: GCA_019240525.1. GTDB lineage: Bacteria > Vulcanimicrobiota > Vulcanimicrobiia > Vulcanimicrobiales > Vulcanimicrobiaceae > Cybelea. The sequence goes on from JAFAYE010000001.1 coordinate 189,989, forward strand.
AATCGACCGGCGCCCCCTGCTCGGCCTCGCTTTTGCCGTCATCGCAGTGAGCTCGCTCGTCAGTCCGCGGTGGTGGCAAGTCATCCTCGATAATCTTCCGTTACGGTTCATGGCCGTCATCTCGTACAATCTCTACTTGTACCACCAGATGATCGCTCGTGAGCTCTTCGCGCATCACGTTCCGCCCTATGCCGGCGACCCGCACGACGATATGCTCTGGAAGGTGCGCTTTACGCAGGCCGCTTTCGCGTTGACGATCGCGCAAGCGGCCTTGGTCACCTACGGGTTTGAGCGTCCACTGCTCAGGCTGCGGCCTCCGCGCCGCACGTTGCCGCCGGTTAGGTCAGCTGCGATTTAAAAACGCTATCGGTGATCGCGTCAATGCCCGGTACGCGTACCTCTTTCCCCTGAAACCCGGATATCGTCGTCCATATCCAGACGACGAGCGCGAGTATCCAAAGAATCGGATAGAGGATCCACAGATGGATGAAACTCAGCACGAATCCCAGGATGATATACAACGCCCAGATCGTAATGGATTGCGCCGCCGCCCACTTCACGAAGCGGTTCGTCCCGCCGCCGACGAGCATAACGATGCCGCCGAGCAAGCAAAATAAATACGCGAGTCCCGCGGCGATATTCGGTTCGAGACCGAACGGCGTGTCTTTCGGCGGTTGAGTTACGGACATGATGACGTCCCTTTCGCTATGGAAGCAGCCCGTAGAGCTTTAGAGCCTTAGTTTGCTTTGCCCGGCGGCCGAACCTCCGTTGAGCGCTTCGGGCAACAGGCGAGGACGCGTGCAAAGGGAAACGAGGCCGCACATGCGCCGTGGGCCGTATGCGCTGCTGATCTTGCCGTTTATCGGCACGTTGATTCCGCCGCTCTACAACCACGCGCGACCCGCACTCCTCGGCATTCCGTTCTTCTACTGGTACCAGCTGGCGTGGATTCCGCTCACGGCCGGACTGCTAGGCCTTTTCGTGGCGATAACGCGCATCGGACGCGATGTCTAGCGCCGCGACGGTTCTCGCCGTCGCCGTGGTCGCGGTGACCGCATTAGGTTTTTTCGCGGCCCGCTGGGGCGGAGCGGATCTCGCGGACCTCGAGCAGTGGGCGCTGGGTGGGCGCAGCTTTGGAACGATCGTTTCCTGGTTTCTGCTCGGCGGCGATCTTTATACCGCCTACACGTTCATCGCCGTACCCGCGCTCGTCTACGGCGTCGGCGCTCTCGGCTTCTTCGCCGTTCCCTATGCGACGATCGCCTACCCCATAGCGTTGCTCGTCTTGGTTCGCTTTTGGAGCGCCGCGCGGCGTCGCGGTTACGTCACGACCGCCGATTTTGTACGCGACCGGTACGGCGACCGAACTTTAGAGCTGGCAGTTGCGTTGACCGGAGTCGTGGCGGCGTTACCGTATATCGCTCTGCAACTCGTCGGCATGCGCACGGTTTTCGCGCAATTCAGCACCCTCGGCGCCGCCGGCTCGCTCCCGGCTTTGAGCGCCGCCTTCGTGTTACTCGCCGCCTACACGTACACCAGCGGGCTGCGTGCGCCGGCGCTGATCGCCTTCGTCAAGGACACGCTTGTTTACGTGACGGTGATCGCGGCCGTGATCGTTATTCCCGCGCGCTTGGGCGGTTGGCATCACGTCTTTGCCGTTTCGCAAGCGGCCTTCGCGGCGCGCGCGCGTCCGGCATCGATTTACCTCGCGCCGCCGCAATATTTCACCTACGCCACCATGGCCTTCGGTTCGGCGCTCTCGCTCTTCATCTATCCTCATTCGATCACCAGCGTTCTCTCCGCGCGCAGCCGCGAGGTCATCGCGCGCAACGCCGCCTTGCTGCCGATCTATTCGCTGCTTCTTGGGCTCGTGGCAATGCTCGGGTATTGCGCGGTCGCCGCGGGAATCGTCGCACGGGATGCGAGCAGCGTCGTGCCGCTGCTCTTCACGCGCTACTTTCCCGGCTGGTTTGCGGGCCTAGCCGATGCTGCCATCGTGATCGGCGCACTCGTTCCGGCGGCAATCATGTGCATCGGCGCGGCGAACCTCTTTGCCAGCAACGTTTTTCGTGAGTTCTCTCCGGCGCGCTCGCCGGTCGAAACCTTGATCGCCAAGTTGTTAACGCTTGGAATGTGCGCCTGCGCGCTACTCTTCGTCTTTTTCATACCGGTGCCGTACGCCATTGACTTTCAGTTGCTGGGCGGCGCGCTGATGCTGCAAATCTTTCCGGCCTTCGTCCTAGGTCTGTGGACGCAGTGGTTCCGTCCCAAGGCGTTGCTCGCCGGATGGGTCTGCGGGTTGCTCGCGAGCGGTGCGATGGCGTACGCCGCCGGCTTCAACTCGAACTTCACGATTCACGCGTTCGGCGGTTCTTTAACGGGATTTATCGCCTTGTACGCTCTGCTCATCAACTTGGCCGTCAGCAGCGTGCTGACGCTCCTCTTACGCGCGGGAGAGACTGCATGAACCAAACCATCAATCCATCCGGCTGGCCACGCCCCAGCGGCTACGCCAACGCCATTCTCGCGCAAGGGCGCTACCTTGCGATGTCGGGGCAGATCGGGTGGAACGAACGCAACGAGCTCGTTGGCAACGATTTTCTCGCGCAGGCGCGTCAGGCGCTCGAGAACGTCATGACAATTCTCCGCGCCGCCGGCGGCGCGGGCGAGCATCTCGTCCGCCTGACCTGGTACATCACCGACAAGGCGGAGTATCGTCAGACGCTACGCGCGCTCGGCGACGCCTACCGCGAGATCGTGGGTCCCCACTATCCGGCGATGGCGCTCGTCCAAGTCGCGGCCTTATTGGAAGAGGGCGCCAAGGTCGAGATCGAGGCGACGGCGGTGCTCCCGGCGGCGCCCGCTCAGGAGCCGGCGCGTAGCTTATAGCGCTGAACTTTTCCGGTTTCGGTGCGCGGCAGTTCGTGCACGAACTCGATCTCACGCGGCGCTTTGAACGCCGCGATTCGGCTCGCACAAAAGTCTCGCAGCTCTTCAGCTTTCTCCGGCGTGGCAGCGCAGCCGTCAATCAGCACGACGAACGCTTTGACGAGCTGGGTCTCTTTCTCCGCGTCGCGCTTGCCGATGACGGCCACTTCTTTGACGTCGCCGTGCGCTAAGAGCGCTTGCTCCACTTCCGGTCCGGCAATGTTATAACCCGCGGAAACAATGATGTCGTCCATGCGCGCAACGTACCAGAAGTAATCGTCGGCGTCTTTGCGATAGGCATCGCCTGGATAGTTCCAACCGTGCTGAACGTACGCCCGCTGCCGGTCATCGTCGAGGTATTTGCAGCCGGTCGGACCTTTGACGGCGACGCGTCCAATCGTGCCGTCGGGTACGGGGTGCCCATCGTCATCATGAATCTGAGCCACATAACCGGGAACGACGCGACCGGTTGAGCCGGGCCGAACGTCGGATCGCGGGGAGCCGATGAAGATGTGCAGCATCTCGGTGCTGCCGATGCCGTCGAGAATCCGAATACCGGTCTTGGCACGCCAAAGTTCCCACACGGCTTGTGGAAGCGCTTCGCCCGCCGAGATGCAGACGCGCAGCGAAGAGAGATTAGAACCTTCGAGCGCGCCGGCCATCGCGCGATATGCGATTGGCGCGGTGAAGAGCGTCGTAACCTCGAAGCGCGTGACAGCTTCAAGGAGCTCCTTTGGACCGGCTTTTTCCAAAAGTACCGTGGCCGCTCCGGCATGCAATGGAAAGAGCAGCAAACCGCCGAGACCGAAGGTGAACCCCAGTGGAGGACTTCCGCAAAAGAGATCGTTGGAGGTCGGCTCGAGCACGCGAGCAGCATAGGTGTCACATATCGCCAGGAGGTCGCGATGGTAATGCATCGCCGCTTTGGGCGTGCCCGTCGTTCCCGATGTAAACGCAATGATCGCCACGTCTTGAGCAGCGGTCCGCACGTTCTGAAAACCATTCGTTTTCGTCGCCATGCGCCGCTCGAGCGACGCGTTGTCACGCTCGCCGTTGAAATAGGCGATTTGCGCGCTGCCGCCGCAGGCGCGTTCGATCTCAACGCGCAGTCGCGCATCGCAAAGAACGTGGGAGATCGCGGCTCTCTCGATCATGAAGCGCAACTCTCCGGCGCGATACAGCGGCATCGTGGTTACCGCCACGCCGCCGGCTTTGAGGACCGCGAACCAGCTGGCCGCAAGCATCGCGCAATTCGGCGCGCGCAGTAAGACCCGATTGCCCGATTCGAGCCCGAGGTCGTCGACGAGGACCCGCGCGATGCGATTTGCCGCGTCGAGGAGCTGCGCGTAGCTCCATGTCGCGCCGCCGGCTTCAACGATGCAGCGATCGTCCCCGCCGCCCGCCTCAACGTGGCGGTCCAGGAAATAGCCGGCAGCATTGAGGCGCTGTGGGTAGTCGACCGGCAGCCCGTCAAAGAGAAACTCGGGCATCTGCTCGATCGGCGGAAGATGATCTTCGGCGAACGTGTCGACGTGGCCGGTCTGCCGCATCTGCTTTTTCTAGGAATCCAGCAGCTGTTTTGCGATGACGACTTGTTGGATCTCGCTGGCCCCTTCGTAGATGCGAAGCGCGCGTACGTCGCGGTAAAGGCGTTCGACGACCTCGCCACGGGTTACGCCGCGCGCGCCGAAGAGCTGAACGGCGCGATCGCAAACGCGGCCCGCGGCTTCGGTGGCGAACCACTTCGCCATCGCCGATTCTGCGGTCACTCGTACCCCGATGCAATCCCGTACCCACGCCGCGCGATAGACGAGTAGGGCGCTTGCATCCACGTCCGTCGCCATCGCCGCAATTGCCGCTTGCGCCAACTGCAAGGCCCCCAACGTCGAACCGAAGAGCCGCCGCGTTTTTGCATGGACGATAGACTCGCTCAATGCCCGCCGAGCGAAACCCAGCGCCGCGGCACCGACGGTACTGCGAAAAACGTCGAGCGTCGCCATGGCGATTTTGAATCCCTCACCTTCCTCGCCGATTCGTCGCGCAGCCGAAACGCGGCAACGCTCGAACCGCAAAGCGCCCAGGGGATGTGGCGAGATCGTTTCTACGCGCTTGCCGGCCGAGCACCCAGCCGTCGCCGCATCGACGGCAAAAGCTGTAAGTCCTTTTGCGCCGTCCGCGCCCGTTCGCGCAAAGACGATGTAGAGATCGGCGACTCCGGCGTTCGAAATCCATGCCTTTTCACCATCGATAACGTAGGAGTCGCCATCACGTTGTGCGCGCGTCGAAAGCGCACCGACGTCCGAGCCGGCATCGCGTTCGGAGAGCGCGAACGCCGCGACGCATCGCCCGTTGACCACGTTGGGAAGATAGCGCCGTTGCAGTTCCGCGCTGCCAAAGAGCGAAATCGGCGCGCTGCCCAGGCCCTGCATCGCAAATGCGAAGTCGGCAAGCGCTGACCGGTACGCCAATCGCTCGCGCGCCAGACAGATCGTCCGGGCATCGAGATTGTCGCGTGGTCCACCGAACGCTCCGGGGACGCAGGCGCGCAGCCATCCACTCTCAGCCAGAGCTCGAACCCACGCCCGGCATGACGCGTCAGCATTGCGCTCGTCGTCCAAAACGTTAGCGCCATTGGCCCATCGCTCCAAGCCGGCGGCGAACGCGCGATGCTCGTCGTCGAAGAATGGCCATTGCGGCGCTTCCACTAGTCGCCCTCGAACCTCGGGGAACTCTTCGCGATGAAAGCCTCGTAAGCACGACGGAAGTCTTGGCTCTGCATGCAAGCTGCTTGGGCTCGCGCTTCAGCATCGATGGCGTCGTCGAGCGGCATCGCCCATTCTTCGCTCAACATCCGTTTGGTCGTCGCATGTGCGAGCGTCGGTCCGGCCGCGATTTCTCGAGCGAATGCGCCTGCGCGCTCGAGCAGACGCTCGGGCGGCGCCAGCCCGTTATAGAAACCCCATTCGTGCGCCTGAAGCCCCGACATTGCGCGACCCGTGTACAGCAGTTCCGACGCACGGCCTAGACCGATGATGCGCGGCAGCATCGCACACGCGCCCATGTCGGATCCGGCGAGCCCAACCCGCACGAACAAAAAAGCGATGCGCGAGCGCTCCGTTCCAAAACGCACGTCGCTCGCCATCGCAAGGATTGCGCCGGCGCCGGCACAGACCCCGTCCACGGCGGCGACGATCGGCTGAGGACAGGCGCGCATCGCTTTAACGACGTTTCCGGTCATCTGGGTGAATCGCAGAAGCTCAGAGGGCGTCGAGCGCGTCAGCGGCCCGATGATCTCGTGAACGTCCCCGCCGGAACAAAAATTATCACCTGCCCCGGCCAGGACGATCGCTTTCACCCGCGTGTCGTGCTCGAGGCCTTGAAAACGATCACGCAGCTCGGCGTAGAGCTCGAACGTCAGCGGATTCTTTCGCTCGGGTCGATCTAAGGTGATCGTCAGAACCGGACCGTCCGAATCGAAGCGCGCGGTCATCTGATTCGAAACGGCACGTTCTCTTCGTATTGGGCGCCCGCGCTATTCCGAGCGATCACGCGAAGGCGGTAGGCTCGAACGAAGATCGGGGGTGCGTCGAGTACGTGGAGCACGAACGTGAATCGTCCCGGAGCGCGCTTAGGGACATTGATGGAAAAGAGGTTCGTCCGCACTTCGACGCTTGCCACGTTGGTGCCGGTTACGATCGTCGCCGACCAATGCTCGCCGCGGAGAACGTCCAGCGATGAAAAACGCATGCCGAGAATTCGCGGGGGAGCGCCGTTCGGTTCGACCTGTGGTGTCGGAAGTATCGCCGACCCGATGGTGACGTTTGCCGGCGGCACGGGGAGGCGCATGACGCAAGCAGCAAGCAATGCGGTAAACGCGAGCGCGCCGATGCGTGGCTGCACGTAAAGGGCGTACGAGGATCGGCGCGTAAGGCCCTGTTGAGGAAGCTCTGAAATGGTTCATCCGTTGGTGCAGCAGCACGCCGCTCCGCGAAGCATCGCGCTGGACTACGCAGTCGGGATTTGCGGTGTCTGGATTTCCGGCGGGTTCTTCCTCGACGCATGGGCGCATGGCCACGTGCCGGTGGAGTCGTTCTTCACCCCCTATCACGCGGTTTTTTACTCCGGCATGCTGGCCTTGGGGCTCGTGATTCTGAGTTTTGTTCTGCACAATCGTACGTTAGGGTACGACTGGCGCGATGCGGTGCCGCGCTGCTACCGCCTAGCGCTGTTAGGGGTTCCAATCTTCATTGTTGCCGGATTTGGCGACATGCTTTGGCATCGAATGCTGGGCATCGAGGAGGGCGTGGACGCACTTCTCAGTCCCACCCATCAGGTGCTCGGGCTTTCTATTTTCTTCTTGGCCAGCGGCCCAATCCGGTCCGTACTTGCCGATCGGCGGGCGACCACCCTGACGCGGCAACTCCCGTTGGTGCTCGGACTGGCGACCTGGCTGATGCTCGTCCATTTCGGAACGGCCTATGCCTTCGATCCCGCGGCCGGACGGAGCAACGCCCCGCCCCCAATTCTTCCCTTCAACCCCGATTATTTGACGGCGCTCAGCATCGGTTATTACAAAATCGCCAGCGGCGTTCTCATCATCCTCTTCCAGAGCACGCTCATCAGTGGATTCGCGCTCTGGCTGGTCTCGCGGTTGCACACGTGCCCCGGAATGATCACGCTCCTTTTTCTGATTGGCAACGTCCCGGCCGCAGCCGCATTCACGAATCAAACACCGTTGCTTGCCGTGACTCTGGCCCAGTCGCTCCTCACCGGCCTGCTCGCCGATGGGCTCGTTCTTCTCTACGATCCGCGTCCGGCGCCAAACAAGGCCGAAGCGTTCCGATGGTTCGCCGTAGCCGTGCCCATGACGTACATCGGAATCTATCTCGTCGGCATGGCGATTGGCGAGCGGCTCTGGTGGGATTGGAACGTCGCGCTTGGCTCGTGGATTTGGTCCGGCGTCTGCGGCTTTGGTTTGAGCCTTTTGATCGTCGCTCGACGCAGCGCGTGATCGCGCTCGCGCTCGCAGCGATTGCGGCGTTGCTCCACGCGGCAACGGCCTGGCGTTACGGCTACTTCCGCGACGAGCTCTATTTTATCGCTTGTTCCAAACATCTCGCCTGGGGTTATGTAGACCAGCCCCCGCTTGTGGCGTGGGCGGCGTGGCTTGCCGCGCCGGCGGCTTATAATCTCGTCGCGCTTCGCGCTCTTGCGATTCTGTCGGCGGCGCTGACGGTCTATCTCTCGACGCGCGTCGCGCGCGAGCTGGGTGGAGCAACGTTTGCACAAATTCTTGCAGGGCTTGCAACGCTGACAACGCCTGCCTATCTTCTCCTCGGCAACACCTTGACGACGAGCTCTTTCGAACCGTTTTTCTGGACGCTGGCGATCTATTGCATGATTCGCATCGTCCGTGCACCCGCGCATCGACAGGCGTTGTGGTGGGGCGCGTTCAGCCTTTCGACTGCGCTTGGGATGTATGCGAAATATTCGATGCTGCTGCCCCTCGCGGGGATCGCGTTTGGTTTGCTGGCAACGCCGCAACGGCGAATTCTGCTCGCGCCGTGGGCGCCCTATGCCGCCGTCGTCGCGCTTCTGCTGCTCGCGCCAAATCTTCTTTGGCAAGGGTCGCACGGCTGGCCGATCGTCGAGGTGTTGCGCGGCGACGCCGCGCATCGCCCGGCATTCCAAAATGGCCTTCTCCTCGAATCGTACGGCCTTGCGAGCAACGCCTGGCGCTTTACCTTGGAGCAGGTTCTCTACACCAATCCGCTAGCGGTACCAATCTGGGTGGCGGGCGCAATTGCCCCCTTTCGCTTAACCACCTTGCGCGATCTGCGCTTCGTGCCTATCGGGTTCGCAACCATTTTCGTCATCGCCGTCGCGTTGTCGGGCAAAGGCTATTACATCGTTGGCTTTTACGCCACACTCTTCGCCTTGGGCGGCGTGGTAATCGAGCGCGCGCGGCCGCGGATTCGCGCGGCGTTCTTCGGGGCAATGGCCGTCGGCGCGCTTCTGGCGATGCCGCTCTCGCTGCCGGTTCTGCCGGTCAATGCGTTAATTGCGTATTCCGGGCTGCTGCACCTGACCGGTAATAATGGCACGCCGCCGCGTCTCATCCAGCCGGTTTTCGCCGAGGAGTTCGGTTGGCAGCGCTTGGCACGCGATGTCGCCCACGTTTACTTCTCGCTGCCGGCGCAATTGCGCGCGCGGACGGCGGTTTATGCCGACACGTATGGCGATGCCGGCGCGCTCGACTTTTTCGGACCTCGCTATGGCTTACCGCCGGCGATCTCGAGTCAGAACAGCTACTACCTGTGGGGAACCCGCGGGTACGACGGCGATTCGCTCATTGCGATCGGCGCCACTCGTATCGCTCTCTTGCGGCGTTACTACCGTAGCGTCACGCTTGTGGGGACGTCGCTCGAACCGTATAAGTGGGTCGTCGAAGGCCCGGCGCCGATCTATTTCTGCCATCGTCCGATCGCACCGCTCGCCGTGATTTGGCGAAGCCTGCGCTGGTACGGTGCGTAGCCTCGGAGCGGGAGACTCGGCTCCTAGATCGAGCCTTCAGGAATCACGAGCGCGAGACCGGATTGCGAGCCTTCGATGAGGTCGAGGATTCCGCGCGCAACTTCCGCGGCCGTGGCGATGCGGCCGGCGGGGTTCGATTGCGCCATGAGCTCGCGCGCCTGAGCCTCGCTGCGGCCAGTCCGCTCCGTAATCTTCGCAATGGCACGCTGCATCATTTCGGTCTCGGTGTAACCGGGGCAGACCGCGTTGACGGTGACCCCGGCGGTAGAGAGTTCGGCGGCGAGCGCGCGCGTGAGTCCGACCACGCCGTGTTTGCTCGCGCAATACGCCGCAATATAGGAAGCACCGTCAAGCCCCGCCGTGCTGGCGACGTTGACGATGCGTCCCCACTTGGCGGCGATCATGTCCGGCACAGCCTCACGCGTGCAAAGGAATGTCCCGGTCAAATTCGTCCCGATGATACGCTCCCACATCGCCGCGTCGGTTCGGGCCAGCGGGGCCGACTCGGCGATCCCCGCATTGTTGATCAGAATTTCGATGGCACCGTTGGCTTCGCGACACGCCGCAAATGCCCGTCGCACTTGGGACTCATCCGAAACGTCCGCGATTGCGCGAAAGCCGCCGTCGCTTAACCCGGGCGATCGACTGACGATGCTCGTGCGAGCCCCCTCGCGAGCAAGCAGCGATGTAATTGCCAAGCCGATTCCGCGCGAGCCTCCGGTCACGAGTGCGTGCCGACCACGAACCCTCACGGCGATGGCGTCGTCTCGCGAGCAATGAGCCGCTCGAGCTGGTCTTTGCCGGCGAGATACTGCACGGGCCACGCCATCTCGCGATACCCGAGTTGCGCCGCGGCGTGCAGGGTCCAGAACGGATCGGCAAGGTGCGGTCGTCCAAGCGCTACGAGGTCGGCACGCCCGCCCGCCAGGATGGCATTGACCTGATCGGCGTCGGTAATGTTCCCTACCGCCATCGTGGCGATTCCGACTTCGTTGCGAATCCGATCGGCGTACGGCGTCTGGAACATGCGGCCATAGACTGGTTTGGCGTCGGGAGAGGTTTGTCCGGTCGACACGTCGATCAAGTCCGCGCCCTCGCGCTTGAACGCGCGCGCGATTGCGACGGCGTCGTCGGCCGATATCCCGCTATCCATCCAGTCTGTCGCCGAGATTCGAACCGACATCGGCCGTTCCGCCGGCCAGCTCGCGCGCATTGCGCGAAAGACTTCCAGCGGATATCGCAGACGGTTTGCGAGCGAGCCGCCGTACTCGTCGGTTCGGTGGTTGCGCAACGGCGTAATGAACGACGAAAGCAAATAACCGTGAGCGCAGTGCAGCTCGAGCATATCAAAGCCTGCTTGCGACCCCATGATCGCCGCCCGAACGAATGCCGCCAGAATCGCCTCCATCTCGGCCTTGTCCAATTCGACCGGTACTTGATTGGCCGGCGCGTAACGAATCGCTGAGGGACCGACGATGGGCCAGTTGCCGTCGTCGAGCGGCTCGTCCATGCCGTCCCACATAAGCTTGGTCGAACCTTTCGGCCCCGAATGTCCCAGCTGTAGGCAAATCTTGGCGCGCGAGAAGTCATGGATGAAATCGACGATGCGCTTCCATGCCGCCACGTGCTCGCGTAAATACATTCCGGTGCACCCAGGCGAAATGCGCCCTTCCCGAGTGACGCAGGTCATTTCCGTGAAGACCAGGCCCGCTCCGCCGAGTGCGCGCGTGCCCAGATGAACGAGGTGAAACTCGTTCGGCGTCCCATCGGTAGCGCTGTACATGTCCATCGGCGATACCACGACACGGTTGGCGAGCTCGAGCTCTCGTAAGCGCAGCTTGGTAAACATCGGGGGAATCGCGCGCCCTGCGAACCACGTTTCGATTTGATCGACGTAATTGGAATCGCGAAGGCGCAAGTTCCCGTGCCCGATACGCTGACTTCGCGTGAGCAGGCTGTATGCAAACTGCTCGGGGGGCAGAGTGGAGTATCGCGCCACATTCTCAAACCATTCCGTCGAGTTCCGTGCGGCGTTTTGCAGCTTGAGAACTTCGATCTTGCGAATGTCCTCGTAACGCGCGAGGGCTTCGTTCAGTTCTTTTTTCGCCGCCAAAGCCTCGGCTAGCGCAATCGCGTCCTCCATCGCGAGCTTCGTCCCGGACCCGACCGAAAAATGCGCAGAATGAGCGGCGTCGCCGGCGAGGACGACGTTTTCGTGAACCCATCGGTCGTTGCTCACCCGGATGAAGTTCAGCCAATCGCGTCCGCGCAAATGTGCGCTGTTGGCCATGAGCCGATTGCCGCGTAAATACGGCTCGAAGAGGTCTTCGCAGAATGCCAACGTGCGGCCCGTATCTGCCGTGTCGAGGCCATGCGCGCGCCAGGTCTCCTCGCGGCATTCGACGATAAAGGTGCTCAGCTCGTTGTCGAAGCGATACGCATGGACCGTAAACCATCCGTGCTCGGTACGCTCGAAAATGAACGTGAAGGCGTCGAGCGGAAGCGTCGTTCCGAGCCAAACGAACCGGCAGTATCGGCGATCGAGATGGGGACGGAAGATCTCGGCGTAGGTCGTGCGGACGCGGCTGTTGATCCCGTCGGCACCGACGAGCAGGTCGCACTCGCCGCGCAGCTGCTCGACGTTCTCTACTTCGGCCTCAAAATGCAGCTCGACGTCGACTTCGCGAGCGCGCCGCTGGAGTATTTCGAGCAGCAACTTTCGGGAGATCCCAGAGAAGCCGTGTCCGCTCGAGCGCATCGTTCGACCGGTGAAGTGAATTTCGATGTCGTCCCAATGGGCGAATGCCCTGGTGATCTCGCGGTGTGTCGGTTCGTCGGCTAAACGCAGATTCTCCAATGTCGCATCCGAAAAGACGACGCCCCAGCCGAACGTGTCGAGCGACCGATTTCGTTCGAAGACCCGCACCTCCCATGCGGGAAAGCGCCGTTTAATGAGTATGCTGAAGTAGAGGCCGGCTGGACCTCCACCCACTGTGGCTATTCGCACGAGCTTACACTTTGATGAGAGCCGCAGACGAATCCCGCCGCCTATGATACTCTACGCGGGAATCGCGATGCGAACAACGCTCGTCTGCGCAGCCGTTCTCTCACTATGCATTGGCGTCAGCGCGGCAGCCTTTGCAAGCGCGACGCACCCTGCCCTCGCCTCGGCATCGGTAGTCATCGCCAGCGGAACCAACGCGAGTCGCGCGACAATCCCGGTTTCGATCGATGGCCTGCGGACGACGTGCGTGCTCGATACCGGCACGTCCGCGATCATCGTTTCGCCGTGGATCGCGGAATCTGCCCGGCTTGGCGCACACGCGGGCACGTTTGAAGTCGCGCCCGACGGGCGGACGTACGTCGACCGTCAAACCGAAATCTCACGCTTCGGCGTGGCGTCATTTACGCTTCGCGACGTTCCCGCCTTGATCTCGCCGAACGTCAGCGGCGGCACCGCGCTGTGCGGATACGATTTCTTCGCGCACTTTCCGACGTTAATCGACCGAGCACGCAACGAGGTGACGCTTTTCCCCGCAGCTTCCAAGCTCGCGCGGCTCCATTGCATCTCGGTGGATCTCGCGCCACGCGTGCCCTTGGCGACGATCGAGATCAACGACACTTGGGTCCGAGAGATCGTCTTGGATTCCGGGATGGCCGGCGGCGGAGCGTTATGGGAGGGTCTGCGCTCGCAGCTGCGCCGGCCGCTCGTTGCCAATCAAGAGTACGAGACGATGCCCGCTGCCATCCATCAAGGATTCGCCTGCGGCGCGATTGCATCGATCCGCTATGCTTCCGGGTCTCCGCTGAGCGACATGCCGATCTGTACCGAGCCGCAACGCCCCGATGGTTACAACGGCATCATCGAAACCAATCTTCCAACGGTTCATGCGATGGCGGTCGATTACGCGCATCGCCGGATTTGCTTCGACGTCGACGGTTACTCCAGCGTCGCATCGCCCCGCAATCAGGTCACCGCGCCGGGCGATGCCTGGTCGCGCTTCAACGCGTTGCGGCCGCCTCGCTAAGCCCGATTTCTCGCGGGTCTCGTTTGCGCGCGACGAGGATTCCGTCGCAAACCGGCACCAAGGCAACGTCAACGCGTGGATCGCGCCCCGCCTTAGCGTTCATCGCCTGTAGCGCTTGCGTCTCCGGGTCGCCCGTGGCTGGATCGAGGACGGCGCCGTCCCAGAGCACGTTGTCGATGATGACGAGGCCACCGATGCGGACGAGTTCGAGTGCTCGCTCGTAATATGCATCCACGTTGACCTTGTCCGCGTCGATGAAGGCAATGTCGAACTTTTCGATTTCGGTCCCGCTCAACGATGCGAGCGTTTCGAGCGCCGGCGCAATGCGCAAGTCGATCTTGTGGGCTACGCCGGCCGCTTCCCAATAATGGCGCGCGATTTTCGTATACTCTTCGCTCACATCGCAGGCTAAGACGTAGCCGTCGGAAGGCAAGGCGAGCGCCATTGCGAGCGAACTGTAGCCCGTGAAGACGCCGATCTCCAAATAGCGCCGCGCGCCGATTGTCCGCGCCAAGAGTTGCATGAACTCTCCCTGCTCGGGGCCGATCGCCATTCGAGCGTTCGGCCGGCGCGAAGTCACTTCTCGCAACTCGCGCAACACGGGATGCTCCCGGACGACGGTTTTGACGATATATTCGGAAATCGCGGGATCGAGGAACGTGCTCTTTGCCGTCATAGCGGTCGTATGATACCACGCTCAAGGCGCCAGAGTGCCGGAGCGCCCGAGGATCCACTCGGGCGCTCCGCATGGATCTCGCTCGTGCGCTTAACGCATGGGTGGCGTGCTGGAAACGTCGTCGGAGAGAGGCGTTGCATACGATGGGAGCCCGTCCGCCGCCGCCGGGGAGTCCTCGACGGGAGCAACCGGGGGCGCATACTCGGCCACAGGAGCAACCGGCGCATACTCGGCCACAGGGGTCTCTTCGGTCCGATCGCGTGCGGTATCGCTCAAATCGCCATTCGAGCCGTAGATGAGAGCAACGCTGCGCGTTGTTTCAGATGAGTCAGGATAGGCGGAGCGCATGAAGGCCAGTGCCGACATGCCATGCTCGCTCGATGCCTGTCCGGCCCGCCAATATTCGCGGATGAGGTGGGCAAAGGTCGCCGGAAGCCACGGATCGCGCGGATATTTGCGCTGCCAGTCGACGATCGCGAGTTGCAAGTGGTCGAGATACGAAGGAACGGCGGGATCGAGCATATAGCCGCTATCGCGCAGATCGTAATCGTTCAAGCGGTTGCGGATCTCCAGAATGCTCTGCTTATAGGGGCCGAAATATTCATCGGCCGGGGCGGCATATGGGTTGACGTCGGCTCGCGCCATCTGAAGGCTGACAACGAGCATGACGGTAAGCGTTGTAAGTACTTTGCGCATTGTACCTTCCCTCTGCGGGACAATCGACCGCACAATTGTGGTCGTACGATAATTGTCGGAAGGTAAAGAGCGCTTGCCCGCATCGTTAACGTCAACGCGGGATTATAACTGGATTAGACTAGCCTCTGCGGCTGAGTTGCCGGTGCACCTCATCAAGATCTTCGACGGTGTTCAAAGAGACGGCGTCCTTGACCGAGGAGTTCTTGATCTTCGAAGAGTCGCGCATCTGCTTGCCGAGTTCCTCGGCATGGTTGTAACCGCGAATCGCCGCGTTATGGCGTTCGATCGTCTCCTTGTCGGTCTTGCCGTTTTCGACGACCCACTCTTCGAACTCCATATACGTTGGTCTGTTGTTGCGAATGAAATCGATCGTCTTTTGCCGATCGAGTCCCAGCGCGCTCAAGGTCATTGCGTCGAACCCGCTTCCGCACTCATCGTAGCCGTCGGGCAGTGCGCCCGCGGCCGCCAGCGAGAGCTTGACCCAGAGCCGCGGCAGATGAACTGCGCCCAGCGGGCCCGCGGTTCCGGAACTGATCAATGGTACGACCTTGCTTTGAGTCTCTGCAGGCATCACAGTTCCTTTCACACTATTCGTGCGCGGCAGCCGTTTGACCGTGCCGTGCTTTGAAGGTTAACTCCGAAACGCCGGATTTGTCGAGCTCGCCTAAACCGAGCCGCTTCATTTTCTCGTACTGTTCGAAGGTCGCCTGTGCCACCGGAAGGTTGACATCTGCCTCTTTGGCGAGCGCGAGCGCGATTCCCGAGTCCTTCGCCGCGTGCGCCGCGGAAAAATAGACATCGTGCTCGCGCTGCTGCATGTCGGCGCCGTCGGTCTCGAGGACCCGCGAGTTTGCCCCGGTCTGCGAAAGTATCTCGCGGAGCACGTCGAGATCGAGACCGAGAGCGTCGCCAAGACCCAAGCCTTCGGCGAGGCCGGCAGTATTGACGTTCATAACCATATTCACCACGGCTTTGACCTGCGCCGCCTTCCCGGCAGCACCGACATACTTGAGCGACGAGCTCATTTTTTCCAGCATGGGCTTAACCTGATCGAAAACATCGCGCCGGCCGGCGACCATGAGGTAGAGCGTGCCATCTCTGGCTTGGGTGATCGAACTGGCCATGCAGGCTTCAAGGCTATGCGCGCCTCGTTCTTCCGCGATGCGCTCGACGTCGACGTGAACCCTCGGAGAGATCGTGGCACAGTTGACAAAAATCTTTCCTCGTGCCCCGGCGAGCAGCGAATCGCCGCTGGTCCTAAAGATTCCGTACATCGCGGCGTCGTCGGTAACGACCGTCAAAATCACGTCTGCCAATTCGCAGACGCGGGCGAGCGACGCCGCAACTTCACCGCCGGTCTCTTTTGCGGTCGCTTCGGCTGCATCACGATTCGCGTCGTAAAGCGCAACGATGGGATATCCGACGTCGTTGAGCCGCTTGGCAATATTCGAGCCCATGCGACCCGTGCCGACCACCCCAATCTTTGGTAGTCCACTCATTTCAGCACCCGTATCTTCAAATAGTTGATCGCGCCTGCGCGCGAGTTGCCGACAAATTCGATGCGGCAGGACTCGCGGGAAGTTCCAAGCGCCGCTACCCGCCAAATCGAGGCATTTCGTTTCGTATATCGTTCGAGCGTCACCGAGATGCCCGAACAGCGATTGACATCGGTGTAGCGCCCATCATAATGCCTCTCCCAAACGCGCACCGCGCGCGCGACACCTCTTCCGCGCTTGAACGCAATCTCGATCGGCTCGATATGCAATCGCCGATGACGGCCGGTACTCGGCGGAGTGGCTCCGGCGCGCGGCGGCATTGAGGACTGGCCGCAGGCGCTCAAGGCGATCAGTGCAGCAACCATAGCGGCGCCCAACCTCAATGACAAAACGGCCTCCTAGAGAGCAGCGTCATACGCTACCACACGCTGCGGGCGGAGTACCTGCAAACCGGGCACGGTGCCTTCGCCGGGCAGGCAAGCAAGAATACCCCCGCCAACCCAAAGGGCCTTCGCTAATTCTTAGGAGGTAGAATGCGCATCTATCGCATCATCGTCGCCGCGGCCGTGCTGCTCGGCCCGGCAATCCCATGCTACGCTCAAGTTGAGAGCACGCCGATTCCAACGCCCAAGAAACCGAACTTTTCTTCCATGAACTATCTGATCGGCACGTGGACCTGCAGCACCAAGAGTGCGCGCCGACCCGCGGCCTACGTGACCACCTCGACCTATTCGGCGGACCCTACCGGTTATTGGATAAACGAAACTTCGACGACGAAAGCCACGTCGTGGATCGGCACGAGCCTGATCGGCTGGGATAAGATCACCTACGACTCCGATACACATCGCTGGGTCGACCTCGACTACGGTCAAGGAGGGACGTACAGTCTCGCGTTTTCGAGAGGATGGAACGGCAACAAAATGGTGTGGCACGACGTTTCCTTTGCCGCTGGACCCGACATCGCGAGTCAGACCGATAACATCGTGACCAAGGTCAGCGATACCAAGCAGACATCGTCTTCATCGTTCACCGAAGCAAAGACCGGGCGCGTCGTCAGCGTCACCGGCGTCTGCACGAAGCAGTAGGAGCGGCGACGAAAAAGAGGCCCGCGCGAGCGGGCCTCTTCAATCGGCGCATGGCGAGTCTTAGAACTCTTCTTCGGGGGCGTTTTCGGTAAAGGGCGCTTCCTCTTCGTCGCCTTCGTACGAAGGCTTTTCGTCTTCGTAAACGGATTCTTCGTCCTCTTCCTCGAGTTCGTATCCCTGCGGTCCCTCGATCTCTTCCTCGGGTGTTTCTTCTTCGAAGATCTCCTCGGTTTCGGCCTCAGCTGCGGGCGCTGCGGGCGGAGGTGTGGCGATCGCCGGGGCCGCATCCAGCGGCTTGCTATCGTCGATCTCTTCCTCTTCCTCTTCTTCCGCCGGCGCTTCGGCGACAGCCTCACGGGTGGCGACCACCGTCTGTGAGACCGCGGCCTGTTCGTCACCCATGAGCAGACCGTATTCGCGGCGCTCGGACTCGGCCATCTCGTCCTCGGGTGTCTTGATCTCGACTTCTTCGCGGTTCTCCGTCAGTACCTTGACGTCGAGCGCCAGCGATTGCAGTTCCTTGATCAGCACTTTGAACGATTCGGGAACGCCAGGCTCCATGACGTTTTCGCCTTTGACAATCGCCTCGTACGTTTTGACGCGCCCAACGACGTCGTCCGATTTGACCGTTAATAGCTCTTGGAGCGTGTAGGCGGCGCCATAGGCCTCGAGCGCCCAGACTTCCATTTCGCCGAACCGCTGGCCGCCAAACTGCGCCTTTCCGCCGAGCGGCTGTTGCGTGATCATCGAGTACGGTCCGGTGGAGCGCGCGTGGATCTTGTCATCGACCAAGTGCGCAAGCTTGAGCATGTAGATCAAGCCAACGGTGATCGGCCGCGAGAAGCGTTCGCCCGTGCGCCCGTCGCGCAACCAGGTTTTGCCATCGGCCGGAAGTCCGGCGTCCTGAAGCCACTCGGCAATGTCCTCGGCGTGCGCGCCGTCGAAGACCGGCGTTGCAACGCTCATGCCGAGCATGCGCGCCGCCCACCCCAAGTGGGTCTCCATGATCTGTCCGAGATTCATGCGTGAGGGCACGCCGAGCGGATTGAGCACGATGTCGACGGGCGCGCCATCTTCGAGGTACGGCATGTCCTCTTCGGGGAGAACTTTCGCGATGACGCCCTTGTTGCCGTGACGTCCGGCCATCTTGTCGCCTTGAAGAATCTTACGCTTCTGCGCGACATAGACGCGCACCAAATGATTGACACCCGGTGAGAGCTCGTCGCCGTTCTCTCGCGAGAATACCTTGACGTCGATGATCTTGCCCTTTTCCCCGTGGGGCACTTTCAGGCTCGTATCACGAACTTCACGCGACTTCTCACCGAAGATCGCCCGCAGCAGCCGTTCCTCCGCCGTAAGCTCGGTCTCACCTTTGGGTGTGACCTTCCCGACGAGGATGTCTTCCGGACGCACTTCCGCGCCGATGCGAATGATACCGCGCTCGTCGAGATCTTTGAGGGCATCTTCGCCGACGTTGGGAATGTCGCGCGTGATCTCTTCGGGGCCGAGCTTGGTGTCGCGCGCTTCACACTCGTACTCTTCGATGTGAATCGACGTGAAGCGGTCTTCCTTGACCATGCGCTCGCTGATTAGAATGGCGTCTTCGTAGTTGTAGCCTTCCCATGGCATGAACGCGACGAGCACGTTCTGTCCAAGCGCAAGCTCGCCCTGATCGGACGAGGGCCCATCGACGATCACTTGACCGTCCTCGACGGCATCGCCGACGGCCACGATCGGCCGCTGGTTAATGCACGTGCCGGCATTGCTGCGCACGAACTTGAGCAGCTCGTAGGTGCGCTCGACGCCGTCGCGATTCTTCACGGTAATGCCCTTGGCGTCGACCGAAGTCACCGTGCCCGGCTCCTCCGCGACGATCAAGCTGCCCGAGTCTTTGGCGGCGCGGTACTCCATGCCCGTCCCCACGATCGGCGACGCCGGCTGGAGCAGCGGCACGGCCTGGCGTTGCATGTTCGCGCCCATGAGCGCGCGGTTAGCATCGTCGTGCTCGAGAAACGGAATGAGTGCGGTCGCAACCGACACGATCTGCTTGGGCGAAACGTCCATGAGCTGGACGCGCTGCGCCGGCTCTTCGATGTACTCTTCGGCATAACGACAGACGACCGAGTCGGTTGTAATACGTCCCGATTCCGAATCCACCGGCGTGTTTGCCTGCGCGATGATATATTCATCTTCTTTGTCGGCCGTCAGGTATTTGATTTCATCGGAGACGACGCTTTCGCGCACGACGCGATACGGCGTCTCGATAAATCCGAACTTGTTGACGCGAGCGTAGGTCGCGAGCGACCCGATGAGACCGATGTTCGGACCTTCCGGCGTCTCGATCGGGCAGATGCGGCCATAGTGCGAATGGTGAACGTCGCGTACTTCGAAGCCGGCGCGCTCCCGTGAGAGGCCGCCGGGCCCTAGCGCGGAGAGGCGCCGCTTGTGCGTCAGCTCGGCCAGTGAGTTGGTCTGATCCATGAACTGCGAGAGCTGCGACGACCCGAAAAACTCTTTGATCGCCGCGACAACGGGGCGAATGTTGATCAGGGCCTGCGGCGTGACGGTCTCGATGTCTTGGACCGTCATGCGTTCGCGCACGACGCGCTCGAGGCGCAAAAGGCCGACGCGGAATTGATTCTGCAAGAGCTCGCCGACGGAACGAACGCGCCGGTTGCCGAGGTGATCGATGTCGTCCTTCTGGACCATGCCGACCGCAACGCGGATCAAGCGCCGGATCACCGCAATCATATCTTCGCGCAGCAAGCAGCGCGCGCCGTCGCCGACGGTATCGCCACGCTTGACGCTCTGTCCACGCTGAATACCGGGGGCGACTCGCGGACGGACGCCCAGGACTTTGCGAATCCCGAGCTCTTCGTACAGATCGTGCGTAACCGTTTCGCCGTTCTTATACCGGATGGTCACCATGCAAACCGATTGTTCCGGGCGCTCCTTATCGAAGGCATCGACAATGTCGAGAACTTCGCCGTCGTCGCGCGCGGTGACGATTGCCCTGGGTTCGGTCAGACCCGCGTCGTTGTATTCGTTGATCGATACGTTCGGGCGGGCGACGCGATCTTCGGGGTCCGGATTCTGAATGCGATACTGGAACTTGCTGCTGAGCTTATAGCGTCCGACACCAGCCAGATCGTAACGCTTGTCGTCGAAGAACAGCGACTCGATAAGTTTCTCGGCGTTCTCTGCGTTTTCGGGTTCGCCGGGTCGCAACTTCTTGTAAATCTCTTTGAGCGCGTCTTCGCGCGTCTTGATGTCGCGGTCTTTTTCGATGGAGTTTCGAACGATCGCTACGCCCTCCGGCGGAAGGTCGTCGAAGAGCGAAAGAATCGCTTCGTCACTTTCCCAATCGTACCCGAGCTGCGGCCGCGTCAGCGCGCGTATAAACGTCGAAACGTAGATCTTGCGGTTCTTATCGATGCGGACGCCGATGGTCCCCTCGGTTTCGTCGTTCTTCGTGCCGTTGTCGGTCTCGAACTCGATCCAGGCGCCCCGATTGGGAATGATCGTCGCGTTATATGTGGGCCGCGCGTTCGTGTCGACGTCTTGGCTGTAGTAAACGCCGGGCGAGCGCACCAACTGGCTGACGATCACGCGCTCGGCACCGTTGATCATGAACGTGCCTTTGTCGGTCATGAGCGGAAAGTCGCCCATGAAGATTTCCTGGTCTGGGATGCCCTTGATTTCGCCCGACTCGGCGGTGATCAGACGAACGCGGACGCGCAAGGGCGCGCTGTAGGTCATATCGCGCTCGCGGCATTCCTCGATCGAATACTTGGGCTCGCCGAGCGAATGCTCGCCGAACTCGAGGATGAGATTGCCCGTGAAGTCCTTGATGGGCGAGATCGAAGCGAACGCTTCCGCGAGCCCCTCCGTCTTGAACCAGTCGAAGCTCGCTTTTTGCAATTCGATGAGGTTCGGGACTTCGAGAACGTGGGGAATCTTCGCGAACGAATATCGTCCACGCTTGGGTCCGGGCTCGGGGCGCTGTTCAACGGTGAACGCGCCGGTCGGCATCGGGAACGTCGAAGGCATGACCGTCGAAGCGCCGTTTCCGTCGGTCGTCACCTTGAGCGGTGCGACGGCAGGTCGCTTCGATCTCGGACGGGTAGCCCTCGGCGATTCTGGGACAGCCTCCGCGGAGCTCTTTGCTGCGGATTTTGAAGCTGTCGTTTTCGCCATTACTCTCTTTCTTTGCTCAGGAATGCTCTAAATGAATAAATACGGGAGAAAAACTGCTTTTGGGCACGCTAAAAAGACGAAACACTGGCTCCCTACGTGGAGGTGTCTCGCCCTTCTCTTTTTGGCGTCTTTCATGCGCCACGGGGCATAGGCTCCGAGTTTAACACCCGTCGTCAACAGCGTCAAGGAACCCTGCTTGGTCGATGCAACGTAGCAAGGCAAGCAGGCCCATATTATTGGAAATTTAGGCCTGGATTGCCCATAGGTGCGGTGATGGCGGGCGTCGCAAACCCCACCCCATCGGAGGTGCCTGATGTTTCTCCACGGTTCGATTCGGGTCGCCCGGCTTGTCTGGGGCGGAGTCTTGGTCGTTGCCCTGGCCGCCTGCGGCGGGCTTGGTTCGGCGACGCCGGCTTCTGTGCCGGCCGGCCGAGACGCGACGGAGGCCGCGCGCATCGACGCGTCGGGTTGCAGGAAATCGATCGTTTATGTGACCTCCTACAACAACTCCGTCTATATCTACGACCAAGCGCACAACAAGCGGACTCCCTGCGGTCAGATAACCGGCGTCACGAACCCGCAGGGACTCTTCGTGGATTCGCAACGCAACCTCTGGGTGGCGATTGCGGGAGACTGCAAGAATCAGTTTTCGAGCGTGCTCGAATTCGCGCCGGGCAGTACGACGCCGATCAAAACCCTTCAAGATCCCGACGGGCCGGCGACCGACGTGGCCGTGGACAACGCCTCCGGGACGGTGTATGTGACGAACTTCTTCGATTACAGCCGCGGCTGTGCCAGCGGCAACAACGGCGTCGTGGAAGTCTATGCCAACGGCAGCGTCACTCCAACGGCAACACTGAGCGATCCCAATATGAACTACGCCTTCAATGACGCCGTCGACGATCAGGGAAATCTCTACGTAACGTATTTGGGCACATATGGATCGTCCGGCAGCGGCCACATTGACGAATGGGCCGGCGGCTCCGGCACCGCCAAGGATCTAGGCATTACGCTGAAAGCCCCCGGCGGCATCCAGACCACCAAAACCGGTGCGCTGCTCGTTTGCGATCAAGAAGTGGGCTGCGGCAATTTCGCCCCCGGAGCGACGACGATGACGAACCTCTTTGCGACAAAACATCCGGGCTCGTTCGGCGTCGCGCTCGACAAACGCGAGAATCGCGCGTGGGTCGAGAACCCCGGTCTGAGCGCGGGACAGCTGCAAGAATACCTCTACCCGGGGCCGGACAAGGGGTCGAAGCAATCGATTACGGTGCCGGGCGGCGGCTATGCCGGGGTGGCGCTGAGCCCGGCTGCACCGCAAGGAGCACCGTACTAGACTGACGAGGGCCCTGCAAAGTGGAAGACCTTTCTCAATTCAAGGCGCAGTTTCGCGGCGAAATCATCCAATCTGGCGACCCCGCCTACGACGCGGCCCGCCAGGTCTACAACGGCATGATCGATCGCCGGCCCCGACTCATCGCGAAATGCGTCGACGTCGCCGATGTCATCGCCGCGGTGCGCTTCGGACACGCATCGGGTCTTCAAGTCGCGATCCGCAGCGGCGGGCACAACGCCGGCGGTCTGGGCATTTGCGACGACGGTCTCGTGATCGACGTTTCGCCGATCAAATACGTGCGCGTCGACCCGGCGGCAAAAACGGCGCGCGTCGGCGCCGGCTGCACCTGGGGCGACGTCGATCATGCGACTCACCCATTCGGACTCGCAGTTCCCTCGGGGTTTATTTCCACGACGGGGGTCGCGGGATTGACGTTAGGCGGGGGCACCGGCTATCTCACGCGTCAGTATGGATTGACCATTGACAATTTGCTCGCCGCGGACGTCGTCTTGGCCGATGGTACGTTCGTAACGGCGAGTGCCGACGAACACGACGACCTCTTTTGGGCTCTTCAAGGTGGCGGCGGAAATTTCGGAGTGGTGACATCGTTTCTCTTTCGCGCAAATCCCGTTTCAATGGTTTGCGCCGGCCCGATGCTCTGGGAACTTAGCGACGCGGCCGATATCATGGGGTGGTTCCGCGACTTCGTCGGCCGCGCGCCGGCAGAAATCAACGGATTCTTCGCTTTTCTCACCGTACCGCCGGCACCACCGTTCCCCGAAGCAATTCACTTGCAAAAGATGTGCGGTATCGTGTGGTGTTGCAACGGTAGCCTCGAGCGGATCAACGAACTTCTCGCCCCGCTCCGAGAGTTTCGCAAACCAGCTTTCGAGTTTGTCGGCCCAATGCCGTTTCCGGCGCTACAGAGCATGTTTGACGCGCTCTATCCCAGCGGGATGCAGTGGTATTGGAAGGCCGATTTCTTAAAGGAACTTGGCGACGAAGCGATCGCCGTTCACGTCAAGCATGGTTCGCAACTTCCCAGCATGCATTCCACCATGCATCTCTACCCGATCAACGGGGCGGCGCGTGAGCCGAAGAACGATGCGACGCCCTGGAGTTACCGCGACGCGCTCTTCAGTGAGGTGATCGTGGGCGTCGACCCTGACGCGGCGAGTAAGGACAAAATAACGCGATGGACGAGGGAGTACTTCGACGCAGTTCATCCTTACGGCGCGGGCGGAGCATACGTAAACTTTATGATGGACAACGAAGGTGACGAACGGATTCGGGGAACGTACCGCGACAACTACGACCGCTTAGTGCGTATTAAGGCCAAGTATGACCCGGAAAACTTTTTCCGCGTCAATCAGAACATTCGGCCCCAGCCCGCGTAACGGATGAGCCGGATGCCGATGCCGGCGCCGCTCCGAGGATCTGCTTGACGCGAGCCGCCAGCGCCTCACCGGAAAGGCCGAAGAGCACGCGCTGCTTATCTTGAGAGTCGTGCTGAACCAACACGCTGGGGACGCCGATGCGCTCGACCTTGATTTTCAAAGCGTGATCTGAGACGAACTCGGCGACGGCCGAACCAAAACCACCGGCGAGCGAATGTTCCTCCAAGGTAATGAGGTGCGAATGGTCGCGCTCGAGCTCGAGTAGCAGCGCTTCGTCGAGCGGCTTGGCGAAACGGGCATTGATCACCGTGATTCCGTTAACGTTCGCGTCGAGGGCAACGTCAACGGTGGTTCCGTACGCCAGCAGAGCGACGTGGCGTCCGCGGCGTAAAACCTCGGCTTTACCGTGGACGAGCGGAGCGGGAGGCTCGTCGTGCCGTCCGTTGGTGGATCCGCGCGGATAGCGAATTCCCGAGGGCGAGTTAAGTGAGAGCGCGTGTTCGAGCATCGGCTGCAGCTCGGCCTCGCTGCGCGGAGCCATCAATGTGATATTCGGCAGCGTTCGCAAATAGGCGATGTCGTACAGACCCATATGCGTCGGACCGTCATCCCCGACAAATCCGGCACGATCCATGCAGAAAACCACGGGAAGATTCTGCACGACCACATCGTGCACGATCTGATCGTAGGCACGCTGCAAGAAGGTCGAGTAAATCGCACACACGGGGCGCAATCCGCTCGTCGCCAGCCCGGCCGCGAAACAGACGCCGTGCGCTTCGGCGATGCCGACGTCGAAATAGCGCTCCGGGAAGCGCTTACCGAACTTTGCCAGTCCGGTTCCGTCGGGCATGGCGGCGGTAATGCCGACGACTCGCGGATCCTTTTCGGCCACGGCGATCATGGCGTCGCCGAAGACGTCTTGAAACTTCGGCCGCGCGCCCGAACTGCTCTTCTTCGAGCCATTGCTCGGTTCAAACGCATTGGCCCCGATGCCGTGAAACGTTCGCGAATCGCGCTCGGCCGGTTCGTATCCTTTTCCCTTGACCGTTCGAACGTGCAGGAGGACCGGCCGGTCGATCTCGATGGCCGTTTGAAGGGCATCGAGCAACACATCGAAGTTATGGCCATCGATCGGGCCGATGTAACGAAAGCCGAGCTCTTCGAAGATCACCGCCGTCTTCTCGGATGGTCCGATGAAGTGCATCGCGCCGATCTCGGCGCCTTCAATTGCTTTCTTTGCGGCGCCGCCGAGTGGAATTCGCTTGAGCACTTCTTTGCCGGTGCGACGCACGAAGTTCGCAAACGGCTTGCTGCGTAAAACGGAAAGATACGAGGCAATCGAACCGACGTTGGGCGCAATCGACATCTCATTATCGTTGAGAATAACCATGAACTGACTGCGCAAGCCGCCCGCATTGTTGAGCGCTTCATAGGCGAGGCCGCCGGTCAGCGCGCCGTCTCCCAGCACGGCGACTACTCTTTCGTGACCGCCCAACAGATCGCGCGCGGTGGCCATGCCGAGCGCGGCGGCGACTCCGGTGCTGGCATGTCCGGCCCCGAACGGATCGTATGGAGATTCGCTGCGCATCGCGAAGCCGGAGAGGCCTCCTCCTTTACGCAGCGTTGAAAATCGATCGCGCCGGCCGCTGAGAATTTTGTGGACGTACGTTTGGTGGCTCACATCCCAGACCAGCTTGTCGCCCGGAAGATCGAGCACCCGGTGCAAGGCGAGAGTCAACTCGACGACGCCGAGATTCGGCGCCAGGTGTCCGCCATTGACCGCGCACGTGCGAACGAGCAGCTCGCGAATCTCACTCGCAGCCACATCGATCTCTTCGCGTTTGAGAGCCTTGACGTCGGCTGGGGAGTCGATGCGCTCGAGAATCATTGCGCCGTTATACGCATCGGCTCGCCGCGGCGCCTCCTCGGGCCTCTGCCCCGGCAACGACGGCCGCGGCACGTGCGACCGCGCGCGGTGCTTCGCGCATGAGCCAGAAAGCCTGCGGCCAGTTCCATGGTTTGAGCATTGCCCGCAGCGGCGATTGCCAATCGCCGGAAATTTCGCGCAGCGGCGTGTCGAGCACGACCCGGACCGCTGCGAGACGGGACGCGCAAATCAGACCGGTCTCCATATCGGCTGCGGCATAACCTTGCGATGCCCAGTGCGCGCGCGCCGCGCCGCATACGATGTTTTCCGATGTCAAGAGCGGGTCGAAAAGCGGCTCGATGCCGAGCCGCCGGGCGCTCGATGCGAAAGACTCGACGAGTTCTGGATCGCAGCTCCGCAGGGTGCCGTCGGGACATCGGACTTCGCGTGGAATGAGCACGGTACCGGTGCCCACATCTGTTCGCAAGCCACCGGCGAGGCCGAAACTCACGACGACGTCACCCAGCATGGCACCGCTCCGGGCGAGTGCGATTCCCCCGTGGACGATTCGCGAGCGCGGCAGCGCGCGGCGCAGCGCCTTGTATTCCAGCGCGGTCGCAGCGACAAAGGTCACGGTACCGTCGGAATGCTCCATCGGAGGGTTCTTTTGCCTGCGGTCGTAGGCTCATGCTGACCTAACCGCGGAAGGAAATTCAACGATGACCACGACCAGCAAACCCTTCATTTCAGACGTCACCGAGCTGCGCCGCAGGGCGCGCGAGCAGATCGAACGCGGAGCCGTGACCCAGAACTATGGCGGCGACGTGCAACAGGCTATCGAGCTGCTGCAGACCGCCCTCGCGACCGAAATCGTCTGCGTCTTGCGATATACGATGCATAACGTCTCCGCGGTGGGGATCGATAGCGAAAGCGTCAAGGAAGAGTTCGCCGAGCACGCCGCCGACGAGAAGGAGCATATGGAGAAAATCGCCGAGCGTATCAATCAGCTCGGTGGTTCGCCGAACTTCAATCCCGAAGGATTGCATACCCGTTCGGCCACCGAATACGGGACCGCCGAAAAGCTGATCGACATGATCAAGGAAAATCTCGTCGCCGAACGGATCGCGGTCGAGCACTACCGCGAACTGATTCGCTTTTTCGCCGACAAAGACCCGACAACGCGCACCATGCTCGAAGGCATTCTTGCGCAAGAGGAAGAGCACGCCAACGACATGCACGATCTTTTGGTGGCCCACGAAGGAACGCCATTCCTCGACTCGTAGCGCCTTATACGTAACCATTTGCCTCGAACCAGCTCACGGCTCTTTCGAGCGCCGCCCGCACCGGCGTCGCGGCATAGCCAAGATCGCGCCGCGCCTTCTCTGAATCAGCGAACATTCGCTCTCGCGCCATGCGCACGCCCTCGACTGGAACCGCCGGGACGGCACCGGTAATTCGGCAACGGAGCTCGTCGGCGTAGCTTGCGGCGAGCGCCAATGCGTACGGCGCCCGCCACGACGGCATCGGCTTTCCGGTAACGTTTGCCAGCATCGCCCAGATCTCGTCCATGCTCAAATTTTCGCCGCCGACGATATAGCGTTCGCCCGCGGTTCCGTGCTTCAACGCGGCGACATGCGCCCGCGCGACGTCCTCGACGGCGACCACGTTCATGCCGCCGTGCCCCGGCGCTTTCGCAACGATCCTGCCGCGCGCAAAATCCAAAACGAGCCTGCCGGTCGGCGTCGGCTTTACGTCGCCGGGGCCAACGGGCGCCGTTGGCAGCAGGGCAATCACGGGAATGCGGCTTGCAAAAGCCGCGCGCTCCTGCTCTAACTTCGATCGATGATAACCCGTCCGCGCATGTCCCTCCGTCGCCGAGCTTGACGTAAGAATCGCGCGCTCCGCGCCGGCGAGATGGGCGCTCAGCATGAGGCTCGCGGTTGCCTCCACATTAACGGCGTGGAGCTGCATGCGCTGGCGAGGTGCAAACGAGTACAACGCTGCGCAATGCACCAGGTAGCCGCAGCCGCGTAATGAACCGGAGAAGGCGCCGACGTTTCGTAGATCACCCTCAATCCACTCGACGTCGTCATTTGTCGGCTCCAATTGAGATGCAGCGGTGTTGCCAGCGCGGCGAAGCGCGCGAACCGAATAACCCGCGTCTAAGAGCTCGCGCAGGATGTGCCGGCCGACAAATCCAGTCGCGCCGGTCAGAAACACGCGGTCGTTCTGCGCCATCCCACCTCATACTCTCGCGCTGCAAAGGGCTCCTCGCACGATATACGGTAGTACGCCCTCGAGGTAACGAATGTGAAACTTTCAATCGCCGCGCTTGCGGCCACGTGTTCCATAGCATTCGCCGCGTGCGGCGGCGCTTTGTCCGACAACCAAGCCGCGGGCACCGCGATGCAATCGACGCAAACCTTGGATACAGGCACATCCGCGCAGGCGGCGGCCGATCCCACCGATGCGGCGGCAGCGGCGTATTGCCGGCAAACGCACGGCGAGGTGGAAGTTCGCCATGCCGTCTACGGCAGCAATGGCCCGACGTTGCTTTTTCTGGCCGGCGTCCGGACCTTCTGCCAGTACACGAAGAAGAAAGACGGCTCGCGCATTCACATCTTGCTCAGTACGCTCTACACGACGAAGCCGACTCTGGCGGCGCTCGCGTATTACCTGAAACCAGCGAGCGGCTCGTGCAACGGAAATCCGGCTTCGTGTTATTGCAGCCTGCTTGGCGGCTCCGATCAATTCGGCGGCACGACCGGCGCGGGCGGCGGGTGGTACAAGAAAAAGTCTATCGATCAGACCTTGGAAGCGTGCATCTTCCCCGACATGTCATCGATCGATTCGTGGGGATTGACGTACCACGCGAACGGAATCATTCGCGGAATCAACTTAGAGAGAGTGATGCGCTATAAGTATCCCGGCGCTTCCTGACGGCTATCACCCGGTTCCGCGGGGCAAACTGGCCGCGGCTCAAACCTTCGTTGAGATGCGCCGGAGACCGGCGCTTCGCCCCCAGCCGCCGGGCGATGCCTGGAAGCTTGAGCGCTTTTCGGTACCCGACCTCGGCCGCTACTATTCGGTCTTCCACCGCGTCGGCGACGAGCATCTTTGGGTCGCGCGACTGTTGCTTCCGCAGTCCGAACTTGCGCGCTACATCACCGCTGACGGCGTTGAAGTCTTCATTCTCACCACCCAGAGCGGTGACGAAGGTCTGCTCGAACTCGATTTTCGCGTTTCCGGCGAATGTGAGGTTGCGCTATTCGGCGTCGCCCCGTCGCTCGTCGGGACCGGCGCCGGCCGGTGGTTTATGAACCGCGCGCTCGAGATCGCCTGGTCGCGTCCGATCGAGCGCTTTTGGCTGCACACCTGCACGCTCGATCATCCTAACGCGCTGGCGTTCTACACTCGCACCGGTTTCGTGCCCTATCAGCGTCAGGTGGAAGTCTTCGACGATCCTCGCTACCTCAAACTCACGCGTGCCGACGCCGCGCCGCACGTGCCGATCCTCTAACCAGGCAATCTTTCGCCGTTACATCCCCACGGCAAAGAGCGCCATGGCCAGGACGAGAACGAAGGCAACGATTCCGGCCGCGTGCCCGGCGTGCGCGCCGCGATGCTTTTCGGAACCGCCGTGGCGCATCACAATCCCGAGGTCGGCGATCGAGATGACGATACCCATAGCCGCGACGACGATCGTCAACGCTCGCGCGTGCGTGTAGGCCGCGGCCGCCAAAACCACGCCGAGCGCGACGTCTCGAATACCGGTGGCCCGGACCCAACCCGCCGCGTCGTGTCCGTGCACCGCAATGCCGTACCGCCGCGCAAGCGCCGCGGGGGACGCGAGCGCAAAGAGCCCGACGCCGACTAATACCGCGGCGACGGCCCACGCGACAATATATGCGATCGACATGCGTCCGCGCTTCGGCGCTTAGCTACCGACGGCGGCCCGTATCGATTCTTTGAACGAACCGGTCGTGCGCAACACGGCGGTCGGCTCATAACCGCAGTGGGCCATGCAGTTCTCGCATGATTCGTGTTTGCCGCGGCCGTATTTCGACCAGTCGGTCTCTTCGAGGAGCTCCTTGTAGCTGCTCGCGTAACTCTCTTTGCTCATCAAGTAGCACGGACGCTGCCAGCCGAAGACCGTGTAGCAGGGGATACCCCATGGCGTGCACTCGAAATCGACTTTGCCTTCGAGGAAATCGAGGTAGAGGGGGCTATGATTCAGCCGCCACTTCTTGCGCTTTCCACCGGCAAAGGCGGTACGGAAAATCTCGCGCGTACGCTTGACGCCTAGGAAATGCTCTTGATCGGGAGCCTTTTCGTAGGCGTAGGCCGGCGAGATTTGCATCATGTCAACCTTGAGGTCGTCGTTGAGGTAGTCGAGCACATCGCGAATCGAGTCGGGTCCATCTTGCGTGAAGAACGTCGTATTAGTAAAGACACGAAAACCGCGCGCCTTTGCCTCTTTGATCGCGTCGATGGCTTTATCGAAGACACCTTCGCGGCAGACCGAATGATCGTGGCGTTCGCGCATACCGTCGAGGTGGATCATCCAGACAAAATAGACGGACGGCTTGAAGAGGTGGATCTTCTTCTTGAGCAGCAGCGCGTTCGTACAGAGAAACACAAACTTCTTGCGCTTGACGAGCTCTTCGACGATCTGTGGCATCTGCTCGTGGACGAGCGGCTCGCCGCCGGCAATCGACACCATCGGCGCGCCGCATTCCTCGACTGCCGCAATACAATCTTCGACGCTCAGGCGCTGGCGCAAGATCTCGTCAGGATGCTGAATTTTGCCGCAGCCGGCGCACGCAAGGTTGCATTGCAGCAATGGCTCGAGCTCCAGGACGAGCGGATACTTCTTTTGACCTTTGAGCTTCTTGCCGGCGATGTACTTCGCGACGGCGACCTTTTGCTGCAGGGGCATGCTCATGGTTGTATGGCTGTTTCCTTCATAGCGTCGTGGAGCGGTCCTTCCTGGACGTCGCTTGGGGCGATGGCGGCGTGCTCAGCATGACGGAACTTGGCGTCGATAGCAAGGGCCATCGCTGGAAAAAGATGGCGATAGAGATGATAGTTGATGTAAAAGTCGCGGGGAAAGCCGGTGCCCGTGCACTCCCGCTCGTCCCAGGTCCCGTCTGGCCGCTGCCGTTCGCATAGATAACCAAGACCCCGCTGGACTGCGGGGTGTTGCGCTCGGCCCGCCAGCTGAAGCGCGAGCACGGCCCAGCCGGTTTGGGACGCCGTGCTTTGACCGATGCCGGCAAACGATTCGTCGGCGTAGGAATGACAACTCTCGCCCCAACCGCCGTCGGAGTTCTGCACGGAGAGCAGCCATTCGGCGGCGCGTTCGATCATATCGTCACCTGTCTTGAGCGCCGCGAGCGCGGAGATGACGCACCACGTGCCGTAAATGTGGTTGACGCCCCAGCGTCCGTACCACGATCCCCACGGTTTCTGCTCCTTACGTAGATACGCCAACCCACGGGCGACGGAGTGATTCGCCGGGTTGTAACCGAACGCCGCGAGCATCTCGAGCACGTGAGCGGTGACGTCCTCGGTCGGCGGATCGATCATCGCGCCAAAATCGGAAAAGGGCATCTTGTAGAGCAGCTCGCGCGTGTTGTCGCGATCGAATGCCGCCCACGCACCGTTGCGCGAATCCATCGCTAAGGTCCAGCGCCGGGCTCGCTCGACCGACGACGCGACCGCCGCGCGGTCGCCGCCTTCGAGCAGTGCCAGCACGACAATTGTCGTGTCGTCGATGTCGGGATACGCGTCGTTGTCGAACTCAAATGCCCAACCGTTCCCGCGTCCATCCTTGCATTTCACGCGCCAGTCGCCCGGCGCGTCGTCGGGAATCTGCTCGCGCAAGAGCCAATCAACGGCGCGTCGCATTGCCGGGTGCGACGGCTCGAAGCCGGCCAACGCGAGCACTCGTACTGCCCACGCGGTGTCCCACACGGGCGACATGCACGCTAAGAACCGCCAGCCTTGCGCGTCGTCGATCGAAAAGCGTTTCATGCCGTCGATCCCTTTGCGCATCACGGGATGATCGAGCCCATACCCCATCAGATCGAGAGCGATCAGCGAGTAGACCCAAGGCGGCTGAATGCCCCCCCAACTGCCGTCGGCTTCTTGGTGCTCGACCACCCACTGCGCAATGCGCCGCATCGCTTTGTCGCGAAACGGCGGCTTCTCAATCCGCCCGTAGAGCTTGAGCATTTTTTCCGCGTAGAGCAGCCAGTGACGGCGCCCTCTGACGTGGCGCATCTCGCGCTGGGTTCCGGGTGCGATGATTTCACTCACGTCCATGCCGAGTTCGCGAATCGGTTGCTTCGTAAGGACGATCGTTAATGGGGCCACCGTTCCGCGCGCCCAACAGGCAAAATCGTAAAGATTGAACGGCACCCAAAGCGGAAAGTAGACAATTTCCGGGGGCACCGAGGGCACGCCCGACCAGGGGTAGACCCCGAAAAGCGCGAGCCAGATCTTGGTGAAGACGCGCGCGTTCGCGACACCACCCGCCCGCAGAATCACGTCGAGCGCTTTGCGCATTTCTTCGCGTTGCGAATCGACCCCGAGAACCTTGAGCGCGACGTACGCTTCAATCGTCGTACTCAAGTCCGCAGGCCCATCGTAGTAGAGCGCCCACGACCCGTCGCTGCGCTGATGATGCATGATGTGAGCGATGGCGCCGGCACGGAACTCTTCGTGGGGAAGGCCGAGAAAACGAAAGAGCAGCACGTGTTCGGCCGTCATCGTCACGTTCGTCTCGAGCTCACCCGACCACCAGCCTTCAGTCGACTGTTCTTGGAGCAGCCACCCGATCGCGCGGTTAAGGGCTCGATCGACCGGCGGGTTAGGAGAAGCGCGACGGGCGCCATTGCCGCGCGAGATCGCTGCATGCTGCACGGCGAGGAGCGATTCGGCGGCGAGGGTGCCGCTGCGGACGGCGGATTCCATGGTGTCGGCCCAGCCGGTTTGCGTCCACGACCCCGCAATGGCAACTGCAGGATGGAATGTCTGTTGTGCCGTGCGCGTGCAGCCGATGCGCGGCATCCACGT
The DNA here is from genome assembly GCA_019240525.1 of Candidatus Eremiobacterota bacterium. GTDB lineage: Bacteria > Vulcanimicrobiota > Vulcanimicrobiia > Vulcanimicrobiales > Vulcanimicrobiaceae > Cybelea. Next base: position 223,309 of record JAFAYE010000001.1, read on the forward strand.
GGCTTCGGGGTTGCGCGTTACCGCACAGCGCGTCAGTTTCGCATCCTTGAGGGACGGCAGAAAAGTCTGCGTTTCGCGCCAGGCGAGCGACTCGAGCTCGGCTGTGGGCATTTGCAGGTATTGATCGGCGGCGCTGATGCTGCAACAGAGATAGCCCGAGGCCTTTTCGAAGATCCATTGCAACGGCGATTCCAGCGCGGCGGCAAAGTCGAAGCCGATCGCGCCGGCATCGTGCCAAAGATGCACGTCGACAATTGGATAGGGATCGTACGCCTCGAGCCCCTTTACGCCGTAGCGTGACGGACTGCCCAGAATGCGCGCCGCCTGGCGCGGCGGTACGGCGAGCACGACGGCGTCGAAGTCCGCGACGTCGCCCCTCGAGAGCCTCAAAGTGACGCGGTCCGCCTCGGCTCCGTTCGGCGCGACGGCGGGTTCGACGGCAAGCACGGCCGTCGTCGTGTGCACCGCATCGAGAACGGCCACCGCCGCGGCGGCAAAACGTGCCAGCGGAACTTGCGAGAATCCAAATCGCGCCGCGCCGGCGTTGCCCAAAAATGCGGTCTGCAACACGAATATCGCGTCGGCAGCGGCGACGCGATCGTACGGCGCGTTCAGGGCCGGAATGAAGAAGGGATCCCAAAAGGCGCGACGCTCACCGGCGCCTTGATCGTTCTCTTGCAGCCAATCTTCGAACGTTGCAATCTCCGGCTTCGCGCTTCGAACGTGCGCTAGCGCTCGAGCCACGCTCAACTTTTCGCGCAGGGTCAGAAACGGATAGGCCGTAAACGACTCGAGGAGATGGAGCGGCGCGGGGAGCGCGCCGGCGCGCAGGCGACCTCGGCGCCCGTCTCGCGATAAGATTTGTGCGTCGAATCGATCTTGAAGGCGCAGCTCGCGCTCCATCCCGACGCGTTTGGCGAAATTGACGAACTCCGTGCAGCACGCGAGAAAGACATGCTGGCCATTGTCGACTTCTACGCCGTCGATTTCGAACGAGGTCGCCCTACCGCCGAGCAGCCGGCTGCGTTCGAAGAGCTCCACCCGCGCGCCGGCGTCCTTGAGGCGCAGCGCCGCCGCGAGGCCGGCGAGCCCGCCGCCGACGACCGCTACGCGCTCGAGAGCCACGACCGCACGACGACCCGAAGTTTCTCGGTCTTGGAGAGCGCCGCACGCGCGCGAAGCGGGAGCCCGGGATCGCGCTCGATCTTCTTGAGCAGTTCTTCGTAGATTCCCGCCATCGTTTGCACGCACGCCGCGGGACGGCGCGGGATATAGCGCAACACTTCGTAACCGCTTGCGAAGTAACGGCGTGCCCGCTCGACGTTGAATCTGATCAGCTCCGACCAGCCCGGATAGATCAAGCCGTTGGCCAGCGCAGATTCCGAAATGCCGAACCGGCGAAGATCCTCCTGCGGAAGGTAGATTCGTTTCATGTCGACCGCGTCTTCGCGGACGTCGCGCAGAATATTGGTCAGCTGCAAGGCGAGGCCAAGATCGTCGGCGCGTTCGAGCGCGATCGGGTCGCAAAAGCCAAAGATGCGCACGCACATCCGGCCCACGACCGAAGCCACGAGATTGCAGTACGCGCGCAACTCGTCGAACGTCTCGTAGCGCGAAGAGTTAAAATCCATCTCGACGCCGTCGATGAGCATCTGCAGCTCGCGCTCGGGAATCCCATATCGCTCAACCGCTTCGGCGAGGACGCGCAGGATCGGATCGTCGCCATAATCGCCCCGAACGCAGCGCGAGATACGCTCGCGATGGACGACGAGCCGAGAGGGCAGATTGTCGATGCCGGCCGTGTCGGCCTCATCGTCAACCTGTCGCGCAAAATTGTAGAGCGCGTAGATGGCCATTCGTTCGTGGTATCCCAGGGAGATGAAGCCCCAGTAGAAGTTTCCGGCTTCGCGCTTGGCCATATCGCGGTTGAAGCGTTCGGCCCGGTCTTGTTCCGATTTCGGAATCGTCCTTCGTAACGCTCGTTGAAGGTTGATCATCTATGCAGTTCGGCCTCGCAAAAAGCTCTGTAATGCGGCACGCACCACCAGAGATACCTTTGTCGAGGCAGAAACGCTTGGCCGCGAACGCTCGGTCTTGTAGCCGATGGCCTGGATCGCATCGCAAATCGCCAGACCCCCCATCCGATAGAGCGCAAGTTGCAGTCGCAGCGCTCGTGGAACGAGTCGTTCCAGTTCCTCTCCCGACGCAAGCAGGGTGCGAGCGCGCTCCACCATGACTTGCGCGGCTCCCTCGATTCCCCTGGCATCGACGTCGGTATCCACAAGATATCGACGGCCGATTTCGGCGTCGCGGCTGACATCCTGCGCGTGGTTCGCGAGTTGCAGACCGATGCAGACGTCGTCCGATAGCCGATCTGCTCGATCGCCGGTGACGCCAAATACTGCCAGAACCATTCTGCCAACAGGCGCGGCTGAGAGACGGCAGTAACCGATGAGTTCCTCCCAATCACGATAGCGCGCGACGCGCTGGTCTTGAACGTTCGCGGCGATCAAGTCGAGAAAGGGGCGCGCGCTCATGTGGCATCGCTCGAGCGTCGGTTGTAAGGCGACAAGCACCGGATGGATCGGAAGGCCGCCGTCAAAAAGCGCCGCCACTTCGCTGCGCCAACGCTCCAATCGTTCCAGCGCGTTCGGCGCGCCGCCGCTTTCGTCGCCCAGATCGTCGGTCGTTCGGCAATAAGCATAAATCCGCATCAAGTCGCGGCGCTTTTCCGCGTCAACGAATCGCGATGCAACGCTAAAGTTCTCGTAGTGCCGGCGCGTCAGGACCGCGCAATACGCATCGGCGGCGTCGAGGCCGGCGTTCACGAAAGCAGCGTGCCGCGCAAATCGAGCGGTCGCCGCGCGCCGACGCAGAACATTGCGATACGGAGCGACTCGGCGAGCTCGAGCGCCAAGTCGTGTGCCGCCTTGCGCCCGCGAGCGGCGGCGCGAAGGAACGGGCCAGCGATGCCAACCAGATCGGCGCCGAGCGCGATCGCCTTGGCAGCGTCGAGGCCATTGCGAATACCACCGCTGGCGAAGAGCATGGCTTGCGGCGCGATCGCACGCGCTGCCACCAGCGCCTCAACCGTTGGAATTCCCCAGCCCGCGAACGTGCGCGCAACGCGCGCGCGCCACGGCTCCTGGATGCGGTAACGCTCGACCTCACTCCACGACGTTCCACCCGCGCCGGCAATGTCGACGGCGGCCACGCCGGCATCGAAGAGCGCCCGTACATCGGCGGCCCCGATTCCCCAACCGACCTCCTTGACGACGATGGGAAAGTCGGCGCGTGCGCAAAGCTGGGAAATTCGCTCGAGCAAGCCGGCAAAGAGCGTGTCTCCCTCGGGCTGAAGCGCTTCTTGTAGCGGATTGAGATGTAAGACGAGCGCGTCGGCGCCGAGCATTTCGACCAAACGCCGGCAGTCCGAAACGTCGTATCCCTTGTTGAGTTGCACTGCCCCGAGATTAGCGAAGAGCGCGATGTCGGGAGCGAACGCGCGCGCTTCGAAGGTCTTTATGGCGTCGGGCGACTCCAGCAACGCACGGCCAGAGCCCAAGCCCATGGCAAATCCGCATTGCTGAGCGACGCGCGCGAGGCGGCGGTTGATACGGGCGGCCTGCGGCGTCCCGCCAGTCATGCATGAGATCAGCAATGGTGCGGCGAGATGCCGTCCGAAGATCTCAGTAGAGCAATCGACATTGGCGAAGTCGATCTCCGGCAGCGCTCGATGACCAAACCGATACGCATCAAAGCCCGCGTGGATGCCTTTGGCCGCGATGTCGCGCTCGATGTTGATGCGTAGATGTTCCGCCTTGCGCGACGGCGTCGCGTCCTTATTCCGCCGGTCGGCCAACGTAACGAACAACTTCTTCAAAAGCCTGCAGGTGGTCCGCAGGCGCGTACTCGTGAAGAGGTGCGGCAGCGGTCGTAGGATTGCGAACCAGCCGCTCACCCGCCGTTGCAAACGCGCGTATTGCCGGAGCGGGCGCCCCAGCAATCACCGCTCCGGCTTCCATCGCCGCCGCGGTCAGCGCGCTCGCCGAGGCAATTTCGTCGTTGCGCTTAACAATCGCATCCAGAACGGCCTCGGCAACGAGACGCGCGGCCTTCAACCGCGCGCTGGGATTCTCCACATCGCTGGCGAGGCTTCGAAAGGCGAGCGCGTAATATGCGTCGCCGGCGTTGAGGCTCTGGCCCAAACCCCAACGCGCGACCGTCGGCGCGCATTCATCGGTGAGCTCGTCATGGAGCATCAGGAATCGGTCGAAGAGCTCGAAGGCGGCCGCAACGGGCAGCGCATCGGCGAGATTTCCGTCAGCCGCATCGCACGCCCACAGGACCAGAGAGGGGCGCACCCGATCGCGCACGTGCCGGTTTGGAAGTCGCTCTTCAATGATCTTGCCCGCGACCGAGGTCGTCGGAAAAATGATCTGCCGGAGGTATCGCTCGAGCGAAGCACGATGCCCGCTCAACGGCAATCGACAGCCGATCGAAGTCATGCCGTCAGGTCCTTCGACCGTTCTCCGCCTCGTCGCCTTGTGGACCGGGCCATTCCGTCCGTGGAAGACGCTCCACCAAGTAGCGTTCGCGTTCCCGGGAAACCCCGAGCAACCCGTCGAGACTCGTCAACTCCAGTAATCGCCGCATATTACTCTCGCCGACGAGCGCTTCCAAGCGGCGCCCTGCGCCGTTGAGTCGTTTGTAAAGTCCAATTAGTTCGGCCAGAGCGGTCGAATCAAAGAAGCTCGCGTCGCGAAGGTCGACCAACACGTCGGATTCGGATCCCAGCGAGCTCAACGCGCTTCGCAATTGTTCGCGCGTTGCCACATCCCATTCGCCACGCAACGTGGCCACGCGCATTCCCTCAAAGCTGGAGGTGAGAATGCATTGCTCCTCTTCGCCGTACACTCCCGATAGTGTATCTCCCTATTTCTAGAATTTAAAGTAGATGAACGTGGGCGAGAGCCCAGGCCATGTGAGCATTTGGAGCGCTACAAGCAGCCCGGCGAGTGCTCCCGCCTGTCCGAACGGGCGAAGCTGCGACCATCCCAGCGCGACGCCGCGCCGATCGAGGAACCAGCGCAGTATGCCGAACGCCACGATGCCGACGCTCAAGACCGCTTGCCATCCTCCGAGCAACGGCGCGCCGGCGCCCCCGGCAAAGAGCTGCCGATAGACCTGTACCGCTATACCGAAGCTGGGCGAGCGAAAGAGCACCCATCCCAGCGAGACGGCTGCAAAGGTCAATGCGATGCGCACGAGTGCCATCGCGCCCGTTGGCGCGCTGTACTCACGCCCGATGCCGCAGACCCGCTCGAGGCATAACATGACGCCGTGAAATCCGCCCCAGACGACGAACGTCCACTGCGCGCCATGCCAAAGGCCTCCCAAGAGCATCGTCACCATCAGATTGAGCAATGTGGAAACCGCGCCGCGCCGATTTCCTCCCAATGGAATGTACAAATAGTCACGCAGCCAGGTGGAGAGCGTCACGTGCCAGCGATGCCAGAAATCGGTCACGCTCGTCGCCAGGTACGGCATGCGAAAGTTCTCAGGAAAAACGAAGCCGAAGAGTCGCGCGCAACCAATGGCAATGTCGCTGTATCCGGAAAAGTCGAAATAGATTTGCATCGAAAACGCGAACAGCGCGCTCCAGGCAGCAGCGCTTCCGGGATGGGCCGCGATCGATCCCCAATAGCTGTTAGCCACGTCGGCGAATTGATCGGCGATCCCCATCTTCTTGAAGAGGCCGAATCCCGCGCGCGCGAGTCCGTAACTAACGTCATCAGGTCCCGGCGGGCGCCAGGCGAAGAGCTCGCCGAAAAAGAGTCCCGCGCGTACGATCGGGCCGGCGAGCAACTGTGGAAAAAACGCGAGATAGAGCGCGTAGTCGAGGGGAATCCGGATCGCGGTTATCCGTCCGCGATAGACGTCAACGAGATACGAAATGCTTTGAAACGTATGAAAGCTAATGCCGATCGGCACAAAAAGATTCACCAGCCACGGATTTTCGTGCAGGCCTAGCAACGCCGCGACCGTGCCGCTGGCGAAATTCGTATATTTGAAGCTGGCCAGAAAGGCGAGATTGGCCGCAATGCCGAGCGCCAGCAGCGCGCGGGGATTCCCTTCTCGCCGCTCCTGCCGGCGTTCCAATAGGAGGGCAATCGCAAAGTCGCTCGCTGTCAATATCCACAAGAAAAGGACGTACCAAGCGTTCCAGCGCGCGTAGAAGTAGTAGCTCGCGATCAGCAGCACATAGCGTCGTGCGCGACGCGGAAGGCCGTAAAAGAGCGCGGCGACGATTGCCACAAAGAGCCAGAACTCATACTCCTGAAACCGAAGCGGGATCCCGATACCAACCGCTGCGGCAAACCACGAGAGCGAGTGATGCCGGTGCGCCGCCGGAGTAGCCGAGGCGGCTGCGGGCGCGACGCCGCGTGACGATACTGCATGCGGGGTCGTGCCGGGCGGATCGTTCAGCATGTGCGCAACGTCGCTGCCAAGCAGCGCGCTAAAGCGCAGACTGCCCTCACGATTGAGGTGATCTTCGTCGGCAAAGAGCTGTGGCTGCTCGAGCGCCATATAGGGCGCAGCGGGCAGCAAGCGTGCATGCTGATTGGCGGCGATTTCGACGAGCGAGCCACTCGGCGTTTGCGAAGCTTCGCGGTGTGCGGGTCGCGTCGGTATGCGCACGAAAAAAACGGGCACACCGGCCGCTTCGTAGCGCGCCGCGATGGGCTCTAGCCATTGCCGACGGTATGTCGCATACGAGGGGCTGGGTTGCGCGACGGCGAGAACCTGGCGCGCAATGGCGGCACGTTCGTCGCTGGAAACGCCGGGCGGATATTCGATCGTGTTCTTTTCGAAATCGACGCGCAGACCGGCAAGCGTTTCGCTTCGGGGATGTGATGAGAGCGGATCGTAGGCGGGGGCGCGAGCCGCATTCTGCAAGGCCTTCACCCGGCCGAGCGGATCGGCCGCGAGTGCTTGAAAATCGTCTCGCAGTTCCGTGCCGCGCCAGAAGAGATCGATGCCGTACTCCACACGCTCGCGCGGATCGGAGAACGAGCCGGCTAGCTTGGGAAGATCGAGTAAGCGCGTTTGAAAGACGACGTATCGCAAATCCATCGGCCGGTCGTCGCCGTCGAGGCTGCCGATGGCGCTGTCGTCGTCGGCATACGTATCGACCGGAATGACGACCGCACGCAGTCGGTTCGAATCCGGATCGACTGCACGCACGAAAAACGGCCAACAGCGCGGCGTCGTTCCCGGCACGCCGCCATTGAGAAATCGCAAGCGACCGCTGGCGGCGCTCGCGACGCGTGGATCGAGACCCGAATAAATCCGCGAATCGCCGAGGACGAGCACATCGGTGCGCGGGTCGACGGAGGCGGCGCGGAACTGCTCGATCGCCGCTTCGAAACTGCCCGTGCTCGAGGATGGATCGAGGATGTCGCGATAGAGGTTGGTTCGAAACGCGATGGCATCGGCAAGCGCGAAGATTGCAAAGGCGGCCGCAATGAGTAAAGCGGCCGTCTTCCTTTCAGATCCGCGCAACCGTGCAAGCACCGCCGCGTCCCTTGCTCGAAAACGGGCGTGAGGCCTTTCGCGGTCGGGCCGGGTTATGGCGTTGGGGTATGCTGCTCACCTAGCCATGCAGAGTTCGTTTCATCACCGACCAGGCGCTCCGGTCGCGCTGATTACCTTGACGGTCATGCTCGGCCTGATTATGGCGATCATCGACACGACCATCGTCAACGTCGCATTGACGACGATCGGCGGCAATCTCGGCGCGACGGTCGACGAGGTTGCTTGGGTGGCGACGGGTTACATTCTCGCTAACGTCGTCATCATGCCGCTCAACGGCTGGCTGACCGCACTGATGGGCCGCAAGGCCTTTTACGCAACGTCTCTGGCGCTCTTTACGGTGGCGTCGTTTTTTTGCGGAACGGCGCGTTCGATCTGGGTGCTCGTGATTTACCGCGTCATTCAGGGCATCGGCGGCGGCGCACTTCAGCCGACCGCACAAGCCATTCTTTTTGAGACCTTCCCGGCCGAACGACGCGGCGCGGCAATGGCGATCTTCGGGATGGGCGCAATGGTGGGTCCGGCCATCGGCCCGACCTTGGGCGGTTGGATCGTCGATAATGCCAGTTGGCCCCTCATCTTCTACATCAACGTCCCCATCGGCATCGCCGCCTGCTTAATGACGCTCGCCTTCATTCCAAATCCGAAGTATATCGCCAAACCCAAGGGCGGAATCGATTGGATCGGACTCGGTCTGCTGACCGCCGGCCTCGCATCGTTGCAGTTCGTCCTCGAGCAAGGCGAGCGTGACGACTGGTTCCAATCGCAGACGATTCTGCTCTTCAGCACGATCGCTATCGTTTCGCTCGTGGTCTTCGTGATCAAGACGTTGCGCGACCGATACCCATTGGTCGACTTGAACGTTTTTCGCTTTCGCTCGTTCTCGGTCGGTTCGTTCTTGGGGATCATCATGGGCTTCGGTCTCTTTGGAACGGCCCTCGTTCTTCCGCTCTTCTTTCAAAATACGTTGGGTTTTACCGCGTTCGACACCGGTATGGCGCTGATGCCTGGCGCCTTCTCAACCGCCATTTCGATGATGATTATCGGGCGCATGCTCAACCGCATCGATGGTCGCTGGTCGATTGTCTTCGGGACCCTGCTGTTTGCATGGTCGACCTGGCTTTTGGGAGGCCTCACGGTACAGGCCGGATATTGGGACGTCTTTTGGCCGCGCGTCGTGCAGGGATTCGCGCTCGGCTTTCTTTTCGTGCCGCTCACCACCATTGCGCTCAGCGACGTGCCGGTGCCCAAGCTCGCCGGTGCGACCGGCGTTCTGACGCTCTTACGCCAGCTCGGCGGCAGCCTCGGCATCGCGATCTTGACGACACTGCTCACGCACCAGACCGCAATAGCGTGGAATGTGCTGGCGTCGGGCGTTACGCAGACCCACGGTTATTCCGTCGGCCAGCTGACCGGTATGGTCGCCCAGCAATCGACGATGATCGCCTACAACTACGTCTTCCGCGTAACCGCCGTCGTCTTCGTTCTTTCAACACCACTGGTCTTTTTGATTCGACGCCGCCCGCGGGCGGCAGCAGTCGCCGCGCCCGAACAACAAGCGGCCTGATTCTGGCATATCGAGTTGGTTCAGTGACGGATCTGTGCGGACGCCATCAAGGCCTACGTTGATCTATCTGTGCACACGCTATCGCGATCCTGGGCTTCGGGTTTGCACGGCAAACAGCTCGCATCTAAGAGATGCCGCAAGCTACGGAGCTAGCGCGGCTATTGGTAGCGTTTGCCATTCGTACACTAACCTCTCATATCGCAGCTTCGCCACGCGGGTCTTCACGGAGCCGGTTGACCACCCACGCAGCAGTAAAACCTATCACTGGCAGCGCCAGGGGATCGAAATGTATGACGCGCGAGAAGACGTACATTGGAGCAACGATAAACGCCGCAACCGCCACAGCGATCCTTTTTGGGGTCGCGCTCGTGACCAATAGCCAAAGGACTGGTAACATCAGCAGCGCGTCGTAGCCATATGCGTGGGGCGCCGTTGCTAAAGCAATTGCTGGCAACATCGTCGCCGCCTCTATGCGCGATGTTCGCGTTAGGAGCATGGCGCAGGAGACCAATGACACAATGGCCAGAACCCAGCCTTCAATCGGCGAAAGTCCGACATGGATCAAGATGCCTGGAATGCCGATGGCGTAATCGCCATCAACAGCACGATCGTAGTTATATAAACTCGACAGCATGTGGATGTACGGTCGTGGCCATAACGCATCATGGACAGCGGCCGCGCTCAAGGCGTACCAGATCACCAAAGTGACCGCGACGATGCATGTTGCTTTCCGTTGTTGAAAGACAACAAGTAACACGAAAAGTGGTATGCCAACTGTGGGCTTATAAAAACTGAGTCCCACGGCAAGACCCAAGAGCGTCTCGTCGCGCCTGACGAATGCATAGATCGCCAGCATGACAAGCAAAAGTCCGAACGGCGTATTCTGCCCTAGGCAAACTGCAATAGTCAGTGGAAACCACGCTACGAGCATTGCGCTCGTTACGAGCACAGGCAATCGATAAACCCTTGAAGCCAGAAAAGAGGCCAGAAATGCGCAACACAGCATGAATGCTGAATAAATGAAATAACTGGCGGTTCGACTGAACCCGCCAATGAGCCACAGAGCCCATGCCACGCCGGGTGTGTAGGCGAAACGCGCGCGACTCAATAGCTCTGGTGTACCAACATAATGCGCCGCGTTCCAAAAGATCTTCCAGTCGTCGCCCGCGCCTTTGACCGTAAGGGCTCCCTGTATTACCCATAGAATCCCGAGAATTAAGAACGACAACGCTATGAGGCGGCGCCTGTCATCCATATAACGGTAACCGGGTTGTTCCAGCGGCGCGTTTGGAAATGGTTTCAAAAGCTATAGGGTTTTCGGTTTGACGACGTCATTATGTTTAGCGAGACGGCATCGTCAACGCCCCACCGGCATCGACTTTCCAAGAAACGCAACTGGTGAGTGCCTTACGGCATGGCGATGATCGCCGGAAGGCAATAGGCTAGCTCTCAAATAGCGCATTCCGGCCGTTAGGATGCCTTCATAAGTGGCGGTTGGCGCGAATGTAACGTACGCGCGTCGCCAGCCAGAAGGTAAACAGACGAGCGAGCTCCACGTTGAATCAATTTACCCGGTGAGCCAAGCAGGGGCCTGCCCTTGGCAGGAGCAAGACCGGCTAAGCTGGTCCAGCCAGTCAGCCGGAGGTAACCTGTGTGAATAGCCGTCCGGACCACGATAGCGGCTGTCGGAAGACCGTCATGCGAGGCAATCGAACGCTGAACCGCTATTTTGTGGTGCTTGGGGCTGCTGCTGTTGCGACAGCCTGTTCCGGCGGGAACGGCTACTTCACGGCCCCGTCGCCGCGAATGTCCGTCGCATCGCATCCTTACGACTCTACCGGTGTATTTCAGCAAGCTCCCTTCGGCAGGCGTCGTCACGGGCGCTCTTCGCGGATACATAAGGCCGCTGAATACCCGCCGACGGAGGTCGTATACTCATCGTCTCATGATTCCATGTGTGAAATGACGCATTTCCCTACTGGGCCAGGGGATTGGCCTGTTTGGCAATGTTGGATGAAGAGTGGCGAGTCGATAACGTTTCCGACTTCGTGGCAGGTTCCGACAACAAATCCTTACTATGGAGAACTCTGCGGGCCTACGACGATTTCGGTGATGCCGTTCGCCGGTAACCCCGGAGTCGCTACGCCGGCGCCTGTTTTGGTCGGCACCTGGGCCAGCTGCACGAGGCTCGACGTGTCTCCAGGTGTGACCTTCACGGACAACGTACCGCCCAGCGAAAACTTTTCTTTTAATGGCGACTGGGAAGGCCTTTATACAAACTGTAATACGCCCGCTATCCCGCCTGTGACTTGCACCGCCGGTAATGACGAAAACTTTTTCGAATTTGGGATAGAGCCCGGGCCACCACCAAGTCCGAGCCCCGCGCCCACCCCTACCGGTGGCGGCAGCCCATGGCCGACAGCACCTCCAACACCGTACCTGGAGATTTATGATAGCAGGCTAAACCAGGTCGTAAGCACCGGGGTTTCGCCCTATCCAAGCTCGGTGATTGGTCTGCGAAATGATCTCACCGCGAAACAGACTGATGGCGGTACGCCTACGGACGTCTCTTGGATCCAAGTGGAGCTACCTACGATCGCGAGTCAGAATCCGATAACGGCGATGCCTTCCGTGTCAAGCGTTCCGCTCGTGATTCCGACTTCCGCCAATCCTATAAACTACTATTGGACTGGCGGCGGGAACTTAGCGGTGGTTCGGGTTACGGCTTCCGTAGATGGCCTACCCATGACGGCGTTGGCGCTTTATACCGTCGAGGCGCCGACCTTCGGTAGTATGACCGCGACTTTTGCCACCCCCGGTATTTACGGCCAGAGTGTCGTACTCGGCTTACAGAGCCCGTATCCAAACTCCGGCATCATCTCCAAATACACCGCTACAGCCCCCAACGATTTCGCTGGTTATTTTGCCGAGAATCAGCAGGAGATGACAAACCCTTATGCTTCACCGTCGTCGAGCCCAGGCTTGCCACAAACGGGAACCGCAAGTTGGTTAGACGCGTGCTGGATCTACGACGTTCAGGCCAACGGGCTCAACAGCCCGGCGCCACTTGCTTCTGCTGCGGCCACTGTAACGTATGGACCAAGTTACGACGCTCCGGCTTACGGACTCGCACGCCTCGACGAACTAAATTTCGATGATACGTATGTGGATCACTTCATGTTTACCCCAGACGTGCCTGGTTGGCATCATCGCGTCTGGGTAAACTTCGGGGTACTTCAATGGAGTTGGGGCGGAGACGTCGTGGCTGATCGTTTTCTCAACACGGCGCCCGTAGGGTGGAAGTTTAATAGCGAGATCGCTCCAGGACCAACGCAAACAGGTGTCCCGAATACGGACTTGGTCGGCTGGCCGAATACCCTCGCCGTCGAGGGGTCATCTTGTCCGGCGCCCCCCGCAGAAAACAGTCAAAGTCGCACACCAAGAAAAGGGCACGGTGCGACGCCGACTCTTCGAGCGCCAAGATCGAAGCTCAAGCCTCCATGGGGTCAGAAGAAGTGAGCACGTTTACACCCTTGCGTTTTAATGCAACTTTGGGAATGGCCTTCGTGGTTTGCAGCGTAATCGCACTGGGGACATATGCTTCCGACGCGCTTGCGCAGGAGATTCCCGTCCGCAGTGGCGTCTTTAGTATTCGGTTGGATACAACCAAGAGAATATATCGGTTGGGTGAGCGAATCGAGGTTCGGATTTCCGTCCACAATAACACAAGGGAAGTATATGAGGCGGATTCCGTGCCGCCCTGGGGGCTCTGCGACCTCGCCATTTCAAACAGCAGCGGACAAGCGCTTCTACCCGCTCCGGCTGTCAACCGCGCCGTCCGGCGAAGCTCCATAGCGATAAGAGAGTATTTACCGGGAAGCACGCTCGTCGGCGGGTTCGATTATCCTGATGCGCCAGGCATCTTTCACTTTTGGGTGGACATATCACACTGGGGCTATGAGATTAATGCGCCAGGCAAATATACAATAAAAGCGATACCCGAGGTGCGCGGCTTTGCTAGAACAGGCCCTGAGAAAGGCATGCATTTCGTTTCCTCCCCTAGCGACAAATCCAACGCGGTATCCATCGAAGTCATACGGTAACGCTCCTCGGGGCGCCGATAAGCGATTCCCCGGCTGCGGGCGGAACAAGCCAAACGTGCTTCGGCGAATCCCAAGGATAACCGCGCTCGGTGTAGGCGAGCCGGACTTGTGACGTCATCGACCAATAAATCGAGCGAGTACACATTACATCGTCCTAACCGAACATCGATCCCGCGGCCCTCGCGGCGATTTATTGTGCTATCACCTAAGGCGAGATGGTTACGGGCGCGACCACGCTTTCTTGGCCGAAACCATCGGTGAAACTAGCCACGACGGTATAGCGTGTCGCCTCGGTCACGACGGGTGCGCGTAAGGAAACCGCGCTGGTTTCGGGACCGATGTCGACGCCCGAGATCTCATGCGATTGCAAATCGGTCAGCGCAACCCGCATGCCGCTGCGCGGCGAAATGATGCGCACGCGAATCGATCCGCCGCTCTGCACGTTTGGCGTCAGCACTTCAAACGTCCCGTTCTCGTCGGCGTTGGCGGCGCCCGATGACGCCGGATTATCGTCGCCTGCAATCGGTGACGACGCACCGATTGCGCTATCTTGATCGGCGAGCACGGCGAGCCCGGCCATCGACTCGGCGGCGGTGCGCCCCTTGGTAACGTGCAGCACGACGCGCATTTCCCCAAGGCTTTTGAGCGGCGGAATGACGAAAGCGGTGTGACCTGCGTGTGAAAACGGCCGCTGTTGCCAAATCGTCCCGTCGGTTCCCTGCAACCGTACGTAGCCCGAGTCGCCCGCGGCAGCGTAGTCAACGGCAACCGTCTCGCCGGGCTTGGCGACGGCGGGGGTGACCGCTATCGAATCGATTTGCGCCGCCGCCGGGATCTTGGCCGCGATCGTATTGAGAACGCGCGTTTCCGTCGCGGCGCCCAACGGACCGGTTATCGTCATCCGCAAGGTGTAGGCGCCGGGATCGTTCGACGACGCAATGGCCACGGGAATGGATCCGGAGAAATTGCCGAGCGATCCGCCCTGGACGCGCCGGCCATCCGGAGCGATAACCGAGTAGGATAGCTTTCCGGCGCCCGCGGCGTCATATTCGGCGCGAACCGTCGTCCCCGCGATCGCCTCGGGCGGCACCGCAAAGGCGGAGATCCGCGGCATCGTTGCGTGGATCAGCGCCACTGCACCGGCAGAAAAGATCAGTGCTGCTGCAGCGATCGACGCCGCAGCACCGTAGACGCCCTTGCGGTTGCGCCGCGCGGGCGCGGGCGCTTCGACAATGCATCGCACGCCGTCACCGACCACTTCCGTGATGGCGCGGTCGAACGAGCCGAAATCGCGTAGCCACAGGGGCACGCGTGTCGCACCGCTGGAGAGCGGTGCGACCTCGAAGAGTGCGGGGTATGCCAAGAGCGCATCGCCGCTCCGGGTAACGACCCAGGTACGGCAAATGACCGCGCAGCTCGTTCGATTCACCACCCGCAACGCGTAGGTCGCAACGCCGCGGCGCCGATCGAACTCCGCCAGCGCGAAGAACGCGGAGACGCTGCCGGCCAGCGTTTGCACCGCACTTCCCGAGCCGAATTGCGCGGACGACACAATCTCGCCGGCCGGGACGGTCGCCAACGCCGTGGCATGGGTCACTGCGAGATCACCATCTGCGACGTGCTCGCCATATTCATCACCAGCGGCGCGCCTTGGCTTCGCGGCAAATACGGAAGCATAAATGAAAACGGGTAGTTCACCGTTACCGAAACGACGCATCCCGGCGCGTTGCCGGATTGACCCGACGCGCACTGATTTGGCGGCCAACTCGCGGTCACGGTGATGTTATTGGCATTGGTTGCGCCTTCTGAAAGGGTTCGGACGTACGTTTGAATGTCGGCTTGGGTGGCGTTGCAATGATCGAGCAACGTACACTGCGAGCCGCGCACAATCGCCCAACGAGCGCCTTGGCGCGCCAGCTGGGCAACAAATGCATACGTGTACATCGCACGCCCAAAGTCGATGATGCTAAAAAGCAGCGCGAGAATGACTGCCATGACGATCGCCGTCTCGGGCATGCTCGCCCCGCGCTGATGGGCTCCGACGAATCTCACTGATTTCCCACCGGCATCGTGGCGGCGCCGCTGACCGGAATGTTGTTTGGAATGCCTGGATAGTGCAAGAGCGAGGCGAACGTGCCGTTCACTTGCACCTTGACATAGTAGACCAGACTGGTAGAGACGGCGTTGGTATTGTTGGCGGGACAGGGCGAGAGCGTGCCGTTGAGCGTACAGACGATCGACGACGTCACGGTCCAGTTGGCCAGGTTCTGCGCGTCCTGCAACGAGGCACTTCGCGTTCCCGAACCATTCACCGATGCGTCGGCGGCCGTTTGCAGGTTCTGAGCCGCGTACTGAACGCCGGCTCGAGCCGCGTGGCTGGCAAGAATTGCGAAATATGTGTATCGCCCGACTTCGATCAGCCCGATGAGCATGAAGACGAGTACCGGCGCGACGATGGCGAACTCGATGAGGCTCGTGCCGCGATCGCACCGAAGCTTCGTTGCAGTTTCTGTCATTCCGATACCACCGCTTGCTTGATGAGTGCCTGATTTGGCGAGGGCGTGGCGAAATCGTAGGCGCTATTCTGGTTGAAGTTCATCGAGCCGAAGACTAGGATCACGTAGTTGCCGTTCTGATCGTCGAAGTTGGCGCCTGTCGAGCCCGGCGCATAGATCAAGCCGGTCATGTTGACGTTCGGTCCATTGAAATTAATGCTCGACGTATTGCTGGGAACCTGATAGTAGAGCACGCCGGCCTCGTTTCCCGATGTCGGCGGCGAAAGCGAGACGCTCTGGTTATCGAAGTTCGGCCCGTTGGCCCCGGCGGGAACGTAGAGCGTCACCCCCGTGCCGGTAATGACGGCTTGGTTGTCGTTGAAGTTTCCGTCGAGGACATAGAGCCCGGGCGCAAACGTGATCGTGCCGCCGTCAAGATTCAAGCCGCTATAACAGCCCGGATAAATGGTCCCGCTGTGACCGTTTGAATTGTAGGACTGACAGTTGGAAATCGAGGGCGGGTTGGCCGCGAGATAGGCACAACCGGGTATCTCCGGGCACGGATCGGCAACGGGCATCGCGGGGCCCGGTGTCGCCTCGGTAAAGGTGGTCCCACCCATGTTAGGACTCGGCCCGGCGATGCCGATGCTTGGCGAAGAGATGGTTCCCCCGTTGAAGTCGGCGCTGTAGTTGATTGCAATCGCGCAACCCGCCGCGTTCACCGTGGCATTATTAAAGCTCGACCACGAGCTATTGCTAAGAAGATAAATACAAGCACCCTTTTGCGCGGGGATCACGCTCGCCGCCGCTTGGGTCGTCTCCGTTGCCGTGGCGTAACCGAAAAGGCGCTCGAAGAACGTCGGCACGTTTTGTGAGGTGACCTGAACGAAGACCGAGCAAGGATTACCCGAGTAGGGGCCGTTCGCGGGCGGATTGTGCACGGCGACCGCAACGCTGCCGCCGTTAATGAATCCGTTGTTCGCCGCATTCGTGTAAGCGGCGCTTTGAGCCGCACTTTGATTCGGGCAGCCGGCATGCAAGAGGGCCTCGGCGCCGCCGGCGGCGGCCGCGTCAGTAGCGCTCTGTTGCGCCTGCTGGCGATACTCGAGAAATCCGACGTCCACGCCAACGCCGCCGAAGCCGAGGAGCGTCATGAGACAGAGCCCAACCAGCGGCAAAACCTGTCCAGCTTCGCTTCTGCGGCGGTACAATCGTGAGGTGCTCATTCGGCGACAACGGCCTGTTTGACGAGCGAGGAGTTTGGCGGCGGCGTCGCCAGATCGACGGCGTTGCCGCCGTTGAAGTTGCCCGAGCCGAAGACCATGACCAAATAGCCGCCGGCAGTCCCGTTGAAATTTGCATTAATCGCCCCCGGCGCGTAGATCAGCCCACTGTAGTGACTGTTGGCCCCGTTGAAATTTGGCGCGCTCGTATTGGTCGGAACCTGATAGTAGAGAACGCCCGCGTTGGTTCCGGTGGTTGGCGGGGAGAGCGTCGCAGTGGCGCCGTTGAAATTCGGAGCAGTGCCGCTACTCGTGACGTACATCGTCACCCCGGTCCCACTAATGGTTGCGCCGTTGAAGTTCTGAGTGCCGGTGAATACGTAGTTTCCCGACATCGTGACGTTCGCGCCGTTGAGATTCAAATAACTGTAGCAGCCCGCCGGCACGTTGCCGGTGTAGCCGTTGTAATTCGCCGACTGGCAGCCCGTTGCGGAGAGCGGATTCGCGGCCAGATAGGCGCAGCCGGTGATTTCCGGACACGGATCGGCAACCGGAAGCATCGTCTGCGGCGTGGCCCCGAGAAAGGTCGCGCCGTTTTCATTTGGCGCCGCGCCGGCGTAGCCGATGCTCATGGCATTAATGGTCGCCCCGTTGAAATTCGCCGTATCGTTGATCAGGGCGCCGCATCTGGTTGCGGTAACGTTCGCGCCGTTGAAGTTCGACTGGACCGTCGGGCTCAGCAGATAGATGCACCCGCCGCCGGTCTGCGTGACGACCGCAACCGCATGCGTCGTTTCTGTCATCCCGGTTTGATAACCGAAGACCCGCGCAAAGAACGTGGCGACGTGGACGGTGCTTATGGTCACCGAAACCCCGCAGACGTTCCCGCTAAAAGGCCCGCTCGACGGCGGGTTGGCAACGCTGACGCTGACCGGAGCCGCGTTTGCAAAACCGTTGTTCGACGCGTTGAGATAGGCGGCGTTCTGCGCCGCCGATGAGTTTGGACAGCCGGCTTTGATCAGAGCGTCGGCACCGCCGGCGGCGGCCGCGTCGGTCGCGCTTTGCTGCGCCTGCTGGCGATACTCGAGGTAGCCGACGTCAACCCCGACACCGGCAAAGCCCATCAAGGCCGTGAGAGCAAGCGCAATCAGCGGCAAGACCTGCCCGGCTTCCCGGGCGCGTCTCATCGCGTAACGATCTCCGGCGTCATGACGAACACGACGTCGGATTGCTGATTCTGATACGCCGTCGACGTAAACAGCTTGCCGAGGATCGGAATCGACGAGAGCAATGGAATCTTGGAGATTGTTTTCATCTCGAGACGGTTCACCAAGCCACCGAGAATGATGCTCTCGCCGGGCCGAGTGATGACGTCGGTGGAGAGTTTGCTCACCAGCAACGCCGGTATCGTGAAACCGGAGACGATGACGGCATTGGCATAATCGAGGCGCGAGACTTCGGGCGCAACGACGGCGTGTACCGATCCGTTGCCGAGAATCTCGGGCGTCACGTTGAGCTGAACGCCGTAAGGCTGATACTGAACGTTGACCGCGCCAAGGCCAGTCGAGGTGACCACCGGTATCTCACCTCCGACTAAGAACGTCGCTTTCTGCCCCGGGGTGGTGACGAGGCTCGGGCTCGAGAGAACCTTCGCGTGCCCCTCCTGCATCAGCAAATTAAGCGTTGGCGCCAAAGTGACGGTCCGGAAGAACGGCTGAACCGTGAAGCCGAGCCCCGAGCCCAGCAACGTCGGGTTCTCAATGACCGGGAACGACGCGCCGCCCAACTGATAGTTGGTTGGATTCGTCGCCGAGTTGAAGGTGGCCGATTGGAGCGAGAGGCCGAGGTTCGATTGCGCCGTTTTGTCGACTTCGAGCACGTACACTTTGATATCGATCTGACTGTTGCTCAAGGCGTTGAGCCGATCGATGAGCTCACCGTTGCTCGCGAGATATGGACCGGCGAGACCGCGCGCCCGGTCTAAAATGGCTTGCGCCGTGACCGCATCGGCCGCGTTGCCGCTGACAATCACGTTGCCCCGGCCGTCGGGATCCACCCGAATGTCGGTGGCTCCGGGAATGTTCGAAATGGCGCGCTGCAGCATGCCGAGATTTTGCGAAATCGTCACCGCGTTCACGAGCACGGAGTTTTGAGCTTTGACGACGGGTTCGAAGCGCGAGACGATGTCGCTGAGCTGCTGGAACTGGGCGCCGTCGCTGACGGTTCCGCGCACCACGATCGAATGGTCGAAACTGACGACTTGCACGCCGGGCGCACCGATCGCACTTCGCAGCATCTGCGCGAGGTCGTCGAGTTGCTGCTCGGTGACCGTAACCTCGTAGGTCTCGCGCCGGCCGCCGGCCCAGATGAAGACGGTGGTATGTCCCGGGTCTTTTCCGTTGACCACGACCTGGGACGTTCCGACGGGGACGACGCCGGCGATGCGGCCATCACCGACCGCGACCCGCGTCAGACCCTCGGCCTTCAATAGCACCGAATGACCGGATTGAATCGAAAGCAGCATCACCTGATCGGCCCGGACGGGAGCCGTGTAGGCTGCGATCCCCGCGGCTGCGAGAAACGCAAAAGTCCGACGAGTGATCAAATTCATCTTTTGGATTATGCCACGGATCCGCGCGTTAACGCGTGAACGCAGCGCCGACGTTGAGTTAGAATCCCGTCGTTTGGGGCGGTGCTTTATTGCATCGAAGCCGCCGGGATGTCATGATTCACGGCACCAGGAGCCAAGGAGGTTTCCATGCGGCTTTATCGTCAGGTGGTTTTTCCTATATTCTGCTCACTGCTTTCGACGCTGGGCGTTGCGGCAGCGGCGCAGCAGGAAGTTCCGCTTGCAACCGTCGCCCGTCAGGCTCATCTTGAGTACACGTGGTTGGCGGCGACGCGTGCCGTACAACTGAGCGGCCCAGGTCTCGTGCTCGTTGTTCGCCCTGGCGACAGCTTGTACGAAGTCGACGATCGTGTCGAGGTAACAACGGTCACGCCACGCTACATCTCCAACGACATCTACGTCTCAACGACGCTTGCCACACATATCATCCACTTAGCACGGCAAGCCGAACTCGCCCGCGAGCAGGAAGCAGAAGCGGCGAGCCGAGTGAGCGAAGAGCAGCAGCAGCAACCCGGCGCGGCGGGACTCCTCGGCACGATCGTCCTCAATGCAACGCCGCTTCAAGGGGCAGAAGCAGTACTCGTAACGGGACAGGCGCCTGCGTCTGCTCCGATTCGGATCACGCTTCTGGCTACGCTCTCCTCCGAGCTGCCCAACGTTCTGCTCAGCCGTCACGATCTGACGGCAGGGCCGGATGGGAAGTTCCAAGCGATCGTCCCGATTGCGCCCGACTACATGCGCGACTCATTCATCCACGTCCTGGCGACATCGTCGCCGGGTGTTATCTCGGCAAGCGCGCAGCTCTTGGTCCATCAACCAAACGCCGGAGTTACCGTTCCAACGGACGCGTTCCCCGGCGGCATTTGGTGAAAGGGGAATCATGCATCGCATACTTAGTTCTCTTATCCGCGACGAAGAGGGCGCATCGATGGTCGAGTACGGCCTACTCGTAGCGCTGATCGCTCTCGTGGCTCTGGGCGCCGTCCAAACCTTGGGCGTCAACCTGGGCACGCTGTTCGGTCAAGTCGCAACTTCGCTATAAAACGCGAACCTTCAATCGCATACATCTAGCAACACTAAGCACACCACCAAATAAGGAGAAAACATGCTATCCACTCTTAATTCGATGATTCGCGACGAAGAAGGCGCAACGATGGTCGAGTATGGCCTGCTCGTTGCCCTCATCGCCCTGGTTGCGCTGGGCGCGGTCAAGACGATCGGTACCGGCCTGAGCACGCTCTTCGGCCAAGTCTCAAACTCGCTCTAAGGTCAACGCACGTAGGGTTGTGGGGCGCGAACGGCCGATGCGTTCGCGCCTCCCAACCCTTCCACTTTTTCTGACATGACGATTGCAATTGCACTAACCCTGGCCGCCTGCGTGGCCGCAAGCTATACCGACGTGAGGGCGCGGCGCATTCCGAACGCGCTAACGGGTTCGCTTGCCGCCGCCGCGGCGATCGTTCACGCCTTCGGCGGGTGGCAGCAGCTGGTCGTCAGTCTCGGCGTCATGGCCCTGCTGACGATCGGCGGCGCGCTCATTTACTCTCGCGGCGGGATCGGCGGCGGCGACATCAAGTTGGCAATCGCCGCGTCCGGCATGCTGAGCTATCCGCTCTGCGTGCCCTTCCTACTCTATACCGCTCTTGCCGGCGGCGCACTAGCGGTGCTCTTTATCGCGCTGCGTCCCAACGAGCGACCCTCATTTTCACGCATCGCACTCACGACAATCGGCGCAACCAACGGCATCACGGCGCAGCGCGTTACGTTGCCCTACGCGGTGGCTTTTGCCGCCGGCGCGATCGTCGTCGCCCTATCGCAAAGCCTCCTCCCATTCTTGAGGATCAACCTGTAAGGATAACTTCATGAACGTTCGTCGCACTACGTTTCTTATCGCGATGATCTTAGCAGTCGGTACCGGCTGGCTGACGTTAACCTATCTTTCCTCGCTTCGGCCGGTCGGCACCGCGCAGCGCCCCGTTTTGATCACAACTCAAGAGATTTCGGCTCGCGAGCGCATCAGCGAAGGAATGTTCAGCAAAGAGATGCGCCCGGCCGACACGTTGCAACCCGACGCCGTCGCCGACCCGAGCCAAGCCGTCGGCTCGCTCGCGCTCATCACGATTCCCGCCGGATCCCAGTTGACCGCGTCATCGATTGGAACGAACGTTTCGCTGGCATTGCCGGTGCGCCTCGAACCCGGAATGCGCGCGGTCAGTATTCCCGTCGACCGCGTCAAGGATGTTTCGGGCCTCGTTCAACCGGGTGACCGCGTTGACGTCATTGCCATCCCGCCTTCGCGCAACAATGGTCCGCCGCCGCACGCAGTGACGATTTTCCGCGGCATACGCGTGCTCTCCGTCGGCGCGGCGCTCGAAAATCCGTCGGCGACGCCATCGCCGCAGGAGCAAGAAGCAACGACGGTCACCCTCGAAGTGACGCCGCACCAAGCCGACATGCTGGCGTGGGCCGATAGCAATACGACGCTTCGGCTGGCGTTGCGCTCGCCGCGCGAAGCAATCCACACCGAACAAGCGGAAGATCTCACCTTCGAAATGGCGCCGCCGATGTCGCCGCCGGCGCCGCCGCCCGCTTTGCCGCCCGCCCCGATGGTTGCGATCGCCGCGACCCCGGCGCCGCGCATGCCGGCGGCGGCGACCGCACTCACCACGCCCGTCGAGTTAATCGTCGGCGACCAGATTGTAGATCCCGGCAGTTCGAGCCGATGAACGGCTCGCTCGTCGCGCTCTTCATCGGTTCGAAAGGGGGCGCCGGCGCGACGACGCTCTGTTCGGAGCTGGCGCGCGCGATTCGCGGAAAACGCAACGTTGCGCTCGTCGATGCCGACCTCACCGGACGCCGCAGCGTGGCGGTCCTCTTCGAGGCGGTGCGCAATCTCGACGCGCAGCGCGTCAGCTCCCCCATTTCGCAGACCGCCGTCGACGGCGTTACTCTTTTCGAGCTTACCGACCGTTACGATTCCGTTTTTACCCTTGCCGTGGAAACGGTCGAAGCGTGCGCCAACGAGGCGACGCGATTCGACGCCGTGTTGGTCGACGCACCGCAGCCGTTTTCGGCGGCAGTCCGACCGTTCGTCGTGCGCACCACGCGCTTCTTCATCGTACTCGAACCCACATTGCTCGGCGTCGCCGGAGCCCAGGCAATGCTCGCCGACTTGCAGCGCTTCGGCGTGCCGCTGAGCCGGATCGCGCTGGTAAGCAACACGCGCAACGAACATGGCGGCGGCACGCGCAGCGAGATCGAGCGGGCGCTCGGAATGAAAATCGTCGGCGAAGTGCCGCTTGCATCGTCACGCGGCTACTCCAAAGCGATCGCCGAGCTGAGCCGCCACGTTGAATCGCTTCATTCCGAAGAAGAGATTGCGACGCTGCAACCATCGACCTCATCGCCCATGGGCGACGCGCGTGTACCGCTGCGGCGCACCACGACGATGCGAACCAACGGACATAGCTCTGCACAGGCCGACCCCCGCGACTTACGCCGCGACGCGTTTAAGCAAGAAGTTCATCAGGCGCTTCTGCGCGAGCTCGACTTTGCTTCGGCCAGCATCTCGCAGAGCGACGCCGCGAAACTCGCCGAGCTCCGTTCCAAGATCGAAAGCATTACGGCGTCGCTCGTTTCGGCCCGGCGTTTCGACGGATCGGCCGAAGAGGTGGCGGAACTCCGTCAAGAGATCGTTGACGAAGCCCTCGGTCTCGGCCCGCTCGAAAGCCTCATGAAAGATCCCGACGTGTCGGAAATTATGGTCAACGGCTTCGATAAAATTTACGTGGAGCGGCACGGCGTCATCGAGCGCACCCCCAAACGCTTCAGCGAAGAACGCCAGCTCCGGCTGATCATCGAACGGATCATTACGCCGCTCGGCCGGCGAATCGACGAGTCGTCGCCGATGGTCGACGCGCGCTTATCGGACGGATCTCGCGTGAACGCGATCATCGAGCCGGTCGCGATCGACGGCACGACCTTGACGATTCGCCGGTTTGGACAACGCCGGCTGACCGCCGAAGATCTCATCAACATTGGCGCCGCCCCCCGGGCCGTCATCGATTTTCTCAGCGCCGCGGTGCAAGCCCGGCTCAACTGCGTGGTCAGCGGCGGCACCGGCTCGGGTAAAACGACCTTTCTCAACGTGCTTTCGTCGTTTTTGCCCGAGCGCGAGCGAATCGTGACGATCGAAGATGCCGCTGAGCTCTTATTAAATCAGCCGCACGTCGTTCGGCTTGAATCGCGTCCGCCCAACGTCGAGGGGAGCGGTGAAATCCGCATTCGCGATCTCTTCCGCAACGCGCTGCGTATGCGGCCCGACCGGATTATTATCGGTGAGTGCCGCGGTGCCGAAGCGCTCGACATGCTCCAAGCCATGAACACCGGCCACGACGGCTCGCTCACGACGATTCATGCGAACAGCCAACGCGACGCGCTCTCCCGCATCGAGACGATGGTGTTGATGGCCGGCTTTGACTTGCCGGTGCGCGCCATTCGCGAGCAGATCGCCAGCGCACTGGATCTAGTCGTCCATACGGCTCGCCTTCGCGATGGCTCCCGAAAAGTTATCGGCGTGAGCGAAGTCGTCGGCATGGAAGGCGAGATCGTGACGATGCAGGAGATCATTCGATTCGCGCAGCGTGGCGTTGACAAAGAGGACCACGTTCTCGGAGACTTTTGTTACAGTGGCGTGCAGCCCGTCTGCCTGAAGCGTTTCCAAGAATACGGCATCGCCTACGATGCGCGTGAGTTGAGCCAGCTTTCTTCGATCGGGGCGCTATGGTAACGGCGTTCGTTCCATTGGCCATCTTTGCGGGAGTCTCCGCGACGGCGTTCTTCACGTTCTTTTCGTTTTGGGGCTCCGTCAATCAGCGCGCCACGGCGCGCGTGCAGAGTCTGGCGGAACGACTGGATCGCGCCGGCGTCACGGTCGGGTCGCAGGAGCTCGTGCTGACGCTCGTTGCCGGTGTCACGATCGTCTGGATTTCGCTACTCTTGATGTTGCATACGGCGCCTCTGACGTCGATCGTGTTGCTGCCAATCGTGGCGGGCACCGCGACGTTTGGCTTCTACGGTTTTATCCAGTTTCGCATTGCCCGGCGCCTTGGCGCGTTCATCAACCAGCTCGAGCCCGCGACTCGCCTGATCGCCGGCGGTTTGCGGGTGGGCCTGGGCGTACGCCAGTCGATGGCGGTCGTCATCGACGAGCTCTCGGAGCCGGCCCGGCACGAGTTTCGCCGCGTCATCGGCCACACCAATCTGGGAGCGAGCATTTTCGATGCCGTCGATCACTTGGCGACGCGTATGCCGAGTCACGAAGCGTTGATGCTGGCGCGCGTCTTTCGCGTTCAATCCGAGACCGGCGGCGACCTCGCCCGCATCCTGGATCAACTAGCAGATACGATTAAAGACCGGCGGCAGGTGGGACGAAAGATTTCGTCGCTCACCGCTGAAGGCCGGATGAGCGCCTACGTGCTGATGGCGATACCGCTGGCGCTCGGGCTATTCATCGTGACCACACAAGAAAACATGAGCACGGCGCTGCTCCACACGATGATCGGCCACATCGTAATTTTGATCGTCCTCGCGCTCGAAGTCTTGGCGTATCTCTGGCTCAAAGCGCTCTTACGGATGGATGTATAGTGCACTCGCTTATCGGAACCGCGTTCGGCTATCTGATCGCCATGCTCGCCGGAGCGGCAGCCTTCTTCTTGACGTTCTCAATCATTCCGACGAAGAGTCCGCTCGCGGAACAACTCGAAGAGCTCAAGGCGCGCGACCCTTTGAAACGCGACGAGGAGCGACTCTCGCTGATCGAACACGTTGTTTCCGGCGAGCGCCGCGCCGCGCTGGCCCGGCGTCTGGCCGAGGCCGGCTGGTACACGACCACGCCGGCAAAGTTTGGATTGCGCGTGGCCGGCGGTCTCTGTTTCGGAGTCGTCCTCGCGCTGCTCTGCTGGAAGTTTTTCGACCTGGGCAGCGGCTGGCTCATACCACTTTTGGGCGGCATGGGTTTTTGCGGCGCTTACGCGCCCTTCTTCTCGCTCAATCGGGCAGCGGATAAACGCAAAGCCGGCATTCAAAAGAGTCTGCCGGAGTTTTTAGACATGGTCGCGTCGACCGTTCAAGCCGGTCTCGCCCTAAACTCGGCACTCGGCTATGCGGTGGAGGCCGTGCCCGGGCCGCTCGGTGATGAGGTCAAGGAAGCCCTCTCGCAAATTCGGCTGGGGAGAGCGCGCGCCGACGCCTTGCGCGCCGTGGGAGAACGCACGAATCAGCCCGCGTTGCGTAATGCGCTTCGGGTGATGATTCAAGCCGAGCGCCTCGGCGCCAACATTGCAAAGATGTTGAACGATTTAGCTGCCGATGCGCGCCACCAGCGCTTGATGCTCGTCGAAGAACTCGCTGCGAAGTTGCCGGTAAAGATGGTCTTCCCGATGGTCTTCTTCATGATTCCGGCGATCGTAACGATCATCTTCGGTGCAGTAGCGGCCAACTATTTCGCAGGTACAGCGGCAAACCCATGATCGTCACGGCGGCCGCCGCCATTTTTTTTGGCGCGCTCGCGATCATGGGCGCGCTCGCCGGCCGCGCCATCTGCGCGGGCGTCGAACCGGCCGCTGACGGGCCCGCCACGGGGACGCCTCCGTACGCCGTGCTCGTTGTCGGCAGTGCGCTCATCGGTGGATTTTTGCTGGCGGCCAAGTTCACGCCGCTTGAAATCGGCATCGCGGCCATCGTGCTCTTCGCTTTGGTGGCGTGCTGGTGTACCGACGTCATTTGCGGGATGGTTCCCGATGCGTTCACCTTGGTTCCGCTGGCTGCGTTGCTGCTCTTCTCCTTCGCTCAGCACGACTGGTGGATCGCGTTCTCGGCAGCGATTGCGTTCGCCCCCTTCGCCGTTGCAGCGTTGTTCACGCGCGGTTACGGCATGGGCTGGGGTGACGCCAAACTGGTCGCACTCTGCGGTGCCGCCTTGGGCGCGCCGGTTGCGGCCATGGCGCTCGCCGTCGCTTGCGCGGCGGCGGTGGTCGGCTACCGCCTGGCGGGGGCGGCACGATCGCCAATCGCCTTCGCACCGTACATAGCGGCGGCGACCGCGGTCGCGTTACCACTCGGACTCGCGCACTGACCGTTGCGATGGCCAGGATCGCCGCGCTGACCGTCATTCTCCTGAGCGGCGCGCTGAGCACGATTTGGGTCTTTCGCGTTCCGATTTTTCAAGCGCCCGACGAGCCGGCGCATTTCGACTACGCGATCTCGCTCGCGAGCGCCGGCCGGCTCATCGGCTTGGGCGACGGTAAACCGGCGTGGATTGTCAGTCCGTACACGAAATATCTCATGCGCGCTTCCGATTTCGATCGCATCGTCTGGCGAACGTCGATGCACGTCGCGCCCGATTACGGCACGCGGGCGTATTTCGCTCGCGCCGATGCGGCGGCGCCCAATGTGCGATCGTACGAATCGCCCAAAGGACGAATCAGCTACATTACCGCGCTCTATCCGTTCGGGTTCTATGGCCTCGAAGCGATTTGGATGCGCACCGTCGCGGCTTTGACCGGGTCGTTGACGGCAGTCTTCTTCTCGGCGCGAATACTCTGCGTTCTGCTAACGACGATCGGGCTCTATTTCAACTATCGCACCGCAATCAATCTCGGAGTTCCGCGGTGGACCAGCGTCGCGCTGACCGGCGCGATCGGTTTCTTTCCGCTGACCTCGTTCGTTGCATCGTACGTGCAGCCCGACAATCTCTCGTACGCACTGGTTTCGGCTGCGCTCTTCTTCACGACCGAACTCGGTCGCAGGGCTCGACTCTCCATTGTCACCGTGCTCGGTCTAGTGCTTGGCCTGCTCGCGGTGACGAAGGTTCAATTCTTCTTGAGCGCCGCGTTGCCGATCGCACTCTTCGTCCTGGTCCGACTGAAGCGGCTTGCGACGAATCTACGACAGCGCGTCCTTCTCTTTTCGCTCCTGCTGGCGCCGTCCGTTATTCTGCGGGTGGTACAGCACTCGATGGTCGACCGTGCCGGCGCGGCACTCGGCGCGGCAGCCCCGACGACGGTGAACCTCGAGTATTTCCGCAACGTCATGACCGGCGGTTTCGCGGCCACCTTAGGATACGCCGCATCCGAAACATTGCGCGCGCTCACCGACTTCCTTATTACCGGCGGCTCGGCCGCAACGTTCTGGCAGACGATCGGCTGGGTCGATACTCCGATCGTGATCGTCAATCCCGGCGTGGAGTTTTGGCTGCGCGCGGCCATCGGGCTGATCGGGCTCGCGGTCCTCGTTACGATCTGCGTGCGTCTGGCTCGAAACGGCGTCGCGCTACTCGCGCTGAGCTGGCGGGGCTACGCGCGATCGGCAATGCGCATCGCAACCGCCGATCCCGTGCTGAACAGCTACTTGTGCTTTGCCGCGCTCATGCTTGTCCTCTACGTCCTCTCGCACAACGTTTTTGGCGCAGAAGGCCGCCACTGGTATCCGTACATTTTCCCGACGATGCTCTGCTTCGTTTGGTACGCGCCGCGCGCGTTGCGCAAGCGCCACCTTCGCATGAGCGCCGCGCTCGCGTGCGTTTTGCTGGCCTATTCACTCGTTGCGGCGGGCTACGCCCTGGCCGATCTCAACGCCCGTTACTACGGTCCGCAAACGGCGCGGTACGTGACGACCCTGCCCGAGCCATCGCGCGTTTCTGCAGATCCCGACGGAATTCTCTGGCCGATCCTCAGCGCCGATTATCACGTGAGCGACGGTTCGCCGCAGTTTGCTTATGTGCGCGGCTCAAGGCTGCTCGCCGACGGCTCGGCTCTGATGTTGGGGCTGAAAACCGTACCGTCGACGGTCGCGGTCGTGGTTGACTCGCGGATGCCCATGCCCGTCCTGGCCAACCAGTATCTCTATCCAATTGCCGAGGCGACGCACAGTTTGGCCTCCGGCTACAGCGGGTTTTACGCGCCGATTGACACGACGAACTTGAGCGAAGGCGCGCACAGCGTCCGAGCATACGCACTTATTCCAAATCAGCAACGATACGCGATCGTTCCGCCGACGCGCCTTTTCTTCATCACCGGGGACGCCGGCAGATTCTCCCACGCCACGCTCCGTCAACTTCTCACCGCACGCTCCGTGCCGGGAAGCCTGAGAAACGACGGCAAGTGCCGCGGCGACGTCGCGCTCGTGGCCGGCCGGCTGGCGCGCCCGTCACCGCGCGTCTCGGCGATCTGGATTCTCGCCCAAGACCGGCCCTTTCCGGCGCGATATCGCCGATCCGACGGCTCGTTTACGGCAACGATTCCAAGCTCCGGCTTGAGCGGGGGCGTCGCGCGAATAACCGCATTTGCCATGCTCTCAGATTCGCTCAATTCACTTCGAATAGCTCAAAGCGCCGTTCTAGCTATCAACGAGTCCGATCGAGAGGCGCATGTTCTGCCACAGCGTCCGGCCGAATGCGACGATCCGTTGGCGGAGATGGCACAATGAAGCGGCCGGGTTTCTTGCGCGCGCTTGCGGGGGCCGCGCTCGCCGGGATGTCGCCTCGTGCTATCGCCGCCGCCGTGCCACGGAATAAATCCCGAATGTTGTGGCTTCGCCATCAAGATGGCGACGAGGTCGTCGCACCATTCTGCGTTGACGGCCGAACCGTCTATCTTCCCGGCTACCAACGGATCTGCTGGCTATTGCGCGATCGACACGTGGACAGCTCGCAGGGATACGTTCGCTTTGACATCGTCGAAATCGAAGTGCTGTGGGAAGTCCAGCACGCGCTGGCGTTGCTCGGGGTGCTCAAACCACTGGTGATTACCAGCGGCTATCGCACCTTGCAGACAAATGAGGCGACCGAAGGCGCGGCTCGCAACAGCATGCATCTCTATGCAAAAGCCGCCGATATGTATGTGGACGGCGTTTCGACGCGCGACCTCTTCGACGTTTGCTGGTCGCGAGCGCTCGCCGGCGGCATGGGATACTACGACGATCACGTCCACGTCGATTCTGGGACGCGGCGATGGTGGGTCGGCGAGGTCCCGATTCCGTCCTTCGAACCAAGCGAGCAAGGGTAGGCTCGCTGGGCATGCTTCGGCAGGTGTATCCGCGGGGGGTCAGTATGGGTAGAACCCGTTGTGATGCAGCTGATAGCCCGCCCCCTCAACCGGTTCACGTCGCGCCTCGCTTACGGTGCGGTAGCCTATTGGGGATTGAACGTCGCCTTGGTCGCGGCCGAGGCGCGCTGGCACCTCTTGTACCGGTTAACGGTATGGGACATCGTTCAGCTCAAATCGCTCGCATCGATCTTCGGCCCGCACGGGCAACTCTAAGCCCAAGCCGCGTTTCGGGGAATCGATGAACGACGCTCCGTTGAGCGTCGTGCTCCCGGTATTCAACGGCGAGCGCTACGTCGCCAAGACGATCGATAGCATCCTCGCGCAGTCGTACGCGAACTTCGAATTCCTGATTCTCGACGATGGCTCGTACGATTGTACGCCGGCCATTTTGGCCGCCTACGCCCAACGCGACCCTCGAATCCGGCTTCTACGCCATGAGAATCGAGGCGTCGGCCTCACGCTCAACCGGGCACTCACGGAGGCACGCGGGCGTTTTATCGGGCTCATCGGCGCCGACGACATCGCTACGCCCGACCGATTTGCCAAGCAAATCCAGTATTTGGAAGAGCATCCGCAATGCGTTTTGGTCGGCAGCTACTTACGCATCATCGATGCCGATGACCGCCCGATCGGCTTGCGGAAGTACCCCACGACCGACCGAGAGATTCGAAAACGAATGCTGCTTTACAACCCGGTCGGCGGCCCGTGTATGGCGTATCGGCGGGATGATGCCATTGCAGCCGGCGGCTACACATCGCGTTTTTGGACGTGCGAGGACTACGACTTCTTCTTACGTCTGGCCAAGCGTGGAAAGATCGCGAATCTTCCCGAACCGCTGGTTTCGTACCGTCTGCACCAAGGCGCTACGAAGGCGACCTCGACCTTGCGGCAATTGCGCGACACGCTGGCCACGAAACGAGCCGCCTACCATGAATATGGCTACCGGCAATCGTTATCGGCGCGCGCGGTGGGAGTCGCACAGCAAGCCATGACCTATGCGCCGCCGCGCATGATCTATTGGCTCTTCGCTAAGCTCGCCGTCGGCCGCGAGCACGAATAGAGGGAGTGCGCTTGGCACCAATCATCATCGTCTGCCTCATCCTCACGGCCGTCTATGCCGGCACGAAGCGGCTTTCGGGTCTGCAAAGCCTGATCGTGCTTGCGGTCACCGCGCTTGGTATTCTGCTCGTCGTCTTTCCCAACGTCTCGACGCGAATCGCCAACATCTTCGGCGTGGGTCGCGGCGCCGATTTGGTACTCTACGTGGCGCTGGTCGGCGGCCTATTCGTTGCGTCGAATTTCTATTTTCGTTTCAAGCGCCATGAGTCGGTCTTGATTGCCTTAGCGCGGCAAAGCGCGATCGACCACGCGCACGACCCGGGCACGACGTCGCCGGCGCGATCAGCGCCTGACGGCAAGCGAACCGTAGAGCAAATCGAGAAGGATTCTCACTGACTCAAATCCCGATTGGCCTTTGCGCTTCGAATACTCCGTATAAGCAACGGTAACCGGAACTTCGACCAGCGTAAGCTTACGGTTGCCGATCTTTTGCAGTATCTCGGAGGCATGGGCCATACCGGGTTGCTCGATCTCGATCGCTTCCGCGGCGCGCCGTGTCAGCAGACGCAGACCGTTGTGAGTGTCGGTGATTTTGACGCGAGCATGCACGCGGGTAAAGATCAATGCGGCTTTGAGAAGCAGCCGTCGCGCCAACGGCATGGAGGCGTTCGCGTACAAAAACCGCGAGCCGACGGCAATGTCGGCACCGCTGCGCTGCAACTCGATGAGCAGATCGTCGATCGATCCGGCCGCGTGCTGCCCGTCGGCATCGAACGTGCAAATGTAATCTGCTCCGCGTGCCAGTGCGTAGCTGATGCCCGTCTGAAGCGCCGCGCCCTGGCCGAGGTTGGTCACGTGATCGAGGACGTGCGCACCGCCGGCCCGCGCCAGTTGCGCGGTTTGGTCGGTCGACCCATCGTTGACCACGCAGACCGTATCGTAGCCGAACCCGCGCAGCGAAGCGAGAACCGCAGAAATCGACGCGGCCTCATTGTACGCGGGAACGACGACCCACAGCTCGCGATTCTTCACGCGCGTAACCCCGTTAACCGCAGTTGCGTCTCCGAGCGGGGTACCCGTTTGTGTCCGGCCAGCGCCACCGCCGGTACGACGAGCATCAAAAGCCCAATCCAGGTCGGCAAGCGCAGAAGCCACATCGCCGGCCGGTTTGTCGAATTTCCTAGGACGAATTCGCGCCAGCCGGCCTCCGCCAGCCGCGGATCGATGGCAGGATAGACGTGCGCCATAACATGATGCGGCCACGGGACCGCCGCTGCGGCAAAGAGCGCTAGGATCGTGGCAAACGACGCGACCGCGGCGGCAAGCGCGATACCTCGCTCGCGGCGCCACAGCGTATAGGCGAGATACGCGGTCGGAAAAACGGGTGCGAGAAAGAGCGCCGCCGATGTCGCCATCATCCAGGGAACCGCGAGCAGTACGACCGCGGCAAAGATCCAGGCACGGTATTCTCGCGCATACGCGAAGAGCAGGAGTGCGGCGGGAACCGCCGCGGCGATCTCTCCCGTGTGCACGAACGAGCCTCCTATCAATGCAAACGCCGGTGGAACGAGCGCGATCATCGCGGGGGCGGCGAACTGCCGGGCGAGCCGCACGGCCACGACCACGCCCAGCACGGTCATGAGAGCATAGGAAAGACCGCCGAAAAATGCGGCGGAAGCGTCGGGAACGCCGAACGCGGCGACGACGCTCGACAGACTGTATTGATTGTCGCGTGAAACCTCGGAAAGCGCGTGAGCCGGAATCACGTCGAAGAGGTATTCCACCGTCTGGGCAACGCCGGCGCTTGCAATGCAAACGATACCGAGGAGCCCAAAACCGGCGAGCAGCGGCGTGCGTATCGGCGGATAACCCGCGAAAAGCGCGACGGCCGCCGGTAACGCGAGATGCGGCTCGACCATCGCCATGACCATGGCGGCGGTGGCGAGCGCAACGCGGTTGTTCGCAACGGCATACGCCGCAAGCACGAGGGCGGCCACCGCGAGCGGCGCGACATTGCCCGCCGAGAACGACGTCAATCCGGCCGAGAGCGCAACGCCGGCCCAAGCGACGAGCCACGACTGTTTCGTTAGGCGCGCAAGCAACGACACCGCGATCGCGAGCGCTCCCAAAAGTACGGCCCACCAGGCGACCGCCGCCGCTTCGAACGGTAAGAACGTGAATGGCCTGAAAAATGCGAGGGCGTACGGCGGATAGGGTGACGGAACGGCCACGCCGGGCGGAGGACGGTAGTAGGGCGCCGCAGTGCGACTTTCACAGGCCGCCATCGGCCGGGCAAAATATGGATTGAGTCCGTCGCGCTGCGCCGACGCCGCGCAATAATATGCGCGCACGTCAATACCAAGGCGATCGCCGGCCGCGTCAGCATAAAATTGCGCGCCGATCGGTAGGAGCGTGCAGGCTATGCCTAGCGCAACCGCCGGAGAGATTGTAAGGCGAAAACGAAGCACATCGGCTTGCCGAAGCAACAATCCGAGCAAAAGCGCCAGGCCGCCCCACGTCGGCAATCGCAGAAGCCATGCGGCCAGCGAGTCGGTGGAACTGCGCTGCGTAAAGCGGCTCCACGAGGCCTCGGCGAGACGCGCATCGATGGCTGCAGCGACGGTGTGGGCGCCGCCGTGCGGCACGACGATTGCGAGATCGCTAAGACCAAAGAGCAGCGCCGCGGTCGCAATCGCGGCAATCAGCAAGGCAACGCTACTGTGATTCCAATAGCGCCACGCCAGATATCCGACGGGCACGAGTGGCGCAACGATGAGCGCCGGCGAAATCGCCCAGACCCATGGTACGACGAGCAGGAGCAGGGCGATGATCGCAGCGACTCCCGTGGCCGGAGCTGCCGATCCGACGACTAACATCGCGGCCGGAACCGCGGCAGCGATCTGGGTGACGTGGATGAACGTGCCACCGAAAACGGCGAAGGCCGGCGGCACGCAGATCAAAAAAGCGTCGTTGCGCTTCTTCTTCGCGAGCGTTCCGGCGCACGCCACGCCGAGTGCTAGCATCGCGACGTACCACAAGGCTCCCGCGCGCATTGCGATCGATTGGGCCACGCCGAAGTGCGCAAGCACGGCTGTCAAACTCAGCTGCGTGTCTCTGCTCACTTCCGAGAGGGCGTGCGCGGGGAGCACGCCCGCGAAATATTCCGCGTTCACCGCCGGGCCCAATGCCGCGAGCGAAAGAGCGCTCAGGACCGCGGCGACGATTGCAAGCGGCCAGCGTGCCGCTGGTTGCCAAACCGCGAGCGCCAAACAGACCGGCAAACCGAGATGGGGCTCGATCATGGCGCCGCCCGCAAAGAGCGCGGCAAAGCGAAAATCGCCACGCCACGCAGAATAGGCGGCCGCACAAATGCAGCCAATTGCAAGCGGCACAATCTCTCCGAACGGAACGGAGATTACGCCGAGGCAGAGTCCTAAAGCCGCGACCGTCACTTCCCACCGTTGACCGGCAAACCGCGCCAGCGCGCCGACGCAAATCAACCATGCCAGCACGAGCAATGCGGTCCAGAGCGTAGCGGCGACCGCGAACGGAAAGACTGCCAACGGCTCCAGGAGCGCAATCGCATAGCCGGGTAACGGCGCGGGAATCGCGACACCGGGGTTTTTGTCGAAGAATGGCGTGGGGCCGATTGCGATTTCACATGAGTGCAGCGGCTCGACGCGATACGGGTCCGCGCCCGCGGCGGCGACCCGCGCCGCGCAATAGAACGCGCGAAAGTCGCCCATCAAAAAACCGGTGCGCGCAACAACACCGGTTTGTAAGACGAACGTCAACAGAGTTGCCGTAACGATGGCCGCACCGATCCAGCGGCTCCTCACGGGATTACGTTCCCGAGACGAGGCGCAGGTTCGGCTTTTCGCCGGATTGACAATCGAGCGTCGACACGATTTCGGCGATGCGATCGAGCACCATGACGTGGCGTTGCTTGAGTGCCACGTCGAGCGAAGCAACCCACGGTTCGTGGGCATCTCCGATGAGAAGATCGCCGCGATAAACGCGAGCGGCGCTGCGGTAGTGGGCGTAAGCGGCCCGCAACTCGCCGCGATTGTACTGCTCGTCGGCATCGTTCGCGTGCGAAACGAAGCGATTGACGTCGACGATGACGTTATCGAGATCGATGGTCAGTTCGTCGCCGGCGCGAAAATACGCCTCAACGTCGTTAAAGCCGACGATATGCGCTATCGCTTTGCGAATGTTCGAGCAGGCGGTGCGCAAGCTCTGGGCGACAAGATGGCGTTCGGCGCCCGGCCAAAAGACTTGGCCGATCTCCGCGCGGGAAGCCGTGCCGTTGGGTTGCAGTGCGACATATTTGAAGATCTGCCGATCCCGCCGGCGCACCCATTCAATCGTTTGACGGTCGATTTCGGTGAGAAACCAGCCGAAGAGGCGTACCTGCATCGGCGTGACCGGCGCGACGCGCCGGCCATAGCGATCGTAGAGCCGGCTGCGGGAGAGCGCGCGCAACGGGCGATAGCCATCGGCAGTGTGGACGACGAAGAGTCCTTGTTCCTCGAGCGCCTGAAGCTGCGCGCGATCGTCCAGATACGATCCGCTCATCAGCTTGAGCACGAGATCGGCTTCGGGCTCGGCGACGTGCTTGAGCGATTCAGCGATAAATTCGTTGAACAAGTGCCCGTGGCGCGTGCGCCAGTGTTCGAAGGCTTGTGCGAGATTGCAGTTGTCTTCGGCTGCTTTACGAAGCGCGCCGCTGACAACTTGCGGCCACCCGTCCGTCGCCTCGAGCATTCGAAGCACGTCCGTATGCGTGAACGGCACGCCGCACGTTTCCGCAACGTGCCGAATCCCGGCTGCGTCGAAGGCGAGCCGTTCGGCATCGCAGAGCACGGCCGTGCCGTCGGAAACGTAGTGACCGACGTGAAAAGCCGCGCGCGAACGGCAGGCCAGCAAGAGCGAGACGTCTTCGGGCAGATCGTCGATGAGCGCCAGGATGCACTCGATGCCTCCGACATCGGGCGTATCCTCGCAGTCGAGCGCGAGCTCGAGGGGAGCGCGCGCGGAGAGTGTCTCGATGAGCTCGTCGTGCGTATTGAATTGAACTTCGAGCCCTAAAGCGCGCGCGATTGCGCCCCAAACGTTCTCGGATTTCGCCCCAGCGGAAACGACGCAATACGTGCCGTTCGTAGCGGAATGGCGCAAGTACCCAAGCAGCGCCATCGTCTTACCAAAACCGGGAGGAGCGACCAAAAACCGAACTGGAACGCTCTTAAAGCGTCCCAACCATTCTTCGAGGCCTTGGCGTCGAACGATCGACGGCCCAAGGCGGGGCATCATCCCTGAGCTCATAAATTCCTGAGGGCGGTTAAGAAGTAGTGGTTCCCCCCTCTGCTCCTTAGTATAACCGATTGTTCATACTTTCGCAATACATTCACGCTCGCTACGATAACAAGTATTCGACGGAACACGGTAAGAAATACGCTCGGGGCGCATTTTATTCGGTCAACGCGTCAGCCTGCCTTATGAACCGCGGCAATGCGGCGCGTGGAGGAATGAACTCCGACGGCCGTCACGGTAACACGAGTGCGCGGGCCAGCGGGTTGAGCATTCTCGATCGCCAGCGCAGCTCGTAGTTCAGCCGGCGCACCGCATTAATTGCCTTGACTTGCGCGGGTTGTGCGCGCTCGATGCGTTCGGTCAATTTATGATGTTCGACCAAGCTCGGGCGCAGGCGCGCCAACGCCGGCCGTGCCGCCAATGGGTGCCGGCCCACAAAGCGCAGCAACCGCGGATAGACCGGCGCAAAATAGCGAGCCACGTCGAAACGATCGAGCTGCGCTTCGGTCAACACCTCACCCGGCGCGCCGAGCGAGGAGTAGTGGCGCCCTTTTTCGGCATGCCGGCGCGGCTCGAGCGTATGTCCGTAGTGCGCGTACACATACGGAACGGCGACGCGCTTGCCGCGCGAACCGACGAGCTTCTCGTGGACCGCACCTTCCCAGCGCAACGCCGGGTGATAGCGAAAGAAGATCATCCGACGCTCGATCGACGTATAGTAATCGAACGATGCAAAAAAATGCCACGTATAGCCGTCGACGAAGTCGAACTCGTCGCCAACGCGATCGAGGTGGTTGGCGACGCGGCGGACGGTCGCGCCGTGCACTTCGTCGGCGTCGATAAATGCGATCCATCGAGCACCGCTGTGCTCGGCGTGCAACCGCAGGCAATGGTTGCGGGCAGCGGCAAAACCCGAAAACGGAGCCCGGTCAACGATAAGGCGATTGGCGAGGCCAAAGCTACTCTGAGCTAGTGCGGCCGAATGAGGCGACGGTTCGGGCGCATTATCGTTTACGATGAGTTGGCCGGCAACATCTGCGATGGAGTCGAGCATCGCCGGCAAAAACGGCTCCTCACGCGGGCCGAGGATCAGGTGAGCGGCGATCGAGGATGACAGAATAGCTGCAGCTTCGAAGTCGGCGCGATGCCGCCTCTGCGCTTGGCCGTCGACGCGCGCGTCATCGCCGAAGATACGCGCGGCATCGGCCGTTATGCGCGGGCGGTCATGCGACGTTTAATCCTTTGCGACGACGTCGAGCTGACGTTGCTCGCGGCGGGCCCATTTCCTGGTCGCAGCGCGGCCGCCTACACGATGGCACTGGGAAGCGATAGGTTTGTAGTGCGCAGTCGTGTGGGGCGCAACCTCGATGCGATCTGGCATCCCGCCAACGGTACGTTTTTTACCTCGAAACTCCCCAGCATCGCAACGATTCACGACGCGGTTCCCTTTCGCTATCCGAACCCGGATTCAAAGCGCCGACGTCACGCTCAGCTTCCGTTTCTTCGTTCGGCTCGCACGGCTACGCGGGTCATCGCGGTCTCACGCTTCGGCCGCAGCGAAGTCCATTCGTTGCTGGCGATCCCGCTACAAAGCATCGAGGTGATCGAACATGGCGTCGACTCCACGTTTGCGCCCGGCGATGCGCGACCGCTTCCGGCTCCCTTGCACGGGCGTCCGTTCTTACTCTTCGTCGGCGATCCGCTCGGGGAGCCGCGCAAAAATTTTGCCCTGCTCTACGATGCTTATCGGCGCGCATGGCCTGAGGGCGACGGGCCGTCGCTGGCGATTGCCGGTCCGCGCGCGCCTGCGCTGCCCGGCGTCGTCCATGCGGGAAACCTCGCCGACGACCTGGTCGCCGGGAGCAACGATTCCTTGCGCGCGTGCTACCGCGGCGCGGTCGCGCTCGTTCTCGCGTCGTATCACGAGACCTTCGGCATGCCGATGCTCGAAGCAATGGCCTGCGGAACGCCGGTCGTCGCCTCGAGCGCAAGCGCTCTGCCCGAGATTGCGGGTGATGCCGCCCTTTTCGCTCCGGCCGACGATGCCCAGGCTTGGGCGTCGGCGCTGCGGCGGATAATCGCCGACGCGCTACTGCGCGAGAATCTTCGATCCGCTGGGTTGCGCCGCGCACGGCATTTTAGCTGGGATGAGAGCGCGCGCCGGCATCTTCTGCTCTTTCGTGAGGTAGCCCAACGATGATCCGCGTCGGCGTAGACGCGTGGAATCTTCCCGGCGATCGACGCGGCATCGGCCGTTATCTGCGCGAAATCTTGCGCGTTTGGTGGGAGAACGGCCGCGCCGAGGTGACCCTTATCGTTCCGGAATGGCAGACGTGGACGGCGCGCGCTCGGTATCGGCGCGAAGTCGAGGGACGACCCTACGCGGTCGTTTCGCGTCGGTTTCATTCGCGAAGAAGACTCGATGCGCTTTGGTTTCCCTTTAACGGATGCAGTTGGACGAACTTTTCACTTCCCGCAACCGCAACGCTGCACGACGCGTCGAACTTCGTCGTCCCAGAATACTCGCCGCAGACCCAGCGCATTTTTCAAGTCGCGGCGGAGCGATGCCGCGCGCTGATCACCGATTCGCTGTTCGCGCAAGACGAGCTCGCGCGCGAGCTGCACGTTGAGCGCGACCGCATCGTGGCGATCCCGCTGGGTGTCGTCTCGCCGCGTCCGCCGGCACCGGTTGCACTCGACGTCGCCGCGCTTGCGCCTTTCGTGCTCTACGTGGGCAACGCGGAACGTCGCAAGGGATTCGACACGTTGCTTGCGGCGATGGCGACGGTCAGCGAAAAGCGGCGCGACCTTGCGTTGGTCGTGACGACACGCCTGAACGGCTGGCACGTTCCCGCCGGCGTCCGCGTCGTGGAGTTGGGACACGTCAGCGACGCGCTGCTGAGCGCGCTCTATCGCGGTTGTGAACTCTTGGCGTTTCCGTCACGCTACGAGGGCTTTGGCTTGCCGGTCCTCGAGGCGATGAGTTATGGGGCTGCGGTGGTCGCTTCGAATAGCTCGGCCATCCCTGAAGTGGGCGGCGATGCGGTTTGCTACGTGCCGCCGGGCGACGACGCGCAACTGGCGGCGGCAATCCTTCGGGTCGCCGGCGACGGCGCCTATGCCCGGGAGCTGCGTCGGCGCGGCCCGGGCCGCGCAGCAACCTTTACCTGGGAAGCAACGGCATCGCGTACGCTCGCGGTCATCGAGGCGACCGTTGGCTAAAGCGGCATCGTTTCGTCTGGCGACGGGGATTGTAATCCACGACGGACGCGTGCTGATGGTTGCGTCGCGCTATCCCAACCAGCCGCTCCCGCTCTGGAATCTTCCGGGCGGGCGGCAACTGCCCGGCGAGCTGCTCGCCGAGACGGTCGCCCGGGAGATGCTTGAAGAGACGGGGCTCCACGCGCGAGCGCGCGAGCTGGCGTACGTCAGCGAAAGCTACGATGGCGACACGCACTTTCTGAATCTGACGTTTCTGCTCACTCTGGATTCCGCGCACGCCAAACTTCCTTCCCTCACGCCGGACGACAGCGAAGATCACGTGGTCGAGGTTGCCTGGGTTCCGCTGAGCCAGGTTGGCGAGCGGATCGCCGTTGCGATTGTACGCGAGCCTTTGCTCGCATACTTGACCGGCGGACTTGCGACTCGATACGCGGGAGTTCATGACGCGGGAATTACGATCGCCTGGCCGCGCGATTCTCGGTGAGCGATGTTTCCCAGCGTTCGCGACCCAGCGAATGCGCAATGACGTCGACGGTCTTACCGGCGACGGTCGCCCCGTGCGCCAACGTTCCCTCCTCTTCGAAACCGTTATGACGTAAGACCGCGCGCGACGATTGATTTTCCGGAAGACAGTAGGCGCGAACCTCACG
This sequence comes from Candidatus Eremiobacterota bacterium, assembly GCA_019240525.1. Taxonomy (GTDB): domain Bacteria; phylum Vulcanimicrobiota; class Vulcanimicrobiia; order Vulcanimicrobiales; family Vulcanimicrobiaceae; genus Cybelea. Next base: position 263,269 of record JAFAYE010000001.1, read on the forward strand.
CAGGCGAGCGCGGCGGAAGCCTTCATCGATCAGCGCCGCCACCGCTTCCGTAGCAATCCCCCGCCGGCGGTGCGCGCGCACGACACTGTAACCGACCTCGCCGGTTGCGCGGCCTTGGGCAATGCGCAGCGAAACCCAACCCAGCGGTTCGCTACCCTCGAGATACTGAAGGAGCCACTCGAAGCGTCCGACAACGCCTGGCCCGAAACGCAACGGCCGCGCCGCAACCAGTCGTAAGAACTGCGCCCGATCGACGTCCGGAAGGTCTTGATAGTCGCGAAGGTCGGGTTCCTGAAGCAGCCGCCATAGCGCGTCGCCGTTTGCCGAGGTCACGGGCACGAGCCTCAAGCGTGCCGTTTGTATCGTCCTCACCGCGCGGAGAGTTCCTCGGCAGCGGCGGGCCCCTTGTCAAGCGAGCGAATCCGAGGGATGAGAGCGGCATGGACCTGGCTGCCGCCTACGCCGGAACCGCGCCGGCATGGGTCGACTTTACGGCGATTGTCTCGTCGGCACCGCGCTTCTTTTATAGCTCGCGCTCGCACGCGATGCACGAAGCCTTCAATGCGGAGAGCAGCGCCGGAAAGCTCGAGGTCGTCGACAACGTTAGCATCGCTCCGCGCTGTCCGGTCCAGACCGGCGACAGCGTCGAAGTTCGCGGTGAGCTCGTACACGATCCCGGGCGCTTACCGGTCGTTCATTGGACGCATCACGATCCCGCGCATCACCACGCCGACGGCTTCATTCGCCTGCACGGGGCGCTGTACGCATAATCGCGTGCGTCTGCATTCGCAGCAACTCCGGTATCGTCACGAAACGATAACCCTCGCGTTTTAGCGCGTCGACGATTAAACGAGTCGCCCCTACGTCGGCGCTGCGGTCGCAAAGACGTGCGGCCGCGCGCATCCGCGCGCAAACGATCCCTTGGTTTCCGTCGTGCAGCGCGATAATCGCGCCGTCGCCCACATAACGCAGCACGCGAGCCGCAATGATTCGCGAAGGCGGATACTCCCAGTCGTTGGCGAGCGGCACCGACCACATGACCGGCGTGTAACCCAGCTTGCGCGCCTCGGCAAGCACGAGCCAATCCCTCGCCCCGAAAGGCGGCCGCATGATTTTGGTGTGCAATCCCGTCGCCGCAAAGATTGCCTGATCGGTGCGGACGAGCGTTCGGCGTAAATTTTTCCCGTCGTAGAGCAGCAAGTGCTCGTGACTCCACGTGTGATTACCGATCGCGTTCCCACCGGCGGCTTCGCGACGGACGACCGAGGGATAGGCCGCCACCGCGCGCCCGACGACAAAAAACGTCGCGCGCACGCGTTCGGCTTTCAACACCGCGAGGATTTCGTCGGTGTACGGGGGATTCGGGCCGTCGTCATAGGTGAGCGCGACGACCCGCTGATCCTTCGGCCCGCTAACGAGGGTTTTTCCAAATAGTTGATTTGCCGGATTTTCGACGAGCTTATACGCCTCGAAGGCGACGGCGACGAGCAGCGCGAGGGCGACGAGCGCCCGAACCGTCCAGCGTCGCTTCACCGGGCCTTTATCCGCGCATGCTGCGAATGCGCGCCTGCGCGGCCGCGACGTTGCGCCGAAACTCGTCGGGTCCGAATTGTCGAAAGTCGGTAACGATTTGTTCGTAGCGCGGATCCGCTACTTGAGTGCTCTGCATGTGCACTAAATCGTGCGGCACTCCCTTGGAGAGATCGATTTCGTACTGGCGCCCCGCCTTGATCGCCCAGTATTGAGGATTCGTAAAGGTCACCGTGCGTTGGCCATGCTGATAATCGGCGAACTGGCGGATGAAGACGGTGTAGCGGGCGTCGGCGTCGGATGTTGGCGGTTTGTCGACGAGCTCCCAGATTCCGTCCTGGACGAGTCTTCCGAAGAAAAAACTGACATCGTAGATGCGCGCCGCGGGAGCGCTCACGGTGATTTCGTGTCCCTTGTAGCCGCGAACTCGATAGTTGAATGTCGAAATTCCTTCAACGTCCGACATGCGATACTCTTCCTGATCGATTGGCGGCTTGGTGTAATGCACGACCATTCGCGCGTAGAGTTCGGTCGGCGCCTTCTGAGCGTGGATCGCGGGGCCGAATCGTCCCATCTCGCCGGCGCCATAGATGCGCCATCCCATGACGAGCATCACGATGCACACCACGACGATCAAAATTTCAATGGGAAATCGACGCACTCCAAACGCCTACTTTACTTGCGCTTGCGCTTCCTGGTCGAGCACATCGTTCACCAGACGATCTGCCACTTTATTCTGCGCGCGGGGGACGTGCTGGATCTCGACCTCGGCGAACCCGCGCAAGAGCTGTCGTGCTCGCTGATAGAACGGCTGCAAGCCGGCGTTCTTCACACGATACTCGCCGCGCAACTGTTTAACGACCAGCTCGGAGTCGAGTCGCACCCCCAACCGGCGAATGCCTCGCTTCGCTGCTGCCTCCAGTCCAAGCACCAACGCGGTCCACTCAGCCACGTTGTTTGTCGCGACGCCGAGATAGGCACCGATCTCTTCGATCAGACCCCCCGCGGGATCGACCAGCACCGCCGCACTCGCCGCTGGTCCTGGATTTCCGCGCGACCCCCCGTCGGCGAAGAGCATCGCCTCCACGGGGGCGCCTTCGCCGCCTTCGCGGCATAGACCGCTCCCGCGGTGGGTACACGCTTGCTATGAATCATCCGTCGTTTCTGCGAGTTCCGGCTTTGGCGCTGGTCGCAGCAATTCTCGCGCTTCCCCAACCCGCGCCGGCGGCCGGCACGTCGACATTCTACGGGATCACCGTTCACATTTCCACGAACAATATCAAAGTCGAGGATCCCAAGACGCAACAGGTACTCAGCTTCGTGCTGCTGCCAAAGTTCGATCAAGTCTTCTCGGCCAATGGGAAGACGACGTATCAGATGAGCAAGATCAAAGCCGGCCAGTACGTAGGCATCATCTACGACCAGAAGGCACTCGGCGTGCGCCACGCCGACAAGATTTACATTCTAACCAGCAGCAACCAGCGAATCGGCGCGCAGTAGCCGTGCGCGATAGACCGCTGCGCTAGTATTCGTCAATGGGCTCGCGCGACGGGATATAATGGTGCGCGAAGTAGCTCATGGGATGCTGCGAGTAGCTGATCGGAATGAAGGGCCGAGGCGCCTGCGTGAAATCGAAGGAATCGATGATGCTGTTCGCGCGCACGTCTGACGTCCCCAGGCTTCCCAAACCCCAATTTTGTTCGATGAACTTGAGGACGCTGCCATCCTCGTATTGGGTATGTGAAATGTACCCCGGCTGGCTTGGAGTCGTTTCTTTGTCGTAGGCGGAAACGATCAGCATCGGAATCCGTGGGCCGAGTCCCTGGCCATCGAGCTGCGGCGGAGGAACGTTGTCGTACTCCCCGCCCCACTCGTCCCAAACGACGATAATGACGGTTGAAGGCCAATAGGCGCTCTCGCCGATTGCATTAACGACCGACGCAACCCAATCGGGGCCATTATCGTGAGCCGGCCCCGGGTGATCCGACGTTCCCGCGTCGGGAATCACGTAGGTGACGCCGGGCAGCTGCGCGTTGGAAACGTACTGGAAAATATCGGTTTCGGGAACGATGATGTTGCTGGTCCATTCGGGCCCGTTGCGTACGGCATTGATCGCGTCGAACGCGTCCCAAACGTAACTCCGAGATGGATTGGTGAAATAGAGCCACGAGATTCCCTTGGCGTCCAGGAGATCGCGGATCGTTGAATAGCTAAAGCACGGATACGGCCCCTTGTCGCGCAAATAATTGCCGCTTTGGGTGACGAGGCTCGTCACTGTTCCGGGCGGCGCCGTGCATCCCCAATTCGATGGCGACGGAAAATCGATAACGTTATCGTTGCCGATCGGCGTGCCGCCGGCGATGAAGTCCTGGTGGGCGGTGAAACTGCTGCTGCCCTGAGTGGAAAACATGTGATCGGCCAAGACCCAGTCCTGTGCTATCTGCCAATAGGGCGCGATGTATTTCGGATCGACATACCGATACGGATACGTACCGGCCGGAACTTTTTCGCCTTTGCGAAGCGCCCGCTCCACCTCGTTGAAACCGTCCATCCTTCCATTGTCGTACTCTTTGATAAACGAGAAGCGCTCGTGCCCCAGACTATTCGAATCGAGTCCTGCTTCAGTGAGCGGCACGACCGTGTCGCCGGAGGGACATTGCGAACCCGACGGGCGGCGGCCACGTGCCGCGGGGCCTCCCGATTTCATGCAGCCGTAGGTCGCCCCGACCGCACCGGGAAACGTCGCAAAAAAATCGTCAAACGAGCGATTCTCCTGTAAGACGATGACCACGTGTTGGATGTATGCCGAGCTGCTGCCCGAGCCGGTGTCGGAGCCGACGCCGGTTTTCAAACCGAGCGGGCCGGCGCCAGGCAGCGAGCCGACGCCAGGCGGCATGCCGGGGCCGTTCGATCCCGGCGAACCATTCGTGCCGGCGCACCCCGCGGCCAGTAGACCTGCGAACGCCGTGACGGCAAGAAGGTTCGTACGCGTTGCTCCAACCATGTTCCACGCTCCCTCGTAACCAAATGCAACGCAGATATTAGGCTTGGTCCTCACGGAACCCCGCTCGCCGGCTACTGGTAGTCGGGCGCCTCGTACTCCGAGCTTTGGTGCATGAAGAAGCTCGGTGGTTTCGGCGCCTTGATCTTCACGAACGCGCGCGGCGATTGGGAGAAATCGAAGCAATCCCCAGCGGGAGAGTTCGCGCGGGCGTCGGCGGCTGCCAGTTGACCCAGCCCGAACAAATCTTCGGCGAACCGTAGGACGCTTGCCGTTTCGTATTGAGTGTGCGAAACGTAATTCTGCTTTGCATACGGTGAGATCACGAGCAGGGGAACGCGAAAGCCGAGGCCGTCGTAGTCTTCAAAAGGCGGGGGTACCGGATCGTAAAGGCCGCCCCAATCGTCCCACTGCACGAAAATTGCCGTCGAGTTCCAAAACTTGCTCTGCCCAACCGTATTGACCAGCGCGGCGACCCATGACGGGCCGAAGCCGCCTGGGCAGTTGACGTGGTCGGAGTCGGAGCAGACTGGCGTGATCCAGGTAAAGTTCGAGAGCTTGCCCGCGCGCACGTCCGTGATGAACTTCCAGTTTGGCGAGATCACCTTTTTCCAGTCGGGGCCGTTGTAAATGTGGTTGATGGCTTGATAGCTCGACCAATAGGCCCCATCGCCGCTCGATGCGCTTCCGTAGGCGCTCGCGTAGAAGCGCCAGGAGAGGTGCGCTTTGTCGAGCTCGTCCCCCAGCGTCTGGTAGTCATAGCATGGGACGATGTTTTTGCCGTAGGTTCGCTGTTGGGTGATCGTCGGAACGCTGTCGCCCGATTTTTGCGAGCACCCCCAGGCGCCGTACGGAAGATCCACGCTCGACGCCGCCTGCGCGGCGATGACGTACTGGTGGCTGACGAAACTCTCGTCGAGATGGGATTGGAACATTCGATCGCCGAGCACCCACTCGTGGGCCATGTCGAAATACGGCTTGGAATCCTTGTGCGGAACGTAGACGTATTCGGGATTAGTCACTGGGCCGCCGAAATTCTCTTCATTGTTGAAGCCGTCGTTGCGGCAGTCGGTTCCGGGGAGGCTGCCGGTTCCGCGGCATGCTGCAAACATCGCCGCCGCCGAATGATCGATGACGTATTGATCCGACAACGGCACCGGGCGCAGTATGATGGTCTTACCGTGCGAATCTTTGCCCCTTTTCACCGTGAAAGCGCCCGGATACCCGTAAAACATGTCGTTGAAGCTGCGGTTTTCTTGAACGATGTAAACGACGTGCGTAATTTTGCCGGCACCGCTTCCGCTGAGCGATCGCAGCGGCGCGCCGTTCTGCATATACGGCAATGAAGACGAGGCGCCGGCCGAACATCCGGCCAGCGCAACGACGATCGCTGCGAAAGACATGCAGCGGACGAGCGAAAGATTCACGAGAATAGCCTCACTTTTAAGGGGACGATGATGATTCGGCGTTCATTGCGGATCGCCTTGCTGGACGATATGGGAACGTTGCATGAAGAACTTTCTTGAGCGCGCCGATGGAATCTCCGTGAACGCGCGCGGAGTCTGGGCGTAATCGAAAACGTCGCTGATGGGCCTTGCTCGAACGTCGGTCGTACCAAGCGAGCCGAGTTTCCAGTTTTGTTCGATATACGCCAAAATGCTGCCGAATTCGTATTGCGTATGTGAAATAAATCCACCCTTGCTGCCCGAGCCCGCTATCGCATACGGTGAAAGAACCAGCATTGGAACGCGGAAACCCAGGCCGCCGTACACGTCTTGAAACGGCGGCGCGACGTGATCGTAGAATCCGCCCCAGTCGTCCCAGACAACGACGATGGCCGTTGAGTTCCAATACGGACTTTCGCCGACGGCATCGACGACGCTGGCTACCCACGAGGGTCCGTCGTCGCACTTACAGGATTCGTCGGGGTGGTCGGAGTTGGCGTCTTCGGGAATCACCCACGAAACGGCTGGAAGTTTTTGGTTCGTAATATCGCCGAAGATATTCGTCTCCGGCCACGACACCTTGGTCCCCCACTCTGGGCCATAGCGAACCGGATAGATCAGATCGAACGCATTTAACTCGCCGCCGTCGCAGTTGAAGCTGCCGACGCAATCCGAACTCGGCGTACAGCCGGGCTGATCCTTGGCGCTAAAGCACGGCGTGTAATACTTCCAGGAAACTCCCTTCGCGTCGAGCAGGTCGCGCATCGTGCTGTAGCCGGGCAGGGAATTATAGTCGGGAAATTTATTGCTGCACGGAAACGGACCGTTGTCGCCGACTTGGCCAAGGATATCGATGGTGTGAGTCTTGATGGTGTCGCTAGTAGCGTCACAGCCCCACGGGAAGCCGGTGGGGTTATCGACCAGGCTCAAGGTCGACGACGACGGCGACGCGAGATCGCAAGAAGGATTTGCGGTGAAGCAGGTGCCGCCACGAATCAAATCTTGATGGGCGGTGAAGCTGCCGCTGCCCTGTGTCTGAAACATCTGGTCGGCCAAAACCCACTGTTCGGCGATATCCCAATACGGCGCGATGTCGGATTCGGTGACGTACTGATACGGCAATGTCCCAGCCGGCGGCGCGTTGGGACATGCGCCCTGGCCTTCGAGGTTAAAGCCGTCCATATTGCCGCCGTTGAAATCGGTCTCGAAGGCGCTATGACAATGCTGCAAGTCCGTTCGCAATAGCAGCGTGTGCGCCTTAAGGCGAATCCAATGGTCGACGTAGCCGCTTCCTTTGGGGATCTGCTCTTTGCCGCGGCTCGCCCCGTCGGCCCCGGGAAAGTGAGCGAAGAGATTGTCGAAGCTTCGATTCTCTTGAACGATGATCACGACGTGCTTGATCGGCGACTTCCCACCGCCGTCGTGCCTGGCAAGTGGGGTAACGCCGGAAGCCGATGGTCCGCCGCCGCTACAAGCGAGCAGTGCGAGGTTCAGCCCGAGCCCGGCAACTAACCGATACAACGCTCGAGGCGCCACCGCCGCTCTTACTCGCTATCCGGCGCGATGCCCGAAGGAGGTTGGCGCAAAAAATACGCCCGCGAATACTGCGATGGAATCTTCTGAAACGTGCGCGGCGACATGGTGAAGTCGAATGCGTTGCCGATGCTGGTGGAATGCGCATCGTTGTTGCCGAGGGAGCCGAGGTCCCATGTCTCTTCGACGAAGCGAAGGATGCTGCCGAATTCGTAAATGGTGTGGTCGACGTGCGGCTTGACGTACGGTGAAACGATCAGCATCGGAACGCGGAAGCCCGGACCTCCCGCCCAGTTAAAGGGCCGCGGCGGCGCCACGTGATCGTAGAAGCCGCCCCAATCGTCCCAGAGCACGACCACTGCCGTTGATTTCCAATACGAGCTGGTACCAACGGCATTCACAACCTGAGCTATCCACGACGGACCGGTATCTGCGGGCGGTCCGCTCTGACCGCAGGGCGGATGCTTGTATTCGGCAGGATGGTCGGAGTTGAGTGCGTCCGGGGTAATCCAGGAGACGGCCGGGAGCTCTTTCTTTGAAATGTCGCTAAAGAAAACGTTGCTGCTGCGCGTCACGTTCTTGCGCCACTCCGGACTGTAACGCACCGCTTTGATCGCGTCGTAGGCACTCCAAATGCCCGCGGTGTCGCCGTTTTGGCAGCCGCTCTCCTTTTGCACCGGCATGGCGTAAAATTTCCACGAGACGCTTTTGGCGTCGAGCAGATCGCGCATCGTCGCGTACGATAGGCACGGGAACGGTCCGGCGTATCGATAGACTTCTTGGCTACCCTTTTTGATGATCGCTGTTCTTACACTCGAATTAGCGTCACATCCCCACGGAAAGAACGTTGGGTTGTCGATGAGCGCCTCGTTCGAAGATATCTGCGTCCCACCGGCGATCAAATCTTGGTGGGCCGTAAAGCTTCCGCTTCCTTGCGTTTGAAAGGTGTGATCCGCGAGAACGTATTGCTTAGCAATATCCCAGTACGGTGCGATCTCGGCCGGATTGACGTATTGATAGGTGTACGTGCAAGAAGGCGTACCGCTTCCGTCGGCCTCGAAACCGGTTAGGTCGAAACCGTCCATCTTCTGTTGGTCGCGCTCGAGTTCGAAACCGCTATGAATATGGTCGAGGTCGTTGTCGGCTCCGAAGTTCTTCGGGAAACCTTTGCCGGTGAGCGAGACTTTGGTTAGCGGGATGCTCGTCGGTTGGGTGACGACCTGCTGACCGGCTTGCGCACAGGCCTGCGCGACGTCAGCCGGCATCGCGGCCGCTTTACCGGTCGTCGTGCCATCGGCCCCGGGAAACGTTGAAAAGAGGTTATCGAAACTGCGATTTTCCTGAATCACAATGACAACGTGCTTGATGGGTGACGGACTCGATGCATCGCGCGTTTGCGCGCCAGGCGGCAGCGGCGCGCCTGCGGGCGATCCGCCACCGCTACAGGCGACGATGCCGGCAGCGATAGCGAAGGCAAAGAGTATTACACTGACGTGAATGCGCATGGATCTCATTCTGAATCGGGCGGTACGCCCGAGGGCTTTTGATCGAGGAAGAACCGGCGCGAGTACTTTGCCGGTATCGTCTGAAACGGCCGCGGCGACTGACTAAAATTGAAGGCCGTGCCGATGCTCGTCGCGCGCTTGTCTTCTTGCCCGAGCGTTCCAAGCCCCCAGTTGTTTTCGATGAAACGAAGCACGCTGGTCGTTTCGTATTGCGTGTGCTCGACGTGCGGCTGGACGTACGGAGAGATGATGATCATCGGAAAGCGGAACCCGAGGCCGCCCTGATCGTCGTAGAACGGCGGCGTTACGTGATCGTAGTAGCCGCCCCAGTCGTCCCAGAGCACGACGATGGCGCAGCTCTTCCAGTATTTGCTCGTGCCGACGGCATTGACAATCGACGCCACCCAGGACGGACCGGTATCCTTCCCTTCGGCGGGATGATCGGAGTTCGCGGCGTCGGGCGTAACCCACGACACGGCGGGCAATCGCCCGTCTTGAATGTCGGCAAAAATTTTCGTGTCTTTGAACGTCACCTTCGTTCCCCACTCTTTACTGTAGCGAACGTTTTGAATCGCGTCGAAAGCGCTCCAAATCCCCGGGCCATCGTTCCCTTTCGAATACCACGGATAAACCTTATCGGCATAGAACTTCCAAGAAACGCCGGCCCCGTCGAGTTTATCGCGGATCGTGCCGTTCGGGTAGGTAAGGCATGGGAACGGCCCTTTGAAGCCTTCGTACTGACCGTAAATCGTGAGCAGATTCGTTACCGTGCCTTCGTTGGTCGGCCCGGGTGACCGGGCATCGCATCCCCACGGGAAGTAGCTGGGATCGTCGATGATGCTCGACGTCGCGTTGATTTGGGTGCCCCCGGCGATCAATGCCTGGTGAGCGGTAAAGCTTTCGCTGCCCTGCGTCTGAAAGGCGTTGTCCGCAAGCACGTACTGCTGCGCCAATGTCCAATACGGTTGGATGTCGGACGGATTGACGTACTGATAGGTATACGTGCAGGTCGGGTGACCCGAGCCGCTGCCCGAGCCGTTTGCGCCGGAATACGAAAGATCGAATCCGTCGTTGCGGCAGGGATTGGACGCGTTCGGCTGATTCGCAGCCGAATCGCAGTCTAAAAGATAGCCGTGCCGGTAATCGTGCGCGAGATCTTGATTGTGATCGAAGTTGCCAGGAAAGCCGTTGCCTTGCAAATCCACTTCGGTTAGCGGAACGGTCGTCGGATACGTAATGACGGGTTGCGGAGGCGATTGGTTCGCGCAGAAGCTGGCGACGGGCGAAGACATCGGCTCGGCACCACCGACGGTCGTGCCGTTCGCGCCGTTAAACGTCGAAAAAAGATTGTCGAAACTGCGATTCTCTTGAATGACAACGATGACGTGAGAGATCGGCGTGCTTGCCGCGCCGCGGGTGACTCGGACCGCGGGAAGTGTGCTGCTAACTGAACTCGTGCTACCCGTGCATGCGACCACGCCCCCGGCCGCGACGAGCAAAAAAAATATGAATCCAGCCGCTCGATACTGCAAGCCCATCCCTCCGTTCAGGCGTTCCTACTTGGCGGGGTGCCCGCAACGACTCCTCTTAACGACGAAAGTTAACTTTCGCACAGCGCATGCGACGCGTTCTCAATCGTAGCTTTCGCGCACGGTCTCCAGCAGCGTTTGTCCAAACTCGACGATCTCGCCGTCGCCGTCGAGCACGTCGACGCTGAATCCGGGATAGAGACTAATAAAGCGTTCTTGCTTCCATCGCGCAACCGACCATCGATCGCGCGCACCTTTCTCGTAGGGCCAGGGTGGCATCCCGTCTCGATCCGAACGAATGTCGCGCCCTTCGGACGTCCGAATACGGACTTGAAATCCTTCGACGCGAGCGACCTTCATTTCCAGCGTTCCGATTTTCATGGACGTTTGTCGAACATTTTCATTTTGAAGTGGTCGGGCTGACTGGATTCGAACCAGCGATCTCTAGTCCCCCAGACTAGCGCGATAACCAAGCTTCGCTACAGCCCGCACGCCCTTATGAGGCTCACGGTGACACGGCCGATACACTCTTGCGTGTCTTCTTCTTTCTCGATACGCCTGCAACGGCTTCTTTAAGCGACCGGCCGGCGACGAACGTCGGCACGTTACGCGCGGCGATGGAGATTTTTTCGCCCGTCTTTGGATTGCGTCCCTCGCGTGCTTGACGCGCTCGAACCACGAAGCTGCCAAAAGGATTGAGCGCGACGCGATCGCCTTTCTGTAAAGCGACTTTGATTTCGTTCAAAATACAATCGACAATCTGACCTGCTTGACGCCTGGAAACCGCCGCTCGGTCGGCGACGGCATCGATAACATCGGCTTTTGTCAACGTCGCATGCTCCTATCGGCGGCGCGATGCGGCGCATCGCTCAACGGGAAGCCGCCGATGTCAGGTATACGCAAGCAGCGTGTGCCCTCCTTCCCGAGCGCCGGCCTCAGCGCTCGACCATATCGCGCAACGCGCGCAAAGCGAGCGCGTAGCCCGTCGCCCCCAATCCGCTCACAACGCCGCGGCAAGCGGACGCCGTGACGCTAACGCGGCGAAAAGGTTCCCGCGCGGCCACATTCGAGAGATGGACCTCGATCGTTGGAATGCCGATCGCGGCGATGGCGTCGGCAATTGCATACGAATAATGCGCGTATGCGCCCGGATTGATCACGACGCCGGAATACGTGGTTCGCGCAACCTGCAACGCGTCGACGATCGCCCCTTCCGCATTATACTGCTCGCAACGAATCTCCAGACCGAGTTCCTCGGCGGCGGCAGCGATTGCATCGTTGAGCTGCGCGAGCGTTTGCGTGCCATAAATCTCGGGCTCACGTTCGCCGAGAAGATTGAGGTTTGGCCCGTGAAGCACCAAAACGCGCATCGTAGCGCTTTCTTTGAAGGAAAAGCGCCGGCCTCCGAACCAGTCGCGCTTATGCCCGACACCCTGCTTGCGGCCTCGAATCTGGACTCGGGTATCGCACTCGTCGCCGCAATTACGACCGATCTCGTTGCGGAACTCCGGGATCGGCACGACCTGTGGCCGACGGCGACTGCCGCCGTGGGGAGGTTGACGACGGGCGCCGCTCTCTTTGGCGTGGGTCTCAAAGGAAACGAACGCGTTTCGCTGCAGATCTCCGGCAACGGGCCACTCGGAACCATTGCCGCCGATGCGTGGCTTTTAGACGAACGCACCGTCGGCGCGCGCGGTTACGCGCACAATCCTCGCGTCGAACTTCCGGTCGACTCGCGTGGCAAGTTCAACGTGGCCGGTGCGATCGGCACCGGGTCGCTGCAAGTGACGCGGTCGAGCGAGGTCGGGCAGCCGTATGTTGGCGTGGTGCCGATTCAAACGGGTGAAATCGGCGAAGATCTCGCCGTCTATCTGGCGCAGTCCGAACAAATCCCCAGCATCGTCGCGCTTGGCGTACTCGCCGCTCCCAGCGGCGTCGTCGCGGCCGGCGGAGTGATGGCGCGCGCGTTCCCGGGAGCCGACGAACGCGCGATCGCGATGCTCGAAACGCGCGCCGCGAGTATGCCCCCGGTGACGCAGCTTATCGCGGCGGGCGCCGACGCGCAGACGCTCTTGCGCGAGCTGGCGGGCGAGCTGGAACTGCGCTCTCATCATACGATGGACGTTCGTTTCGCGTGTCGTTGTGACCGCGCCAAAGTTGAAGCCGTCTTGCTCGGCCTCGGCTCCGACGACCTCTTGCAGCTTACCCGCGAGCGCGACGGCACGGACGCGACCTGTGAGTACTGCAAAACCCGCTATGACTTCAGCGCGCAGCAGCTTCGGGAGTTAGCAGAGCGATTTTAGCCGCCGTGCGGCAATACTCGAAGGAAACGCCGCGAGCCGACCGAGAGCACCGCGGGTACGGTCGCGCTCCACGCCGCGTTGCTGTCGCGGACCGGTTCGCCGTCGATTCTTACCGCATTGCCGGCGATCAGACGCTCGGCAGCGCGACGACTTTCCGCCAAGCCCGCCTTGACGAGCACATCGCTCACCCGCTTGCACTCGCCCACAGCGATTTCGTCGAGATCGCCGGAAGGCAGTTCGCGGCGCTGGACCGTGGCTTCGAAATGCTCGCGCGCCTTCTTCGCGGACGCTTGGCCGTGGTAGCGAGCAACGATGTCTTGCGCGAGCCGCTTCTTCTCCTCCATCGGATTGCTGCGGCCCGCAGCTAAATCGGAGGCCAGGCGTTCGCATTCCGTTGCCGCACGAAACGCGGCGTAACGCGCATAGATCGGGATCAGGTCATCGGGAATCTTCATCAGCTTTCCGAATTGTTCGTTCGCCGGCTCGGCGACGCCGACGTAGTTGCCCAACGATTTGCTCATCTTCTTCACGCCATCGAGTCCGACGAGCAATGGCACCGTTGCACAGATTTGCGGAAGCTGCCCGAACTCGCGCTGGTACTGGCGCCCAAGCAATAGATTGAAGAGTTGATCGGTGCCGCCTAGTTCCACGTCGGCCTCAATCGCGACCGAATCGTAGGCTTGCGCGACCGGGTAAAGAAATTCGTGCAGTGAAATCGCCACACCGGAGTCGTAACGTTCGCGAAAGTCGTTGCGCTCGAGCATCTGCGCGACCGTCGTCTTGGCAAGCAATTTCACCAGATCCGCGAGCGTGAGCGAGTCGAGCCACTCGGAGTTGTAACGGACCTCGATGCGCTCTAAGTCCAACACTTTGCCGGCCTGCTCGCGATAGGCGCGCATGTTTGCTTCGATTTCCTCGCGCGAAAGCTGCGGTCGCGTGACGTTGCGTCCGCTCGGATCGCCGATGCGAGCCGTGAAGTCGCCAATGATCAAGGTCACGCGATGTCCGGCTTGCGCGAAACGCTCGAGCTGGGCGAGAACGACCATGAATCCGAGATGGAGATCGGGGCTCGTTGGATCGATCCCGAGTTTGACGCGCAGCGGACGCCCCAGAGCCAGCCGTTTCTCGAACTCCGCCACCGTCTCGACGTGATCGAATCCATCGAGGAGGTCGAGTGCCGTCGCGCTCACGCCTGCAACTCGATGACGGTGACGCCGGTCGAACCTTCCTCTTCGTTGCCGTAGCGGAAACTCTTGACGCCGGTATGGCCACGCAGATACTCGTGCAAACCGCGTCCCAACATGCCCGTACCTTTGCCGTGAATGAGCCGTAGCGAGGTGCTCCCGGCGAGGATCGCATCGTCGATCCAGCGATCGATCAGCGGCTCCGCCTCGGCGTAGCGTTTTCCGCGCACGTCGAATTCGGCGGAAGAGCGTCGCGCGGCATTCATTCGAGTCTCCGCGCCGGCGGTGGAGCGTTGCGAACGCGTCTGCACGCGACCCAGGGGCCGTACGTCGTTCTTCTCCACCATCATCTTCATTGAACCGATAGAAACGAGCAACCTTTCACCCCAATCCTCGACAACGGCGCCCTCTTGATCGAGCGAAACGATGCGTACGGCGTCGCCCGGCTCATACGCGCCAGCCTCGGCTGGGGCCGGCGCGCGCGAACCGATGCCCAAATCACGACGCATCTTCTCAACCGTCTGTGCGAGCAGCGACGCCTGGGAGCGCGTGATCTTGCGCCGGTCCAGCTCGCGAACGAATTCGCGCAGCGCGCGTTGCATTCGTTCTTCGGCGCGCGCTGCAAACTGGCGTCGCTCGTCGTCGAGCTCGCCTCGCGCTCTGGCCGCGGTTTCGAGCTCGTGCGCCACCTCACGTCGCGCGGCGGCAAGCTGCATCCGCTCTTCGCGCAGCTCGCTATTGCGTTGCGCGAGCTGCGCCAGTGCGTTTTCATAGTCGCGTTCGCGACGCTCGAGCAACGCCTCCGCGCGCTGGACGATCTGCGGATCGATGCCCAGGCGCGTCGCCAAGGGAAAGGCCAAGGACTGGCCTGGCGTGCCCACGTCGAGCTCGAACGTCGGAGCGAACGTTTTCGGATCGAATCGCACGCTGGCGTTGACGACGCCCGGCACCGCGTGCGCGAAGAGCTTGAGTTCGACCGAATGGGTGGAGACGACCCCACGTGCGCCGCAGGCAAGGAGTCGCTCGAGCATTGCGATTGCCAGCGCCGCTCCGGCCGACGGCTCGGTTCCGCCGCCAATCTCGTCAACCACCACCAGCGTCCGCGAATCGGCGCCATCGAGCATCTCCCGCATTCGTTCGAGATGCGCCGAGAACGTCGAAGTATTGGCGACGACGGATTGCTCGTCGCCGATATCGGCGAGGACGCGCTCGAATCGGCCGACGCAGGCGCGCGCGGCGGGAACCTGCATTCCGCAGTAGGCCATGATCACGAAAAGACCGGCCGTCTTGAGCGCAACGGTCTTCCCACCCATATTCGGACCACTGATGACGAGCAAACGCGTCGTGCCATCCAGACGTAACGATTGCGGAACCGCGCGTTCCCCTAAGAGGGGATGGCGCCCGCTCTCGATGATCAGCAGCGGTTCGTCGTGCAATTCCGGCGGCGCACTCTGCGACCGAATCGCGTGCTCCGCCTTGGCCGCCAGCAGATCGAGACGCGCGAGCATCTCGACGTTCGCATCGATCGCGGCGGCGTGCGAGCCTATGTCGCGCGAGAAGGCGTCGAGAATTCGTCGAACCTCCCGCTCCTCCTCAATCTGCAAGGTTCGTATCCGGTTATTTGTTTCCAATGCCGAGAGTGGCTCGACGAAGAGCGTCTGTCCGCTTGCGCTGGTATCGTGGACGATGCTCGGCAGGCCGGCCGCAAACTCGGCTTTGATCGGAATCACAAAACGGCCATTGCGAATAGTGACGATGCGGTCTTGAATTGCTTTGGCATACTTCGCCGAGTTCAGAATCGCGCCGAGACGGTCGCGTGCGTCGGCTTGGGCTTGCGCGAGGTTGCGGCGAACGCGAGCGAGGGCCGGCGAGGCCCGATCGAGGACCATGCCGCGTTCGTCGATGCCATCGACGATCGAGCGCGCTAGAGCACCGAGATCGTGATACGCCGCGAGGATCTCGGCGAGCTCGGCTCGATGGGCCGCCGCGCGTGCAGCTGCGCCGGCGGCAGCGATCGCTACGCCGACGGCGCGCAAGTCGGCGGCGGCGAGCGTTTGTCCCAACTGGGCAGCCTGCGTCAACGCGTTCGTCTCGATCGCAGGCATGACGTGGAAATCGGATTCGGCGATCAAAGCGCGCACGGCTTGCGTACGAAGCTGTTCGCTGCGCACCGAATCGAAGTCATCTGAGGGCGCCAGTTCGATTGCGTAGTTCTTGCCGCGCTGCGTGTGGGTCGCGTCGACGACGCGGGCTCGCACGGCGGCAAAATCGAGCGCTACGAGCGTGCGGTTATCGGTTAGAGTCAGCAGAGTTTTTTGCGTACTAGCTCGTTGACGAGCGCTGGATCGGCCTTTCCACGCGAGGTCTTCATGACTTGGCCCACCAGGAAGCCGAGCACGTTGGTTTTGCCCGCTCGATACTCGGCGACGACGGCCGCATGCGCGGCAATGACGTCGTCGACGAAACGCTCGATGGTTGCCGGATCGCTCGTCTGCGCGAGTCCCTCTTGCTCGACCAGCGCCCTGGGAGATCCGGCGCCCGCCCACATCCGGCCCAACAGTTCCTTGGCAATCTTCGAGTTGATGCGCTTGGATTCAACCAAACCAACGAGCTCGCCAAGATGCTCGGGAAGGACCTTCGATTCGGCAATAGCAACGCCGGTCTCGTTTGCGAGCCGCGAAAGATCGCCCAGAACGAAGTTGCTCGACTGATGCGCGTTGCCGCAGCAGGCGACGACTCGATCGAAGTATTCCGCTAACGCGACGTTATCCACGAGCTGAGTCGCTTGTTTGGGGGCAATCCCGTACTCGCGCGTGTAGCGCTCGAAGCGCTGCCAGGGAAGCGCAGGCAGGGCATCGCGCAGCCGCGCGACGTCGTCGCGCGACATTTCCAGCGGCACGAGATCGGGATCGGGAAAATAGCGATAATCGTGCGCCTCTTCTTTGCTGCGCATTGAGTGGGTGATGCCGTTGACTTCGTCCCAGCCGCGTGTCTCTTGAACGATCCGGCCTCCGGAAGCAACGATCTCGCGCTGGCGGGCGATTTCGCTCTCAATCGCGCGCTCGACGGAACGAAACGAGTTCATATTCTTGATTTCGGTCTTCGTTCCGAGCTCCGTGGATCCGGCCGGTCGAATCGAAACGTTAGCGTCGCAGCGGAGCGACCCTTCCTCCATTTTAACGTCGCTCACGCCCAGGGTTAGAAACGTGCGCCGCAACGATTCGAGATATCCGACCGCCTCGGCCGCACTGCGCAGCTCCGGTTCGGATACGCACTCCATCAGCGGCACGCCCGCGCGGTTGAAATCGACGAGGGAGTACGAGCTTCCGGCGATCCGGCCGTCTCCCGAGCCCGCGTGCGTCGATTTGCCGGTGTCTTCTTCGAGGTGAATTCGCGTTAAGCGACAGTGCTTGACCGTACCGTCCTCGAGCCAGTACGTTACCATCCCGCCGACGGAGAGCGGCATATCGTACTGCGAGATCTGATAATCTTTGGGCATGTCGGGATAGAAATAATTCTTCCGATCGAACTTCGAGAACGACGGAATTTCGGCTCCGAAGGCCAGTCCCGCGGTCACGATTTGCTCGATCGCCTTCGCGTTGGGAACCGGCAGCGCACCCGGCATCCCTAGGCAAACCGGGCAGATTTTGGTGTTCGGCTCGCCTCCGAACTCGTTGGCGCAGCCGCAGAACATTTTCGTCTGCGTCTTGAGCTCGACGTGACACTCGATGCCGATAACCGCCTCATAGGCAACGCTCACGTATGCACACCGTCGAGCGCAGGGCGGCGTACCGCCGCATGACGCGTTGCGCCCTCGTACGCATGCGCGGCTCCCAGCAGGAGCCGCTCGCCGAAGAGCGGCGCACTCAATTGCAGTCCGATCGGCATCGGCACGCTTCCGTCTTGCGGGGTTATCCAGCCGCACGGCACTGAGAGCGCCGGCAGCCCCGCGAGGGACATTGGAATGGTGTAGTAGTCCATCAAGTACATGCTGTAAGGATCGCTCTTTGCGCCAAACACGAACGCGGGGCAGCTTGCGGCCGGGCACGCGATGAGATCGCAATCGGCAAAGGCGCGCTCGAAATCGCGCGCGATCAACGTGCGAGCCTTCTGCGCGCGGACGTAGTATGCGTCGTAGTATCCGCTGGAAAGAGCGTGGGTGCCGATCAGAATTCGGCGCTTGACTTCCGGCCCGAAACCGGCGGCGCGCGTCCGATCGTACATCGCGCGCACGTCGCCGCCCTCGACGCGCAAACCGTAACGCACGCCGTCGAAACGCGCCAGATTCGACGAACATTCCGCCGGCGCGATCAAATAGTAGGTCGCGACGCCGTAGTCGGCGGTCGGCAGGGCTACCTCGACGAGCTGCGCGCCGAGCGCTTCCAAATCGCGGTACGCGCGCTGGTAGACGGCGTCGAGGCCGTCGCCGAGCGCCTTCGTGTCGAACTCGCGCACGATGCCGACCCGCAGACCGCGTAGGTCCGTGCGAAGCTCGCCGGCGGTCGCATCGACCGGACGATCGATCGAGGTCGCGTCCATCGGGTCGTACCCGGCCATCGCGTCGTAGGCGAGCGCCGCATCCTCGACCGTGCGCGCGAGTGGCCCGATCTGGTCGAGGCTGGAAGCGAAGGCAATCAGACCGTAGCGAGAGACTCGCCCGTACGTTGGTTTGAATGCAACGAGATTGCAAAAAGCGCCGGGCTCTCGAATCGAACCGCCCGTGTCGCTGCCTAATCCGATCGCCGCTTCGTAGGCAGCCACCGCCGCGGCGGATCCGCCGCTCGAGCCCCCCGGAACGCGTGTGAGATCGTATGGATTGCGCGTCACTCCCAACGCAGAGTTCTCGCAAGAACTGCCCATTGCGAACTCGTCGCAATTTGCTTTTCCGATCGCGACCGCACCGGCCTGAAGCATTCGTTCGACCGCAGTGGCCGTATATGGCGCGACCCAACTCTTCAAGATCTTGCTGCCGCACGACGTCACCGTGCCGTCGAGGCACATGTTATCCTTCACGGCGATCGGTACGCCCGCGAGTGGGAGCCGTTCACCGTTTCGCAGACGATCGTCGACGCGAGCAGCCTGTGCGCGTGCCAAATCGGCGGTCACTGCTAAGTAGGCGCCGATCGAGCCGTCGACGGCACCGACGTGCGAGAGTGTCGCGTCAACCACTTCGGCGGCGCTCATCTGCCGCGATTGGACGATCGCCGCGATTTCTGCGGCGCTGCGTGCGATGGAATCGCTCATCACGGCGCTATTCGGCGATGATTCTCGGCACGCGGAAGAACGCGCCTTGCCGCTGCGGCGCCTCCGACAAGACCCGTTCGCGATCGAGGCAAGGCCGCCTGACGTCGTCGCGCAACACGTTGCGGGATTCGACGACTTGAGCCGTCGCTGGGACGCTTGCCGTGTCGAGTTCTGAGAGGCGCTTCACGTGACCGAGCAGATCGCCGAGCTGCTGCTCGAATACTTCGATCTCGTCGTCGCGCAAGGCGAGTTGCGCGAGTCGCGCGACGTAGCGGATATCAATTGAATCGGACGCCAAGATTTTAAGAACACTCCAGTTGGACGAGGCACTCAACGTGGCCGGTCTGGGGAAACATATCAAACGGTTGGACCGCGCCGAGGCGGTAGCCCTTGGCCACGAGGAACTTCGAATCCCGTGCGAGGGTTGCCGGATCGCACGACAGGTACCATATCCTTCGAATGCCGGAGCCGGCAATCGCGCCAAGCGTTACCTCGTCGGAACCCTTGCGCGGAGGATCCAAGAAAACGACGTCCGTGTTGTGCAATATCTTTTGCATCGCATGGCCGGCCGCCAACTGCTCGACGCGGCCGGGGGTAAAACATACGCGCTCGGTACAATCGTTGAACCCGGCGTTATTGACGGCTTCCTCGATCGCTTGCGCGCTCTCCTCAATGCCGTGAACGCGCCAGCCGTGCTTGGCGAAGAAGAGCGAGAACGTGCCTACCCCGCAATAGAGATCGAGCATTCGGCCCGGCGGCTCGAGCCACGGTATCATGTGCGTGAAGATACGCCCCACCATCTCGACGTTGACCTGAAAGAACGATCCGGGCGAGATGCGGTAGCGAATGCCGGCGATCGACTCCTCGATCTCAGCGTTGCCGGCGAGCACTCGATGACGTCGCCCCAGGATCGCGTTCTCGTTCGAGAGATCGAACGAGTTTGTAACGCCGGCTAGGGGACGCAAATCGCGCATCAGTGCCGTCGCGCCGCTCTCTGCGCTCTCGGCACGTCGCGCGGTCGTGATCGTAACGACGCTGGACCCGGTTTGCGCCGAACTGCGGGATACGAGATGGCGCGTTTCGCGCAACAGCGCGCCGACGGGACCGCTGCGGCGGAGCCGGTCGAGCTCGTGCAGATCCGCGTCGAGTTTGGGCGTGACGATCGGACATGCGTCAATGGGCACGATCTGGTGCGAGCGTTGCTTGTAAAATCCCAAAACCGCTGGATCTTCGCGGCCGTCGACGACCAGCGACATCTTATTGCGATACGAGCGTGGTTGCTCCATTCCGATTGTCTCGCTCACGTTCGCGTTGGTAAGGCCACCGATGCGCTGCAGCGCATCGCGCACGAGGCCGCGCTTCCAGACGAGCTGCGCGGTATAGGTGAGGTGCTGAATCTGACAACCGCCGCAAACTCCGAAGACGGGGCAGAAGGGCTTCGCGCGCTGCGCCGACTCGCGCAGAATCTCGAGCATCGTTGCGACGGCGTATCGTTGCTTAACGTCGGTAATTCGCACGCGAGCGAGCTCGCCGGGCAGTGGGCCAAAACAAAAAACGACAAGCCCTCCGGCCCTGCCGACGCCTTGGCCATTTGCGAGAAGATCCGTGAAGTCGAGGTCGAGTTCGACCCCTTTGCGCAGGCGAGCGCCGGAGTTAGGCGCTGTGTCGTTGGTCGTCAAGCGCCTTGAGCAGCGAATTTGCCTCGTCGATGAGCTGCTGAATGCGCTGCGTCGTTGGATCTTCGCGCCGCTCGCCGGCGGCGAGACGGAAAGAGATGTATGCTAGGGTCGCGCCGAGCGCTGCAACTCCGACTCCGATACCGACCCACATGAGCGCGCGCGCGACGTGGCGTTGCTCACGGTCGTCGAGCCGATCGGGATCGGTTCGTGATTCCGGCGACTGCATGGAGTGCTTGTTCGCGCCCAGGGTAGCTGCGTCCCTATTTCGGCCCATGCGGAGCCACGCTTGCCAAGAAAACGTCGTCGACGAACTGTTGGGTTGAAAGCTTTGGATAGCCGTCGCCGTGCACCCCGAAATAGAGCCAAAAACTGCGGCCGGCATACGGCGAGAGATTCCACTGACTGAGAATCCAAGCGGCCTTGTTGTTGACGGATCGGTACAGATTCAAGACGACCTCGCCTCGATCGTCGAGCAGATCGGCCTCCTGATACGCGAGAACCGCATTGCCCTCATTCGAAAGCTGATAGAGGCGGGCGCTTAACATAGCGGCCGGTGGAATCGTTACGCGCTGACAGATGCCCGAGTTGCCGCGAGGCTCACCGGCTCCGGTCGCCGTGCCGGCATACGCGTCGTACGACCCCCTGTATGGATGCTCTTTGGTCACGTACGCGCCGACGTCGCCGCATTGAAACCATCCGTTGTTTACGCCGCCACTTTCAAAACTTGGATTCGCGATCGCATTGGTCGACGTGCCGGCGGCCGGCTTCCAAAGCCAAGGTTGGGGCACGTTATAGTGGCCCGGCACCGCATGACGTTGCGCACTGGACGCGCCCACGCCAACGAGGACAAGCAGTGCACTCATCGCAAGTATGCGCCGAGTCGACCCGATTGGTTGCGGATTCGGCTGAGGAGAGGTGGTCGAGCGGTTGAAGGCACTCGCTTGGAAAGCGAGCAGAGGTGTTGAGCCTCTCGAGGGTTCGAATCCCTCCCTCTCCGCCATCGCGGGCCGGCGAATCATCCGCCGGCGACGTTGTCCAGATGTGCGAGCCAAAAGTCGAAGCTCGCTCGAGCCTGGGCCTCCAGCATGGCATCGCCCGGGATGACGTCGCGTTTCAGGCGCGCGGCCAGCGTGGTACGTGTCGCGTAGTTCGCATCGATGACCAAATCGGGGCGTTGAAGCGACGCGGCGATCTCGTCGGGCAAATCGGCATCGGGGGGCAGGGTACTAATCACGATCTCCGGCGGATTCTCGCGTGGCCAGGGGCGAGCCTCATACCGCCGACAGGTTTCGCTGACTCGTTCGCCGTTGCGACCCCAGACGAAGGCGTAAGCATCGTTGTCGTGCAGCTCGGCCAAGATGGCGCGCGCGGTCGCGCCGTAGCCGAGAACGCCGACGCGTTTGAGCGCAACGGGCTCGTCGAGTACGGCTTCGATCGCCATCCGCGCCCCGATCCCGTCGGTGGTGGTGCCCACGGTTCGGCTGCCGAAAAAAATGGTGTTTACCGCCCGCGCGCGTTGCGTTTCGTCGGTGCAGACCTCGCATGAAGCGATGACCTCTTCTTTGAGAGGATAGGTGACGTTGCAGCCGGCGTAGCCTTCGGCCCGCAATCGCGCGATTGCGGCGGCCCCTTCGCCACGCGGCACGCGAATGGCCGCGTAACTTCCCTCGATCGCGGCCTCTTCGAGAAAACCGCGATGAAGCCGCGGGCTTGCGCTATGTTCGACTGGATCCCCGATCAACGCCAGCTTCATCCGCGACGCCCGCGCAGCATCAAACGTTCGAAGAACCGGAAGACCCGGGTCACCGCAAAGTCTTTGAGCTCAATAGGCTCGGTGAGGATGGTATAGAGGCCGCAGAGCTTGCCGCCGAGCACGTCGGTAAAGAGTTGATCGCCGACCACGGCGATCTCGCGGCGGCGCAGCTGTAAGCTCCGTTTTGCCCGCAGGAAGCCAAAGGGCAGCGGCTTGAGCGCATTGGGAAAACAGGCAACGTCAAGCTGTGCGGCCAGAGTATTGACCCGTTCGGAAAAGTTATTCGACACGAGCACGATGCGAAAGCCGCGTTCCCGTGCCCGAGCCACCCAATCGACGTGCTCCTGACCGAGTTCGGTCGCGCGAAAACCGAGAAGGGTGTTGTCCAGGTCGACGATGAGACCGCGAATGCCGGCCGCTTCCAGCTCCTCGTGCGGTACGTCGTGAAGGCGCGCCGCGAAGCGGTCCGGTCCCAACATTGCGGGTGTTGCCTTGTACCGGTTATCCCCGGTATCCTCGGGCCTGTCCACATCACCTCCACCCGAAAGCCCGCCGACTCCCGCCAGTCCACAGACTTTTGTCGCCAACCACAGCGGATGCACAAGGATTTGCGGCGCTGCCCCAATATCTTGTGGTAAAGTAGCCGATATTACACAATAGGTACCCTAGAGGTCCTGAGAAACCGTTGTATGCGAACGGGTGTTTGGTAAGACTGAGGAGCTCGTTATGAAGTTTACGCGCACGTATTCCGCCCCAGGTGAGCCCTATGCCGGCGTCACCTTTGAGCCTCGCAGCTCGCGGATCGTCAACCCGGACGGATCGGTGATCTTCGAAGCGGCCGACGTCATGGTGCCGTCGACCTGGAGTCAGGTCGCAGTCGACGTGCTGGCGCAGAAGTATTGCCGGAAGGCCGGGGTACCGAACGCGACGACGCGCGTGGCCGAGCAGGGCGTCCCGGAGTGGCTCCAGCGCTCGACCGTCGACGAACGTGCCCTCGAGGCCCTTTCGCGCGACGATCAGTTCGCCGCCGAGCGCGACGCGCGGCAAGTCTTCAATCGAATGGCGGGGTGCTGGACGTATTGGGGCTGGAAGCACGGTTATTTCGATTCGGAAGACGATGCGCGAATCTATTACGACGAGATGTGCGCGATGCTCGCGCGGCAAATCGGCGCCCCGAACTCTCCCCAATGGTTTAACACCGGGTTGCACTGGGCGTACGGCATCTCTGGCCCGGCTCAAGGGCATTGGTACGTCGATGCCGGCGACGGCGTGGCGAAGCGATCCCCGGACACGTTCTCTTTTCCGCAAGTCTCGGCGTGCTATATCCTTGGCATCAATGACGATCTCGTTAATGAGGGCGGCATCTTCGATGGCGTGATTCGAGAGGCGCGCATTTTTAAGGGCGGCTCGGGATCAGGCGCCAACTTTTCAAAGATTCGCGCCGCCGGCGAAAAGCTGACGGGCGGCGGAACGTCGAGCGGCTTGATGTCGTTTCTCAAGGTCTTCGATCGCGCAGCGGGTGCGATTAAGTCCGGCGGAACGACGCGGCGAGCGGCAAAAATGGTCGTGCTCAACGCCGATCACCCCGATATCGAAGATTTTGTGAATTGGAAAGTACGCGAGGAGCGTAAGGTGGCCGACCTCGTGATCGGCTCGAGAATCTTCGAACGACAGCTCAACGCGATCATCGCGGCCGCTCACGATACCCGCGTGCCCGAACAGGCTCGCCTCGATCCATCGCTGAACGCTTCGCTCCGTCGCGCGATTCGCGAAGCGGTTGCCGCGGGCGTCCCGTCGGGCGCAGCTCAGAACGCATTGGATTACGCACGTCAAGGCTACACGCGGCTCGAAGTCGAGCAATACGAAACCGGGTGGGATTCCGAGGCCTACGTCACCGTTTCGGGACAAAACTCGAACAACTCCGTTCGGCTTACCAACGGATTCTTCGACTCGATCGATCGCGACGACGACTGGCTTCTGACCGCACGCACGACCGGCGACGTCGTCAAACGCATCAAAGCGCGCGAACTATGGGAACAGATCGCGGTTGCGGCATGGCAATGTGCCGATCCCGGCCTGCAGTTCGACGACACCATTCAAGAGTGGCACACGTGTTCCAATGACGAGCGCATCAACGCGACGAACCCCTGCAGTGAGTACGTCTTCGTCGACGATACGGCGTGCAATCTTGCCAGCCTTAATCTCGTCAAGTTTTTGAACGGCGACGGCAATTTCGACGCGGCCCGGTTCGCCGAAGCCGCACGCATCTGGACCACGACGCTCGAGATTTCCGTTGCGATGGGGCAGATGCCCTCGAAACGAATCGCCGAGAAAAATCACGGGTATCGCACGCTCGGCCTCGGTTACGCGAACTTAGGAACACTACTCATGCGCATGGGCCTGCCGTACGATTCCGAAGAGAGCTTCGGCTGGTGTGGCGCGATCAACGCGCTGCTGACCGGCATGGGCTATCGTACTTCCGCAGAGATCTCGCAGAAGCTCGGCCCCTTCGCGCGATTTGAAGCGAACCGAGAGTCGATGCTGCGAGTCATTCGCAATCATCGGCGCGCGGCATATGCCGCCGACTCTCGCGAGTACGAGGGACTCTCCGTCAAGCCGGTCACGCATATGCCCACGCTCTTCACGCAGAAGACGTGGGCGCTCGCGCGCAAGACCTGGGATGAGGCGCTTTCGATCGGCGAAGTAGCGGGCTACCGAAACGCGCAAGTCACCGTCACCGCGCCGACCGGCACCATCGGGCTCGTGATGGATTGCGACACCACCGGGATCGAGCCCGATTTCGCTTTGGTGAAATTCAAGAAACTCGCCGGCGGAGGATATTTCAAGATCGTCAATCAGTCGGTGGACGCAGCCCTGCATAAGCTTGGGTACTCGCAAGATCAAGTCGAGGCCATCGAAACCTATGCCAAAGGGACCGGAACGCTCGAAGAGGCACCTCACGTCAACCGCGCAACTTTGAAAGCCAAGGGCTTCGACGAAGCCGCGATTGCGCGCGCCGAGGCCGCGCTGCCGAGCGCCTTCGAGCTGCCATTCGTCTTCAACAAGTTCGTCCTTGGCGAGGCCTTCTGCAAAGAAGGACTCGGTATAACCGAAGAGCAGCTCAACGATTGGAGTTTTTCGATCCTCCGCGATGGTCTGGGCTTTAGCACGCGACAGATCGAAGAAGCCTCGGCGCATATCTGTGGGCGAATGACGGTCGAGGGCGCGCCGTATCTCAAAGACGAACATCTTCCCGTCTTCGATTGCGCCACGCCGTGCGGTAAATACGGTACGCGTTACATCCGACCGCTTGCGCATGTCGACATGATGGCTGCGGCTCAACCGTGGGTGAGCGGAGCGATCTCGAAGACCATCAACTTGCCGCAGACGGCCACGATTGCCGACGTCAAGGAAGCGTATCGCTACGCGTGGGAGCGCATGATCAAGGCGGTCGCGTTGTACCGTGACGGATCGAAGCTCTCGCAGCCACTCGCCGCGAGCTATGATTTTGGCGGCGATTCGAGCGAAGAGGAGGCTGCGGCCCAAGCGCAGGCGCCCTTTACGACACCGCTGCAGATCGCCGAAAAGATCGTCTATCGCTACATCGCTAAGCGGCGGCCGATGCCGCAGCGGCGCAGCGGTTACACTCAAAAGGCGACGATCGCCGGACACAAAGTCTATTTGCGCACCGGCGAGTATGAAGGCGGCCAACTTGGCGAGATCTTCATCGACATGCACAAGGAGGGCGCGGCCTTCCGCTCGCTGATGAATAATTTCGCGATCGCCATCTCGTTGGGCTTACAGCACGGCGTCCCCCTCGAGGAGTTTGTCGAAGCGTTTACCTTCACGCGGTTCGAGCCAAACGGTCCGGTGGTCGGACACGATCACATCAAAATGGCGACGTCGATTCTCGATTATATCTTTCGCGAGCTCGCGGTCAGCTATCTCGGCCGTTACGACCTCGCGCACGTACAACCGTCGATGCAGATGGACGCGATGGGCCCCGAAGCGCAAGAGGAGTACATCGCCGAGGAAGAGGCCGGCGTGCAAGTTCGCCCGGCCGGCATCGCCGAAAGCCTGCATCCCATCAGCTCGCATTTGCATCCAGGGCACGAATCGTCGCGGCCGTTACCGGCGATCGGCGGCGGGGGCACCGCCGTGGTCACGCTCGCACGAACCGAAGCGATCAATGCATCCAAGGCCAAAGGCTATACCGGCAACGCCTGTATGGAATGTGGGCAGCTAACGATGGTGCGTAACGGAGCCTGCGAAAAGTGCGATTCCTGTGGTGCGACGAGCGGCTGTAGTTAGCACGGTGTTGAGTTCTCTCCGATGCGACTTTGGGGCGGTTGCGTAAAAGAGCCACTCAATGATGATGCTTTTTACGCTCGCAATCGCTCTTTCGCAATCCGTGAGCGCCGCTCCAGAACCCTTGAGGCCGCCGGACGGGAGCTACACCTACACGATTAGTGAAGGGGCAGGTCCAGCGATCTTCCAGAGCACGATCGTCGTCAAGAGCAATGGACCGACATTCGCGGTCTTCGAGAAGACTAAGCTGCCGAATGGCGCGGTCGCGATGACTACATGCACGTGGTCCAGCGCTGACCTGTTGCCGATCTCATTTGAAGTGCGTCAGGGAAAAACAGCATTGCGCGCGCGAATATCGCCGACGACGCTGAGTTTTACCAGTATACCGATTTCCTTTTCGCGGATTCGCGGCACAAGTTACATACTGCCCAGTGTGGGGCTTATTACGACTTCCATGATGCTGCCCTATCTTGTAACCGCGCACCCTGGCGAGTCGATTACTATCGCGGAGATCCAAAATAAGCAAACCGTACTTGCTCAGCCGAGCAGTGCATCCCCGAGCCAGGCAGGTCCGACCGGAGATGTGCCCTGTAGCATCACTAAAGACAAAGAACACGGGAACGCCGCAGATCCCGAGCAAATAGTTGCATGGCGCAACCCGAAAACGGGTGTCATCGACGAGGAGCACGTTTCCCCGGGGGACGCAAGGATAGTGCTGGTCAAGTTTACGCCCGGCTCCCGTTGAAGCGACCGATGCAAATGAATGCCCGGCGAAGCGTTCGCTGGACATTGCATTTTTTGGTATTGTCGCTGTCGGCGATGATGGCGGCCCCCGCCGATAGCAACCTGGGCGGCCAAGACATTCATAAGATCCGGCACGTTGTCATCATCATGCAAGAGAATCGCTCGTTCGATAGTTACTTTGGCACTTATCCTGGTGCTGACGGAATTCCGATGCGTCGCGGAGTGCCCCTCGTTTGCGTCCCCGATGCCCGAACACATAGCTGCGTGCGGCCCTATCACGACGCGAACGATGAGAACACCGGCGGCCCGCACGGCGCCCTCGCCGCCGATCGTGACGTCAACGGCGGAAAGATGGACGGTTTCATCGGCGCGATGGAGGGCGCAGCGGAAACGGGAGGCTGCCCGACCGACATTCCCACGTGCGCGGTCAGGGGTCACGAGCGCAGCGTTATGGGCTATCACACGGAGCGAGAGCTGCCCGACTACTGGGCCTACGCGCGCAATTTCGTTCTTCAAGATCGCATGTTCGAGCCGATTGCTTCGTGGAGTCTGCCGCAGCATCTCTATATGGTCTCGGAGTGGGCCGCCAGCTGTGCCACCATCGGCGATCCAATGAGCTGCAAGCGGGAGCGCACCTATTTCAATCCGCAAGATTTTCCGCGCGATCTCTTCGACACAGGATCGCCACAGGTGGCCGGTCGCCCGGATTATCCCTGGACCGACCTCACCTATCTATTGCACGCGCACGGCGTCTCGTGGGCGTATTACGTGATGGACGGCTTCGAGCCGGATTGCCTCGCCGATCAGAGCAGCTGTCGTCGCCGCCCGCAGAGCGCGCGGACTCCCGGGATCTGGAATCCGCTACGCTCGTTTACCGACGTCAAACAGGACGATCAGCTCGGCAACATCAAGGACACTAGCCTTTTCTTCAGCGATGTGCGCGACGGAAAGTTGCCGGCCGTCGTCTGGCTCGCTCCAGGAAATCGCTACAGCGAGCATCCGCCGGGGAGCGTTCGCAGCGGCCAAGCCTATGTTGTCGGCATCGTAAACGCGCTGATGCGCAGTCAATATTGGTCGTCGACTGCGATCTTTTTGACGTGGGACGACTGGGGCGGCTTCTACGATCACGTGGTGCCACCCAAGGTCAACTATTTCGGTTACGGACTACGCGTGCCGGCGCTCGTCATCAGCGCCTACGCGCGTAAGGGATATATCGATCACCAAACGCTGAGTCACGACGCCTACGTCAAGTTCATCGAAGACGATTTCCTCGGCGGCGAGCGCATCAATCCAACGAGCGATGGCCGCCCCGATCCGCGCGGCACCGTACCCGAAGAAGCGCCCGAGCTGGGCGATCTACGCAAAGACTTCGATTTTTCGCAATCGCCGCGGGCGGCACTGATATTGCCCGGCGGCATCGGCCCTCCGTATAAGCCCGGATACGCCGGGCCGCCATAACCGGCGCGACTAGAAGTCGTCGTCGGGGGATTCGCCGTCGATCGCCTGGCGTAGGAAGTACTGCTTCGAAAAACGAGCTTTGATCCGCGCAAAGGTTCGCGGCATTCTGCCATAGTCGAAGCAGTCGGAAAGATCGTTGGCACGCGTATCCGTTGTATCAAGCGACGGAAGGCCGAACGTTTCTTCGACGAACTTCAGGACGCTGCCGAACTCGTACTTCGTGTGCGAAACGTAGCCGGTCTTCGCGTACGGTGAGATCACGATCATCGGCACCCGAAATCCCAATTCGAACGAATTATACTTTTGCGGGGGAACGTGATCGTACCATCCGCCCCAATCGTCCCACAAAACGACGATGGCCGTGGAGTTCCAATACTTGCTCGCCCCGATGGCATTCACGACGCTAGCGACCCATGACGGACCGGTTCCATCGGTCCTGCCGGGATGGTCGGACTCTTTGGCGGTCGGAATGACGTACGCGACCGAGGCAAGGCGACCGTTGCGGACGTCATTGAAAATTCGTGTCGAAGGCCAGACCACGTTTGCGTACGACGGACCATCGCGAATCTGCTTGATCGCATCGACCGCGTGCCATTCCCCCGCCCCGCCGAAAGGTTCGTAGTAGCGCCAACTCACGTCGTGTTCGTTCAGTAAATCCATGATCGAGATGCGCTCGAAGCAGGGAAAGACGGGATTGCCCTCTGCGCCTTGCGCGTCGATGGTTTCGACCGAGCTCGACGCAAGCGAATCGCACCCGCCTTGATGGCCGATATCGTCTTCGTCGTCGGCATTCTCCGAGGCACGGTACGGAGAGCCGTTGGCGATGGTCGACGTGCCGCTGATCAGATATTGATGCGCCGGAAACGAGGGCCCTTCGCTGGTTTCGAAGAGCTCGTCGGCAAGCGTGTAGCTCTGGGCCATCTGCCAATACGGCGTGATGTCGGCCCGCGCGACGAACGCGTACGCCGCCGAGCCCGGCGGCGGACATCCCGAGCGTTTGCCATAGCACTTGACCGGCTCGGTGTTGAAGCCGTCCATTGCGCCCCGATGGTAGTCCTCGACCCACGATCGGTGCTTATGCCCGAGGTCGTAGCGAGAGGCCATGGGCACCTCCGCAAGCACCACGGTCTTCCCGCTGGAGTTCTTGCCGGTGGAGACGGTATCCGCACCGGGAAATCCGTTGAAGAGATTGTCGAAGGTCCGGTTCTCTTGAACGATGATGACGACGTGGCGAATCGGCGAACTTCCTTGAACGTGGGAAATGGACGGACCGTTCTGGTGGGTACTCGGCGCGAAAGTACTCGGGTCGGCCGAACACCCAACGAGTGCAAGAACGAACGCAAGAACGCTTGCTTGAGCGAAAAACCGTCTCACGCCGGGACCTTACGGTGCGTCAAGCGCGAACTCTTCTCGGCTCTCGCGAAGGGTTTTTCGGCGTAAGAACGCGATATCGCCCGCATGAAGCGTTCTCTGACCGTCCTCGGGGCATTGCTCTTTCTGTTTGCGCCGCTCCATGGTCGCGCCGCCGATTCTTCGACGCCGTCGCAGCAACTGATGAGCAAGCTGAACTGGCGCAGCATCGGTCCGTTCATCGGCGGCCGCTCCGTCGCCGTGACAGGCGTGCCCAGCGATCCGAGCCTTTTCTACTTCGGCGGGGTCGAAGGCGGCGTCTGGAAGAGCACCAACTACGGCTTGAGCTGGACGAACATCACCGACAACAAGCTTCCGGGAGCCGCCGACCCCATCGGCGCACTGGCGGTCGCTCCATCGAACTCGAATGTGATCTATGCCGGTACGGGTGAAGCGGACATTCGCTCGGATTTCGACACGGGCGCCGGCGTTTACAAGACAACCGACGCCGGCAAGACGTGGTCGTATGCCGGCTTGCGCGACACCCATATGATCGCCAAACTGGTCGTCGATCCGGGCAACGCCAATGTCGTCTACGCTGCATCGATGGGTCACGTCTTCAAACCCAACAGCGAACGCGGCATCTTCAAGACCACCAATGGAGGCGCGACGTGGCGCAAGGTCCTGTACGTCGACGAAAACACCGGCGGCGTGGACCTGGTCATGGACTCACGCAATCACAACACTCTTTACGCCGCGATGTGGCAAGCTCAACGCCTGCCATGGAAGCTTAGCAGCGGCGGCCCCGGTAGCGGCCTTTATAAGACTGTCGACGGCGGAGCGCACTGGACGAAAATTTCAACGAATCCCGGCTTTGCGGCCGGCATCCTCGGGAAGATCGGCGTCTCGGTCGCCGCGAGCAATCCACGCATCATCTATGCCATCGTGCAAGCTCGCGAAGGCGGCGTCTACCGTTCGAACAACGGCGGCGCGACGTGGAGGCGCGTCAACGCGGAGATGAAGCTGCGCCAGAGAGCCTTCTATTACACTGCGATCTTCGTCGATCCGACGAATCCCGACGTCGCCTACGCTCCCAACGTCGACGCCGTCTACAAAACCAAGGACGGCGGCAGAACCTGGACCGGCCTCTCTGGTCCGCACGGCGATAATCACATCGTTTGGATCAACCCGCGCAATCCCAAGATACTTCTGCTCGGCGACGACGGCGGCGGGACCGTTTCGGTCGACGGCGGCGACACGTGGAGCGGCGAGCACAACCAGCCGACCGGGCAATTTTATCACGTCGCCATCGACAATCAGTTTCCGTTCCACGTCTTTGGCGCTTCGCAAGATGAAGGCGCGTTCGAAGGTCCCAGCGCGGCGGTCGGCCCCGGTATCCCGGGAGAATGGTATAACGTCGCGCTTGGCGAGAGCACGTTCGTGGCACCCGACCCCGACAACGTGGACGTTACGTATGGCAGCGGCTACTATAGCTCGTTCGTACGGCTCAACCGCATTACCGGCGATGCAAAAAATGTCAGCCCGTGGCCTCGCTACATGGCCGGCGCGGCCTCAGGTGAAACCAAATACCGCTTCGGTTGGACGCACCCGATATTCTTTTCACCAGCCAATCCGCAAGAGTTGCTCGTCGCCGCGCAAGTCGTCTTTTCAAGCACGGACAAAGGCCAAACGTGGAAGATCATCAGTCCGGACCTTACGCGAAACGACCCGAGCACCGAGGGACCGTCGGGCGGCCCGGTGACCTGGGATCAGACCGGAGCGGAGACGTTTCCCGATATCTCGTCCTTGGCCGTTTCGCCGCTCGACGCGAACCTGATCTGGGCCGGGTCGGCCGATGGACTCGTTCACGTGACGACCGATCACGGCGCGAATTGGACCATGGTGACTCCGCCGCAACTTCCGCAGTGGGCGCAAATTAGCTCGATCGAACCCTCGCATACGCAAAAAGGAACTGCGTACCTTACTG
Source organism: Candidatus Eremiobacterota bacterium (assembly GCA_019240525.1). Classification (GTDB taxonomy): domain Bacteria; phylum Vulcanimicrobiota; class Vulcanimicrobiia; order Vulcanimicrobiales; family Vulcanimicrobiaceae; genus Cybelea. The sequence continues at coordinate 295,822 of JAFAYE010000001.1, forward strand.
CCTCGCGATACCAATGGGACGATTATCATCCCTACGTCTACGAAACGACCGACTACGGCGCGCACTGGACGACGTTGACCAACGGCCTTCCGTCAGACCAATACGTCTTCGTCGTGCGCCAGGACCCGCGCGAGCCGCGCCTGCTCTTCGCGGGCACGCGAGTTACGGTCTACGTTAGCCTCGATGGGGGCGGACAATGGCAGCCGTTGACTCGAAATCTTCCCGGCGTTCAGGTGCGCGATCTGGCGATCAGCGCGCGCGAAGGCGAGCTCGTCGCGGCGACGCACGGCCGTGCGTTTTGGATTCTCGACAACCTCGCCCTGCTCGAGCAACTCGCGCGTCAAAGCACGCACTCGATCGCGACGGTGCAGCTCTTTGCACCCGAAACGGCCTGGCTGAGCAATGCGTACGGCGGCCCCGCGAACTTCTCAGTTCCAAACTTCGGCGAGAATCCACAATACGGCGCCGCGGTCTACTTTACGATCCCGCCGAACTACAAAGGGCAAACTCCGGTGACGCTCACGTTTCTCGACGGGAACGGCGCGACGATTCGCAGCTTCAGCCTTCATCAATACAATCAACACGAGAAGAAACTCTCGCCGGACGAAGAGGAGAAACTCGATGCCGGGCAACTGCGTGCTCACGAGCTGCGTACGATCACGGCAGTCAAACCCGGAATGAATCTGTTTCAGTGGGACCTCAAGTACACGCCGGCCTACGACGTACCGGGATTTCGAAATCTCGGGACCGACGACTGGCCCGATACCTCCGACGGACCGACGATCGTGCCCGGCAATTATACGGTTGCGCTGCAGTACGGCTCCCAGCGCGTCACCGCGCCTCTTGTGGTGCGACTCGACCCGCGAATGCATACTTCGGCAGCGGATCTCGCGGCGCGCCTCTCGCTGGAGATGGAGCTCTTGGGATCGATCGATCGTCTCGATCGTGCAATCGCTTCGGCGCTACGCGCGCAGAGCGCCGCCACTGGCGCGCGACGTGCACAGATCGATGCCGGGCTCGCCGATCTCATCCTTCTCGACGTGCACTCCAGCGAAGCCGACGTCATGCATCCGACAAAGATACGCGAACAGCTCGCCTTCCTGATGAACTCGCTGGAAGGCGCGTACGCGCGGCCGACCGCGGCGGAATACGCGACCGCCAAGGATCTCGAGGCCCTGGCAAACGCCGGAGAGTCGCGCTTACAAACGCTGCTGGCTCAATAACGCCAGCAGCCGTCGGTCGCGTGCTCGCGCCGGCTAAGCGACGGCGTCAGGCAAAATGACGCCGGTAAGATTGAGCGGATCGTACGCGCCCAACGCGAGCGGTTCGATACCACCGCTTGCGCGTCGCACCGCTCGCAGCGATTCGAGAGCTTCGGGCAGCGCGAACTGCTCGCCGACGTAGCCCGCGACAAACCGGCCGCCGCGGATCTCGCCGCGCGCTTCCATCCTTCGCAAGACGGTAAGGAGCTCGCGCCATGGCGGCGCGAGGCTTTCGTGGGCGATGACATCGCGAAAGACGACGCCCCACCGTGCGAGCAACCTTCGCGCGAACGCTTCGCTGTCGATCCGTTCGGTCGCCGCTTGCAGTAACGTCCAGCGCCCGCTGGAGGAGCGCGGGCGCGCGCGAAGACCCTTTTCGCCTAATCGGCGTTTCGCATCGCTCAACGCGCGCAGTGCGTCAAAGCCGTCTGCGGTTACCAACCCAGCGGCAACGAGCTGCCAAAGCGCTTCTTCGACCTCGCTCGGCAACCGCTTCGTGGTCTTGGCAATCTCAGCGAAAAACGGCGCGTGCAAGCGTTCGATCTGCTCGAGGACTTCGCGCGAAACGTTCGTCAGTGCGCCGGTATCGCCGGTGCGGCGGACGATCAGCTCTTCGGCGTTGGCGCGCAAGAACAGCGAGATCGGCGCAAGGCGAGTGGGCCGCACTCGGGTGCGCTCGCGCAAGGGCGCGGCCTCGAGCGCGGGGTGAGGACTCAGCCGTCCCCACATGACTTCGCCCGAATAACAGAGCCGGTCGAGCAGTTCGGGACGATAACCGGCGACGCGCGCGGGCAGAACTTGTTCTTCCCACGCATACGCCGGGATCTCGTAACCCTCCAGCTGGCGCACGATTTGCAGCGTTCCGTCAATACCATGAAGACGAGTGAGCGGCGCGACGTGCTGCCAACGCTGCAGGAACGCGATATACACGGCAGTCGTTACCGGTTCGATCTCGCGTCGCAAGGTTCCAATCGTCAAGCGGTGGATACGCGCGAGGACGCGGCGGTTGCACCACTCCTCCCCCGCATCGGAGCCGGAGAAGCGCCCACGCAGGACTTGACCTTGGGATTCGAGCCGAAGCAATGCCGCCTCGATCGTCACTAGGTCGAGCCGCAAGCGTTGAGCGAGCTGCACCGCCGCAAGCGGCCCGCTGCACTCGAGCCAACCCCGCACGATCTCGGTCGTTGCCGCGTCGCGGGCTTCGCCCGCCTCACCATAGGCCGCGCGCGCCAGCTCCAAACGTTCGGCACACGTCCATGCGCCGTTCACCCGCATCGCGCGCCGATCTGCCACCAGATCCTCGAACCACGTTTCCCACGATGCAAACGGCGGCAGGACGACGAGCGAGGACAAGGCGTCGTGCAACTCGTCAGCGTCGCGCACGATCGGCCATGCGTCCGCCGTAACTTCGGCGATCGCCGCGGCATCGAGAACACCCGCGCCGTCGACGTCGTCGCGCAGGGTGCGGCGTAATTGCACGGCACGCGCTCGGCGCTCTTCCAGCGGCGCGTCGTCGAGATACGCATACGGATTGGCGTTGAGTATTTCGTGAGAAAAGGGCGAGGGCTCGGGAGTGTCGATCGCCACGGTTCGTACTCTGCCGGCTTCCACGTCGCGCAGAACCTCGAGCAGACCCGGAAGGTCCATGGCTTCGTTCAAACAGTTGCCGATGGTCTCACGCACCAGCACGTGATCGGGTATGCGAATCGGGCCGCTCAGATTTTCAGGGCAGGCCGCTTGATCGGGAAAGACTGAGGCGAGCAAATCGTCGGCGCGCATGCGCAAGAGCTGGGGAGGCACCTTGCGCCCTCCGCTGAAGCGCAGAATCGCTAAAGCTCGGGCGGCGTTCCAACGCCAGCGCGCCGTGAACATCGGGGCCGGTAGCAGCGCCTGCGTCAGTGTGTGCTCGACACTGGCCGACTTGACGAACTCGAAAACGACGTCGAGCGGAAACGCGTGCTGATCGGTGAGCGAGAGCACGAAGCCGTTGTCCGTCGCCGCGGCTTGCAACTCGAGATTGAACGAGCGACAGAATCGCTTGCGCAGCGCAAGGCCCCACGCGCGATTGATACGAGCGCCGAACGGCGTGTGCAAGATGAGCTGCATACCACCGCCTTCGTCGAAGAACCGCTCGGCGACGAGCGTCCGATCCGTCGGGACCGTACCGAGGATCGCCTTGCCGGCTCGCACGTAGGCAACGGCCTGTTCGGCGCCCGCGCGATCGAGAGCGCATTGCCCTTCCAGCCATTCGCGGGCGGAAGCGTCGTCGCGTACGTCGATTGCGCCACGCACCTCGCAGACTTCACGCGATAACTCGATCGTTCGACCGAGACCTTCCCCGTTCCAAAATGGGATTGACGGTGGCGCGCCGTGCGCGTCTTCGACCCGCACGACGCCGGCTTCGACGCGGCGAACTTTCCAAGAGTTGGTGCCAAGCAGAAAGATATCGCCGGCCATGCTCTCGACCGCGAAATCTTCATCGAGGGTGCCGACCACATGGCCTTCGGGCTCGACGACGACCCGATAGTTCGCATTATCCGGGATCGCACCGCCGCAGGTAATCGCGGCAAGGCGTGCGCCGCGACGCGCGCGCAGTCGTTCGTTCACGCGATCGTAGTGCAGAAAGGTCCCGCTTCGTCCGCGGGAGGTCGCGACGCCGTCGGCAAGCATCGAGATCACGTCGTCAAAGTCGCGCCGCGGCAGATTGCGGTAGGGATAGGCGGCCCGCACCAGCGCGTAGAGCGCCTCGGTCTTCCATTCCTGGTGCGCGCAGGCCGCAACGATCTGCTGCGACAGTATGTCGAGCGGGGCGTCCGGAATCTTGAGCGCGTCGAGCGCGCCGGCGCGAATCGCGCGAACCAGCGCCGCGCATTCCAGCAGCTCGTCGCGCGTGGTGACGTACAGAATTCCTTTGGGCTTTGCGCCGACCCAGTGACCGGAACGTCCGACCCGCTGCAATGCCACGGCGATCGCGCGCGGCGACCCGAGTTGGACGACAAGATCGACCGAACCGATGTCGATCCCCAGTTCGAGCGAGGCCGTCGCAACGACGGCGCGCAACTCGCCCGCACGCAGGCGCCGCTCGACGTCAAAGCGCATTTCGCGCGAAAGGCTGCCGTGATGCGGCATGACGACGCCCTCGCCCAGCCGCTCGTTGAGAGCGAATGCGACTCGCTCGCTCATTCGACGCGTTCCAACGAAGATCAACGTCGTTCGATGACTCTGGATCTGCTCGGTGACGCGATCGTAAATCTCGCCCCACATCTCCTTGCTTGCCACGGGACCGAGCTCGTCCGCCGGCACCTCGACGCGCAACTCCATCTCGCGGCGGTGTCCGACGTTGACGATCGTCGCCGTGGAACTCAAGAATCGCGCAACTTCCTCGATAGGACGAACGGTTGCGGAGAGACCTATGCGCTGCGGCTTGCGTCCATTTTCGCGCATGGCAAGGTCGTCTAGGCGAGCCAAGGTCAACGCGAGATGGGAGCCGCGCTTGTCGGCAGCCATCGCGTGAATCTCGTCGACGATCACGGTGGTAACGCCGGCGAAGAGCGCGCGCGACTTCTCGGCGGTCAAAAGAATAAAGAGCGACTCGGGGGTCGTCACGAGCACGTGCGGAGGATTGCGCAGCATTTGCTGGCGTTGCGTTGGAGTTGTGTCGCCGGTTCTCACCGCCGTGCGGATCGGAGCCAACGATTCACCGCCCTGCTTCGCCAGCGCGATCAGCGCGGCCAAAGGCTTCTCGAGATTCTCGCGCAAGTCGTTGCTCAGCGCTTTGAGCGGCGATACGTAGAGTACGAGGGTTCGATCGGGTAGCGTTCCCGCGCTCGCTTGTCGGACCAGATCGTCGAGCGCCAAGGTAAAGGCCGCCAGCGTCTTTCCCGATCCGGTCGGTGCGGAGATGAGCACGTCCTGTCCCTCGCGTACGACGGGCCATCCGCGCTGCTGCGGCTCGGTAACGCCGGTAAATGTCGCGGCGAACCACTTGCGAACGAGCGGATGAAGAGCGTCGAGCATCGGTCTTCTCCTTCAACCCGCCGTTCTCGCCGACCGCTTCAGCCGCGAAGCGACGGGCGACGGGGCGTGAGATTAGCCGCTTGTTCTGACGGGCAAAAGAGCGGCATGAGAAAATCCGTACTCCTCGTTTCAACCTTCGTGCTCGGCTTGAGCCTCGCTCCGACGGCCGCGCCGGCACAGACCGATCAAACCACGACGGCGCCGGTAGCGACGGTGAATCCCGCCACGGGCGCGACGGTTAATCCGATGGATAATCCGACGGCTGCGCCGGTGGTGAACAACTATCCGGCCGGCAATGGCGGCAATGGCTGGTGGGGTTTGATCGGCCTCATCGGGCTGCTGGGCCTCTTTGGCGGTCGCAACCAGCGCACCACAACCATTTCCGGACCTCCGTAGTCTCGCGCGGGAAGAGCTGCGGCGTTCGGCCCGAACCCGGGCCGGATGCTCAGCCTCTTCTTCGCTGCAACGCTGCAAATCAGTGACATGGCGCGGCTCGTCGACTTGGAAGAGCCAGCAATAGCACCCGATGGCAACCGAATCGCACTGCTCGCGATCGGCCAAGATCTACGGCGAGCTGCTTACGTCAATCGCTTATTGCTGGTGGACGTTGGCACTGGTCGGATGCAGACGCTGCTCCGAGGCCGCGACGTGAGCGTCCCGCGCTGGTCGCCCAATGGCCGCGACTTGGCCTTTCTCGCTCGCGCGGCCTCGAACGGTCCACGCCAACTTTTCCTGCGAACTCCGACGGGCCGAATGCTGCAACTCACCAGGGCCCAGGGTGATGTCATTGACGCGGCGTGGAGCCCCGACGGGCGGCAGATTGCCTACGTCGCCGCCGATCCGCAACCGGACGCGCCATTTTTTTTTGCCGGGGATAACGATTACACGGCAACGGCGCTGACGCCGCCCGATCATCTGTGGATCGTTTCGGCGTCGGGCGGCGCGGCGCGACGTATTACCAGCGGCTCGTGGACCATCGCACCAACCGACCCCGGCGGTATCTTTTCGCCGCAGATTGCTTGGACGCGCGACGGGAGTCACATCACCTACACGCGCGTCGAAAATACATTTAGCGGCGACAGTGAATATTCGACGCTCTGGCAAGCCGACGTCACGACGCGCGCCGCGAAAAAGCTCACGAGTCACGCCGCCTTCGAGTTGAGCCCCGCCTATTCGCCCGACGGAACGGAGCTTTCGTACTGGTATCCTCTGGGGGGCGACTTCAACGCCGAGAATACCGTGCGCGTGGGCGGCAGCGCGGCGGATCGCCAGCTCGCCGCCGCGCTCGATCGCAACGTTGCGGCATCGCTCTGGCTGCCGAACTCCCGGGAGATGCTTCTCTGCGCCACCGATGCGACGCAGTCCGTGCTCTGGCGCGCGGGTCCTGCGGACGTCCAACGACTGCCGTTAGGCGATCTTCATCCCGTTTGCGATCCGTATTCCAGCGCAACTTTCGACTCGGGCCTGGCCGGCGATATCTCGCACAATGGTTCGATCGCCTTTATCGCTACGACCAGCCAGAGTGCGCGCGAACTGTATTATCTTGCGGCCGACTCGACACGGCCGCGCCGCCTCACGCACTTCAACGATTTTCTTGCCAAGATTGCAGTTGGCGCAATGACCGAGCTCGACTGGACGGGACCCGGCGGATTCGCCGAAGATGGCGTCGTGACGCGCCCGCCCGATGCGCGCTCCGATCGAACCTATCCAGTCGTCGTGCTCATTCACGGCGGACCGGGGCTTTCGAGTACGCGCGATTTCGTGTACGAGCAATGGCCGCTTGCGCAGATGATCGCCTCGCACGGGTATGTGGTGCTGCAGCCGAACTATCGCGGCAGCGATAATCTGGGCAATGCCTACATGACGGCAATCGTTCGCAATACTGTCGCGGGACCGAGTGAGGACATTCTCGCAGGACTCGAGGCGCTGGAACGCGCGGGCGGCGTCGACCCCTCGCGAGTTTCCGTTTCGGGATGGTCGTATGGCGGCGAACTGACGTCCTGGCTCATCGGCCACGACCATCGCTGGCGCGCGGCCGTTTCGGGCGCCGCGGTAAACAGCGAGTTCGACGAATACAATCTCTCCACGTCGAACGTGCAGGACCGCTATCCGCTCGGCGCGTCGCCCTACACGGGCGACGGCGAGCGCATCTATCGCGACAACTCGCCGATCACGTATTACGCGCAGATTACCACACCCACGCTCATTTGGGGGACGACCCAAGATCCGGTCGTCCCGATCACGCAATCGTATGCGCTCTATCACGCGCTGCACGAGAACAACGTACCGGTAAGGTTCGCGGTCTTTCCGGCGTCGACGCACGGGCCGGCCGATCCACGTCAGACTGCGCTCTTGACCGAACTCTGGCTGCGCTGGCTCGACGAGTACATGCGCTAAGGGCTGCCCTCATCCAAGCGTCGCCATTGCGCGTTATACGAGTATGAAGTTTTTGCAAGCGGTCGCCCTTCTCGCCGCCTTTTCGATCGGAAGCCTACCGTCGGTCGCCGCGACGCCCCCGACCGAGCGAGTGGTGCTCGCGGGTGGTTGCTTTTGGGGAATGCAGCTGGTTTTTGGGTCGTTGCGCGGTGCGGTCGCGGTCGCCGGTTATGCTGGGGGTGACGCCGGCACCGCCAACTATGAAACCGTGAGTACCGGCTCCACCGGTCACGCCGAGTCGGTCTCCGTCACCTACGACCCGGCAAAAATTTCGTTCAAAAAAATTCTCGACGTCTATTTTCTGGTCGCACACGATCCGACGGAGCTCAATCGTCAGGGTCCCGACGAGGGCTCGCAATACCGATCGGAGATTTTCTATACGACACCCGAACAACGCGCGCAGGCGCTGGCCTATATCGCGCATCTCCAAAGCGCGCACGTCTATTCAGGAAAGATCGTAACGATCGTCGCACCCCTGCACGGTTTCTATCCCGCCGAGTCGTACCACCAGGATTATGCGGTTCACAACCCTGAAAATCCGTACATCGTCTTCAACGACTTACCGAAACTCCGCAAACTTCGAAGCGATTTTCCGCAACTCGTGAAGGCCGACGCTCCCTTTAAGAATTAGCCGAGCTAGGACGGCGCGTCGGTTGTGTGCGCGGCGTAAGAGCGCGGGTCGAAATACCAATCCGGCAGCGCTCCAGGAAGCGTAATGTCGGTGAAATCGTAGTCCACGGTGGCATCGCGTCCGAGATAGTCGGCATCGGTTTGATACGTCGGCGTACCGTGGATATGGGTGACGATCGGCATGTTGTGCATCCAGCCGAGCGTAATCGTGAAGAGCATCGGATAGACGTGATGGGTATCCTCTTCGTATAGTTTGTCGGTCGCGACCACTTCTTTGAGTTCGAGCGTCTTGCGGTCCACATACAGCTCGCGCAATCGATTGCGATCGGGATCGCGGCGCGGCTGAAGGCTGACGTGAGTCTCGTCGCCTTCATTGGCGATGCGCGTCACGCGATAATCGAACTCGCCCAGCACGGTTACGCTCGCGATGACCGGTGGGAGGCTTCCGGTGGGCTCCGGTGTCGGAACGAACTCGCGTGGATTCGTGTGCGGGTGAGCCGGCGCGGGCTCGAAGAGGTCGGCGGTCGGAGGACCCGGATCCCACGGCTCGTTAAAGGACGGGCGTAAAAATTCTAGCGTTCCGCGCGCCGATCCCCGATAGACGCGCCGTCCGAGCGCAGCGCGATCGTAGGTGCGACACCAGATATGGTAGGTATAGCTGTTCAGAAGATCCGGATAGCCATCGTCGAGCGTCTGCTTACGAACCAGCGTGTACGTGATATACGGCGGCGGCGGACGATGCGAGCGGAACTGCCTGCGGATTTGGTAGAGTAACAGATCGGGCGACGGTAGCGGTATCGGCGTTGCAATAGAAGCGGAAGGCACCGTCGCGTGCAACGGCGCGGTTGCTACGCAAATTCCAAGCAAGACAAGCGCCGCAATAAGCGCGGATTTCACCTCGGCGCCATTCGTATCGCACCATCGAGGCGAATCACCTCACCGTTGAGCATCTGATTTTCCACGATGTGACGCGCGAGCGCGGCGTATTCCTCCGGCCTTCCGAGGCGCGACGGAAAAGGCACCTGCTTGCCCAGCGACTCGCGCGCGGCTTCGGGGAGTCCCGCAAGCATCGGCGTATCGAAAATGCCCGGCGCAATGCTGACGACGCGAATCTGATGTTGCGCGAACTCGCGAGCAACGGGAAGCGTCAAGCCCACGACGCCGCCTTTCGATGCGGCATAGGCCGCTTGCCCAACCTGACCGTCATAGGCGGCAACCGATGCGGTGCAGACGATGACACCACGATCTTCGCCGGCTTCGATCGAGCGTTCGAGCATCTTCGCCGCCGCCAATCGGATGACGTTGAACGTACCGATGAGGTTGACCGCGATGACCTTGGAAAAGTTCTCGAGGGGAAGCGGGCCGTTACGGCCGATCACGCGCTCGGCCGTCGCGACTCCCGCGCAGTTGATCGCGCCGTGCAAGGCGCCGAACCTCTCGACGGCCGTGTTTACCGCGTTCGCGACCTGCGTACCATCGGTGACATCGGTGCGCGCGAAGACGACGGCATCGCCGAGCTCCTTCGCGAGCTCCGCCCCCCGCTCGCTGACGTCGCAGATAACGACGTTGGCACCGTTTCGCGAGAACTCCCGAGCACACGCGGCGCCCAGGCCCGAGCTGCCGCCGCTGACCACAAACGTTCGTCCTTCTATTTGCATAGCCGCGGTGGTACAGCTTGACGTGGTCGTAATCCTGGATGGTAGCAAACGGGCAGATGAGGGAAGAAACTCGATATGAGCGTTGCACTCAGCGTCGCGTTTCTCGTCGTGCGAGTGATTTTAGGGCTCGGCTTGATCGCTCACGGCACGCAGAAGCTTTTCGGCTGGTTCGGCGGCCACGGGCTCGCCGGAACGGGCGGCTTCTTTGAAAATCTTGGGTTTCGTCCCGGGCGCCTCTTCGCGCTGATGGCCGGCCTGGGCGAAACCCTCGGCGGTCTGTTAACCCTCCTCGGTCTCGCCGGAGCAGTCGGACCGGTGCTGATCGTCCTGGTCATGCTGGTTGCGGTTGGATCCGTGCACTACAACAAGGGCTTTTTCGCGAGCGACGGCGGCTGGGAGCTCAATGCGATGATCGTCGCCGCCGCCGTGGCAATCGCCTTTGCCGGCAACGGCGCGTATTCGCTCGACAATGCGTTGGACCTCAATTTCCTCACCGACCCCGTGCAGGTCTGGTATTCGCTTGCCGCGGCCGTCATCGTCGCAGGCCTCAATCTGCTGGCGCGCAGGCGACCGGCGTGACGGTCGCGTTTTATGGCACCGGTATGCTCGGCTCGGCCATGGTACGCGCGATGCTGCAACGCGGTGTTGCCGTTCGCGTGTGGAACCGCACGGCGGCAAAAGCGCAATCGCTCGAGGCATTCGGCGCCACCGCATTCGCCGACCCTGCCGAGACGGCGCGCGGCGCGCAACTCGTTCATTGCTGTCTGAACGACGATGCGAGCGTGGACGCAGTGCTCGACGCCGCGCTGGGTGGTATCGCGTCAGAATCTCCGATCGTTGACCACACCACGGTGCTCCCTCAGCGTGTCGTCGAACGCCATAAGCGCTTAAGCGACGCCGGTTATTCGTTCGTGCACGCGCCTGTCTTCATGGGACCGCCAATGGCCCTCACCGCGACCGGCGTGATGATGACGTCCGGCGATCCGGCCATCGTCTCCCGAGTTCGCCCGGCGTTGGAAGCGATGTGCAGCGACCTGCGTCACGTGGGCAATCGCCCCGAAGATGCGGCGATTTTCAAGCTCATGGGGAACGCCATGATTCTCGCCGTGGTCGGCGGAATCAACGACGTAATCCGCATTGCGGAAGTACAGGGACTCACCCGGGAGCAAGCCTACGCGCTGTTCGACTTCTACGACCCCAGCGGTCAAGTCCGCGGCCGCGGCCGGCGAATGGCGCGCGGCGATTATGAAGCGATGTGGACGCTCGACATGGCGCGCAAGGATGCGACGCTCATGCAGGCTGCGGCGCACCACGAGCGCTTGCCGGTGATCGACGCGATGGAAGGCCTCATGCGCAATGTCTCCGATCGGGGCCTGGGTGGCCTCGATCTCGCCGCGGTCGCCGCGCGCTAAGGCTTCATTGCGCGGGCGGGTGGCGGAAACGGCAGCGCGGTACGCCGTGGCATCGGCGATCCCGTCCATATAGGCCGCGGCGTTTGCCCCGGAATCGGCGTAAAAACGCTGCTTGGTACAACTGCCTCTCCCGGCGGAACAAAAGGCGTCGGAGCGAGGAGCGGCGCCCGCAGTGGAATGGTAACCATGAGACGGTGCGCCGGCGCATCGTAGCGCACACTGGCACCGAGCGCACGAAGCACCGGTCCTGCCGGCACGAACGTATCGCCGTAATCGCTCGCGTACGGCGGCTCGAGCACAACGTGGACGCGCCGCTTGCCCCGTTGGACGACCAACGTCCCGCCGCTGAGCCAAAGACGATCGGCGAGTTGCGTCAGCAGTGGAGCAACCGTGGCATAAACGCGTCCGCCCGACTCGTATGCATGCACGTACGCGGCGAGAGGGCGTCCATCGATCAGCACGCTGACCGGTGCTCCCGGTGGGAATAGCGGCACTTCGTACGATATACCGCCTGGAATGCATCGACTCATCTCCGCGTTTCGCGAAGCCGCCGTTCGCTTCGCTCGAGACGGCTGCGCTTTCCACGCGCAATCGGTTGCATTCAACGCCATTTTTGCTCTCTTTCCGCTGAGCGTCCTCGCGTTGAGCGCGATTACTTTCGTGCTGCCCGACTCTCAATACCGCGCGCTTGCATTCTTCGACACCCTTGCGCCGACGCTCCACGACTACATCGTCAACAACCTCACGACGTACATCTATGGTCGCGGCATCTCGAGCCTCATCGCTCTGGCGTTCCTGCTTTGGTCGGGCAAAAATCTGTTCATGGGCTTAGCGTATGCGCTCGATCGCGCCCTCAACGTGCCCAAGGGACGTCCGCTGGTGCACAACCTCGCGCTCTCCTTCGTGATGTTGCCGGTCACGGCGATTCTGCTGACGATCGCCATTGCGCTGCCGATTGCGCTCGCGCTCACGTTCCACATCACCGGGAACTACGACCCTACGCGCGTTACCCATATCTTAGCGTACTTGCTGTCGATTGCGTTGGTCTTCATCGTGGCAGTCGTTCTCTACCGATGGCTGCCGAATCGCAGCGTTTCCTGGGCGTTCGCGCTACGGGGTGCGGCCGTAGTAGCGATCGCATGGCCTGCCCTTCAATACGCGTTTGCGGCGTATTTGACGCATGTCGATTTCACGCGAATCTATGGAGCGCTCTCCGCTCCCCTCGTCTTGCTGCTGTGGTTTTATTGCATCGGTTCCATTTTTCTCTTCGGAGCGGAGTACAGTATTGCGTGGCCGACCGGATATCCCGAGCCGCTGGGCGAAGAAGCCGCTGCTGATGCTTAAGAACTTCTGGCTGCGTCGCATTTTTGGAACATCGCTGCTTTGCGCATCGCTTGCGCTGGTGACCGCGGCCGCACCGCCAAGCCCCGCGCCCAGTGCAACGCCCGCCGCAATCGAGCAGATGCCCGTCGTCGTTATTTATCCCTTCGACGTTCAGACCGGGGTGGACGTTAGGCTCGGTGCGGCGATCGCGCAAATTCTGGCCCAGGAGATGATCGCCGCGGGCGGTATTACCGTTCCCGCCGTGCCGCAAGGAGTCAAACGCGCGAATTTTTTGGAAAACGCGCGCACCGCGCACGCCGATTTTTATATCAGCGGATACGTCACGCCCGTCGGCGACCACGCATCGGTGGTCGAACAAGTGGTCAGCGTCGAAAGCGGCGTGATCCTCTTTTCGCAGACGGCGCAAGTATCTTCCGTCGCCGACGTCGCATCGCAATCGCTCTTAGCGCGCGAACAGATCTTGGCCTTTGTCGGCCGCGGCACCGAGAACGTGGAAACGCAGCCGTCGAATACCCCCGCCCCGACGTCGACCAACGGCGCTCAAATGCCGCTTACCGGAATAAGCAGCATTGTCAGTTCGGTCTTCAAGCACAAGGGTGCGGCGCGAGGACCGTCTCCGGCTCCCATCGTCAAACCCAGCCGGGGCATCATCGTTGCACCGGTGACCGCCTCTGGTGCGGTCGTCGCGGCCGATTTGGCCAACGCATCGCACGAGCTGTACTTCGCGCTCAACGCTCGCTTCAACGCGCAAACGACCGCCATCACGTCGAACGTCGCCCAGTCGGCCGACGCAATCTGCGGAGCGAATCGCAACAATACGATCGCCGGCGGCACGCTTACGGAGTTGCCGACGCACGGAAAGCCGCAGATTACCTTCACCCTAACCGTCTACACGTGCTTCGGTGCGATTTTGGGCACCAGCAGCGGGAAGGGCAGCACCGTCAAGAGCGCCGTCGACAGCGCCGTTGCTGCCTATGCCACCGACCACCCCGACAATAGTTAGGAGTCGAGCAGGCCCTCGGGCGGGTCGATCACGATTCGCCGCCGATCGAGGTCGATTTCGACGACGATCGCGCGCACCATCGGCACCATGCCTCCCCCGAGCACGAGCATGTCGCTCGACGGGTAGTGCTCGACCCGCTCGACGACACCGTAGTTCGTTCCGTTAATCCCGACGACCGAGCATCCGGCGAGATCGTCGTCGAGATATTCGTTCGCACCCAGCGAAATTTCTTGGCGGGGTGAGTAGAGCACCGCTCCGGCATACGCGGCGGCAGCGTCGGCGTCTTCGACCCCGTCGATGCGAATCAATAAGCGCTTCTGATGCGAGCGTACCGATGTTATTCGCACCGGCCATGCGCGCTCGCCGAGCTCGCAGTGCAGCTGCGCGCCCTCGAAAAAGCTAATGCGACCCGCGCTAGTCGGGTCGCACTTCAACTCTCCGCGAAGACCGAAGATCCCGGCGATTCGCCCGGCGACAACGTCATGTCGAAGCGCCGTCATCCTCGAGATCCCGCGCGGCTTCTTCGCTGTCAAGAATATCGACGGCAACGCGACCCTCGGCCGTTGCGCGAACGACCGTCCGCAGCGCGTGAGCGACGCGCCCGCTACGACCGATCACCTTACCCAAGTCTTCGGGATCGACAACCAACTCGATCACCGGCTGTGACTGCTCGTCGATAAAGAGCTCCACCGTC